>NZ_MQWD01000001.1:2217664-2543838 GCF_002283365.1 Rubrivirga marina | reverse complement strand
GCCCCCGCTCTCCCCGCCCCGGTCCGCCTCAGCGACCGCGCCGCCGCGGAGGTCCGACGGATCGTCGCCAACAAGCAGATCCCGGACCAGTTCGGCCTCCGCGTCGGCGTCAAGGGCGGCGGGTGTTCGGGGATGAGCTACGTCCTCGGCTTCGACAAGCGGCGCGACCACGACCTCGCGTTCGAGCTCGACGCCGAGCACGAGGCGGGCCCCATCACCGTGTTCATGGACAAGCGCCACGGGCTCTACCTCATGGGCACGACCGTCGACTACCACGACGGCCTCGACGCGCGCGGGTTCATCTTCGAGAACCCCAACGCGACCCAGACCTGCGGCTGCGGCAGCTCGTTCGCTGCCTAGCCAGGCCGCCCGCCTCGGCGACCCGCTCGACGGAGCGCCCGAGGCCGGCGACCCCACGCGCTCCGGCGCCACCACCTTCACTATGGAAGGCAACTTCTCCAACCGCGTCCGCGACGTGATCTCGTACTCCCGCGAGGAGGCGATCCGCCTCGGGCACGACTACATCGGGACCGAGCACCTGCTCCTCGGCATCATCCGGGAGGGCGAGGGGATCGCCGTCAAGATCCTCCGCAACCTCGGGTGCGACCTCTTCAAGCTGAAGAAGGCCGTCGAGGACACCGTCCGGAGCACGGGCGGGACGCTCACCGTCGGCAACATCCCGCTGACGAAGCAGGCCGAGAAGGTCCTCAAGATCACGTACCTCGAGGCGAAGCTCTACAAGAGCGACGTCATCGGGACCGAGCACCTCCTGCTGTCGCTCTTGCGCGACGACGAAAACGTCGCCGCGCAGATCCTACAGCAGGCGTTCTCGGTGAGCTACGACGCCGTCCGCGCCGAGCTCGACTCCATCCTGAGCGGGAAGGCCTCCCCCCGCGCAGCGACCGATGAGCCCGGCTCGGGCTCCGGCCGCGGGCGCTCCCGCTCGTCCAGCAGCAGCAAACGAGAGATGGCAGAAAAGTCCAAGACCCCGGTCCTCGACAACTTCGGCCGGGACCTCACGAGCCTCGCCGAAGAGGGCAAGCTCGACCCGATCGTCGGCCGCGAGGTCGAGATCGAGCGCGTCGCGCAGGTGCTGTCGCGGCGCAAGAAGAACAACCCGGTCCTCATCGGCGAGCCCGGCGTCGGTAAGACGGCGATCGCCGAGGGCCTCGCGCTCCGGATCGTCCAGCGGAAGGTCAGCCGCGTCCTCTACGACAAGCGGATCGTGACGCTCGACCTCGCCGCCCTCGTGGCCGGCACGAAGTACCGCGGCCAGTTCGAGGAGCGGATGAAGGCCGTCATGACGGAGCTCGAGAAGAACCAGGACGTCATCCTGTTCATCGACGAGCTCCACACGCTCGTCGGCGCTGGCGGCGCCTCGGGCTCGCTCGACGCCTCGAACATGTTCAAGCCGGCGCTCGCGCGCGGCGAGATCCAGTGCGTCGGCGCGACGACGCTCGACGAGTACCGCCAGTTCATCGAGAAGGACGGCGCGCTCGACCGGCGCTTCCAGAAGATCATCGTCGACCCGGCCACCCCCGAGGAGGCCGTCGAGATCCTCACCCAGATCCAGCCGAAGTACGAGGAGCACCACAACGTCGAGTACGACGAGGGCACCATCGAGCTCATCGTCAAGCTCTCGGAGCGGTACATCACCGACCGGCACCTCCCGGACAAGGCGATCGACGTCCTCGACGAGGCCGGCGCTCGCGTCCACCTCGCCAACATCAAGGTGCCCCCGGAGGTCGTCGAGCTCGAGGAGCAGATCGAGGCGGTCAAGGAGGAGAAGAACGAGGTCGTCAAGAGCCAGAACTTCGAGAAGGCTGCCCAACTCCGCGACAAGGAGAAGAAGCTCCAAGAGGAGCTCCAGAACGTCAAGGACGAGTGGGACCGCCAGTCCGAGGACGAGACGTACCCCGTGACCGAGCGCGACATCTCGGCCGTCGTCGCCATGATGACGGGCGTGCCCGTCGACCGCGTCCAGACGACCGAGGGCGCCAAGCTCCTCAACATGGAGACCGAGCTGAAGGGCTCTGTGGTCGGGCAGGACGAGCCGATCCTCAAGCTGGCCCGCTCGATCCGTCGGACCCGCGCCGGGCTCAAGGACCCGAAGCGGCCCATCGGCTCGTTCATCTTCCTCGGCCCGACCGGCGTCGGCAAGACGGAGCTGGCCAAGCGGCTGACGGAGTACCTCTTCGACAGCCAGGACGCGCTCATCCGGATCGACATGTCGGAGTACATGGAGAAGTTCTCCGTGTCGCGCCTCGTCGGCGCGCCTCCCGGCTACGTCGGCTACGAGGAGGGCGGCCAGCTGACCGAGAAGGTCCGCCGTAAACCCTACTCGGTGGTCCTGCTCGACGAGATCGAGAAGGCGCACCCCGACGTGTTCAACATCCTGCTCCAGGTGCTCGACGACGGGATCCTGACCGACGGCCTCGGCCGCCGCGTGGACTTCCGGAACACGATCATCATCATGACCTCGAACATCGGGGCGCGGGACATCAAGAACCTCGGCAAGGGCATCGGCTTCTCGCTCACGGAGGACACCTTCGACTACTCGAAGATGAAGTCGACCGTGGAGGACGCCCTCAAGAAGGTGTTCAACCCGGAGTTCCTCAACCGGATTGACGACGTCATCGTCTTCCACCCGCTCGAGAAGTCCCACATCCTCGAGATCATCGACGTGATGCAGACGGACCTCTTCGCGCGCGTCGAGGACCTGGGCATCGGGATCGAGCTCACGCAGGCGGCCAAGGAATTCCTCGTCGAGAAGGGGTTCGACCCCCAGTTCGGCGCCCGTCCGCTACGGCGCGCGATCCAGAAGTACGTCGAGGACCCGATGGCCGAGGCGATCTTGACGAACGACCTCCAGGAGGGGGCCAAGATCACCGTCGATCACAAGAAGGACGAGGAGGAGCTCTCGTTCAAGACGAAGAAGGCCCGCAAGAAGAAGGCGGCCTCTGACGCGGAGGCCGAGGAGGAGCCCGAAGCCGAGGCGCCCGCCACGGACGACTAGGCTCCGGCCCTCTCCCCTGCTCCCCGCCCGCCTCGGTGACCATGCCGAGGCGGGCGGTTTCAGTTGAGGCGCGGCTACTCCTCTTCGTCGTCTTCGTAGTCGCCGGGCGTCACGGACCCGCCGGTGTAGCCGGGCGAGTCGCTCGCGGGGAAGGTCTCGTACAGGGCCTCGTCGACCTCGCTGTCGGGGTCGATCGTGTCGTCGACGTCGTCCTCGCGGGGCGGAGCGTCGGCGGGCGGGCGGGCGTCGGGGGCACGGTCGAGGGCGTCGGGCATGGTCTTGGAGGGATGGGCTCCCCGTACACGCCCCGACCGGATGAGTGTCGGTCGGAGCGTCCGGGCAAACAGACGCGGTCGCTACTCGGTGTCCGGAAGCGGGTTCTCGATGGTCACGTCGATGTCGGCTCCGCCGCCGTCGGCAGGAGCCGCGCCGCCGCGGAGGAAGAAGAACCAAACGAGGATGCCGACGAGGACGAGCGCGACGATGGCAACGATCGCGGTCGATGCACCGCTGCTGCCGTTGGTTTCAGCCATGAGGTGGTGGGTCAGAAGGGAGGCCCTTCAAGCACCCCCGCGATCCGGGGGTTCCTCCCCTCCGCGGCGCCCGGACGTACCCATACAAAAAGCGCCGGCCCCACCTCGGGGACCGGCGCTTACGTCCTGCACAGACTGCTCGGGCGCTAGCGTGCGAGCGAGACCGAGCGGGTGGCCGTCTGGCCGCGGCCGTCGGTAGCGCGGACGAGATAGAGGCCCGGCGGGAGGTCGCCCGCATCGACGCGGAGCGTGTAGGTCCCGGCCTGGACATAGCCGTCGTGGAGGAGCGCGACGCGGCGGCCGAGCGCGTCGTGAACGGCGACCGAGAGCGACGTGGCTTGCTCGACCGTCAGCGTGAGCCGCGTCGATGACGTGAACGGGTTCGGGCTCGGGACCGACAGCCGGAACGGCTGCGGCGTGTCGTCGGTGTGGACGAGTGTAAGCTCGCCGCCGTCAACCACGGCGGCACGCGCCGGGACGGCGACGACGGCCGCCGCGAGCAGGGCGACCGCGACGAGGCGGCGAAGAGAGTAGAAAGGAGCCATCGGCGGAGGGAGACCTCTCGGAATATCGGGACAACGCGACACAGATCCAAACGGATCCGAGGCAAGGAACGTGCCCGCTCCCTACCACCACGTCCGATTGCGGGGGTCCGAAGCCATCGACCGGGTCAGACGGCTTCGCTGCTCCTTCGTCCCTGTGGCTCGCAGCACGAGGGCGAGGGCCATTCCGGTGAGGAAACCGCCGATGTGGGCCCCATACGCGACGCCCCCGGTCTCCTCCGTCACCGCCAGCGCCCCCCACTGGTTGACGAACTGGAGCACGATCCACAACCCGAGCACGACCACCGCCGGGACCGTGACGACCCGGAAAATGAACACGGCGTTCACGCGATTGCGCGGGAAGAGCACGAGGTACGCCCCGAGAACGCCCGCGATCGCCCCACTCGCGCCCAGGTTCGGGACCAGCCCGTCGGGGTCGAGGAGGATCTGCGCGATCGTCGCCACGATCCCGCTGGTGAGGTAGAACAGGACGAACCGCGCGGTTCCGAATCGGTGCTCCACGTTGTCGCCGAAGATCCAGCGGTAAAGCAAGTTGCCGGCGATGTGGCCGAACCCGCCGTGCATGAACATCGCCGAGAGGACCGTGAGGTAGACGAGCGGCGCCGGTCCCGGCCCGGGCCGCTGCGGGATGTCCTGCGCCGACGTGATCTGGACGTTCGGGTCCTCCTCCGGGATCGGGCGGGAGTTGACGAGGTCCTGCCCCGTCGTGATCTCCTCCGGCACGACGCTCCAGCCGTACGTGAACGCCGGCTCGCTCAGTTGGTAGGCGAACACGAGCACGTTGGCGACGAGGAGCACGATCGTGGCCCAAGCCGGGCCGTCGAGGTGGCGGTCGTCGTCGCTGATCGGGAAGAGCATCGGCGGGCGGTAGGTTGCGGGCCGCCAACCGCTCCGCCGTGCCTCCGGGTCCCCAGACAGTCGCCATCGTCGGCACCGGCCTCATCGGGGCCTCGCTCGGCCTCGCTCTCCGCCGCCGGGCCCCCGAGACCGCCGTCCTCGGAGCCGACGCCGACGCGGCCCACGCCGCCGAGGCCCTCCGCCTCGGCGCGCTCACGGGCACGGGCTCGACCGCCGAGGTTCTCGCCTCCGCCGACCTCGCCGTGCTGGCGACGCCGCTCGACGCGCTCCCCGCTCTGATGGAGCTCGCCGCCGCGCACGTCCGCCCCGGCGCGCTGGTCACGGACGTCGGATCGGTCAAAGGGGCCGTCCTCGACGCAGCCCGCGTGCTGCCCCAGACCGTCCGGTTCGTCGGGGGGCACCCGATGGCGGGCGCGGCCGTCGGCGGGCCGGAGCACGCCGACCCGCTCCTGTTCGAGAACGCCGTCTGGGCGCTCTGCCCCTCCCCCGGCCTCGGCGATCTCGCCGAGTCAGCGCCCGAGGCGCTGTGGATGGTCGAGACGGCCGGCGCCCGACCCGTCGTCCTCGACGCGGACCGGCACGATCTCGTCGCGGCAACGATCAGCCACCTCCCGCAACTGCTCGCGGTCGCGCTCGTCGAGACCGCCGCCGAGACCGGCGCCGACGCGCTTGGGTTGGCCGCGGGCGGCTTCCGCGACATGACGCGGATCGCCGGCTCGCCGTTCTCGATGTGGGGCCCGATCCTCCGCGACAACCGCACCGCCGTCGCCGACGTCCTCGCATCTTTCGGAGACCGGGTCGGCGCCCTCCGCCGGTCGATCCTCGACGATCCCACGGCGCTCGCGAGTGCGTTCGAACACGCCGGGCAGACGCGCGCGGCACTTCCGTCGTCGTCGAAGGGCTTTCTCGCCCCGCTCGCCGACGTCGTCGTGTGGGCCGACGACCGGCCGGGGTTCTTGCACGGCCTCACGGGCACGGTCGCCGCGGCCGGCTTGAACCTCAAGGACGCCGAGCTCCTGCGCGTCCGCGCGGGCGAGGTCGGGACGTTCCGGTTTGGGTTCGAGACGGCCGCCGACGCGGACCGCGCCGTCGAGGCGCTCACCGAGGCGGGCTACCGGGCGGAACGGAGAGGCGAAGGATGAGGGGCACGGCGCGAGCGGAAGCGCGCTCGCACCCGCCGCCTCACTCCTCCTCGCCCTCTGGAATCCCCTCGTCGAACGCGCCGGAGACCTGACCGGCGTCCTTGAGCCGGGACGCCTTGGTCGCATCCACACCCTGGACGACGTTGTCGGAGTCGATCTCGCGCTCAACCGTGACCTGGTAGCGCATGTAGTCCTCGCTCGCGCCGCCGGGGCCGGCTTCTCCGCCTGACACGGGGATGGCCTGGATCACTTTCCACCCCTGCCCGATCTGGCGCCCAATCTCGGACATGTGCTGGTCCTCGCCGTCGTGCTCTTCGACGTTGACGCTGACGAGGAGGGTCTTTTGCTCTTGCTGCATGGGATCGGGATGGGCGCTGTGAGAGTGGACGCCCTAAACGCCGCCGCCCGGGTGGGGTTCATCGAGGAGCCCCTTCGCGTGGGCCCAGAACACGGCCGCCGCGTGGACGCCGTGCGCGATCCGGCCTGCCTCGACGAGGTCGGGGAGCGACGAGGCCGGAACGAGGCGGACGCGGAGGTCTTCGCTCACGTCGAGGTCGGGCGCCGCGGCGGCGTGGCAGCCCTGCGCGACGAAGATGTGCCCGTAGTTCGTGTGGCGGCCGGGCTCGACCGCCAGCTTCCCGAGGCGGACCCACTCGCGGCCCTCGTAGCCCGTCTCCTCGCGGAGCTCCCGCCGGACGGCCTCGGCCGGCTCCTCGCCGGGGTCGACGGCGCCGGCCGGTAGCTCGAGGATCACGCGGTCGATTCCGTAGCGGTACTGCTCGACGAGGACGGCCTGCCCGTCGTCGGTGAGGGCGAGCGCGCACGTCCAGTCGGGGTACTCGGCAACGTGGTACTCCTCGAGGACGGGGCCGTCGGGGAGTTGGACGCGGTCCTCGCGGAGCGTCATCCACCAGCGGTCGACGAGTGTCTTGGAGGCGAGGCGGGTCCAGGGTCGGATCGGGTCCATAGGGGCAAGGTCGTATCGTCGGGCACGCTCTCGCCGCGACTCCGTGCGCCTTGCTCGTCTCGGTCTTCTGCCGACGCTGGCCTCGACCGCCTCCGGCCAGGCCCTACAACACGTCCCCTCCCCTGACTGGACGGGCCTCGGGACGGGCGAAGGGACGAGCACGGGCCATGACACGGAGAGTGGCCCCGACGGAGAGGTGGCCCCGTCGGGACGTTCGAGGGGGAGGTCGACCTCGGCGGGCTCCGGCCGGCGTCTACGTCGTCCGTGTGAGCGGCGGCCTGGGCGGCGTGCGGCCTCTCCTGGTGACTCGCTGAGACGAGATGAAGAGCGGGCCCGGCGCGTTGACAGGGCGCGGGGGCTCCCGTAGTTTGGGAATCCGCTCGCAAGAGAGCGCCCAGCGGAACTAGCTCAGCTGGTAGAGCGCCACCTTGCCATGGTGGAGGTCGCGAGTTCGAGTCTCGTGTTCCGCTCCCTGAGAAACGCCCTTCCCGACTCCGGGGAGGGCGTTTCTCGTTCGGGCCGTTGCTCACGCAGGCCCGTCGTTCACAGACGTGTAGGTAGACCGCTCAAGCCGGATGCGAACGGTCGCCGCGGCGGCAGTGCATGGATACCATGCGTGCCTCGACACGAAACCTATGCCCAGCCTCCTTCTCGGTCTGCTCACCGTCGCCGCCGTGATCCTCCTCCACGGGCGCTAGGGCGCGACCCGGACCGCCTCGGCAGCGCGTCGGGGCGGGCCGAAGCTCCACCGATGCGGAGGCCCGGCGGCGAGGGCACGTCGCGCACCGGATATCAATTGCGGCCTCGGGAACGAAGGCGTTCCCATTCGCCCAAGTGTGGTCTAACGGCGTTCCCCGGGGGCCGAGCTTGGTACAGACCGTCTCGTCTCTCCCTCCCTCTCATGCGCCTCGCTGCCTTCGGGCTCCTCGCCCTCGCGTTCGCCGCCCCATCCCAGGCCCAGGACGCCCCCGACGTCTACCGCCCGAGCCTCCGCTCGACGTTCGTGGTCCCCGCTCACAACGGGGAGGCCGTCCGGATCACGACCTACGCGCGGCGCCCGCCGGAGCGCGGCCGGCTCGCCCGCCGCTACCGCGGCCTCCGCGCCAACCGGACCGTCCGGATCCCGCACGCGGCCGCCCCGGCCCGCGTCGTGCAGCGGACGATCTCGACGCCGCGCCACACGTACGTTCGCGTCGGCGGCTCGTACTACCAGGTGGTCCCGGCCCGCTAGGCCTCTTCGGGCTCGACCTCCGGCTCTACCCGAGCGGGACGCTGGACCGGCTGGTCGAGCATGCTCCCGGTCTCGGCCCCCTCGATCGACTCGTCGCGGGTGAGCGGCGCGTTTTCGCTCGCCGCCTCCCGAGCGGCCTTTCCACGCCCGATCCCGAACATCCACTCGCGCCACGTGAGCGCCATCGCGTCGCAGTCGCGGTGCGGGAACCGCTGCTGGCGCGTCTGGGAGTAGTTGAGGAGCGCGACGAGGAGGACCCCGCCGACGGTGTTGCCGGCCACGACGACGCCGAAGAACCGGGCCGCCTCGGGCAGTGTGGCGAGGCCCTGGAACGTCAGGAACAGGACCTCGCAGGCGCCGATGATGCAGTGAAACAGGTCGGCCGCCGGGACGAGGTACATCACGGCGAACACGATCAAGAAGCGCGTGACGCTGTCGCGCGCGGCGTGGTTGAGCCACACCATCGACGCCACGAGCCAGCCAGCGAAGACGCCCTTCCAGAAGAGGGGCCCGGCCGCGACCTCGAGCCCATGCTCCGCGATCTCGACCGCCACGGCGAACGTGTCGGCGTCCAGCACGCCCGTCCACGCGAGCACGAGGCCGACGAGCGCGGCGCCGATGACGTTCGCCGCCAGCACCACGCCCCAGACCCGGAGCAGCTGCGGGAGGCTCGCGATCCGCGTCAGCACGAGCGTCACCGGCGTCAGGGTGTTCTCGGTGAACAGCTGATACCGCCCGAGCACGATGAGGAGGAACCCGATCGGGTAGAGGATCCCGCCGACGAGGCCACTCGGGTCACCCGAGGCGGCCGACAGCGCGGCCCGTGCCACGAACGAGAGCCCGATGCTGAGGCCCGCCGCTAGTCCGGAGAAGAACAGGAGCCGGTTCGAGCGGACGAACTCCTCGTCGGCCGTCGCCACGATCCGCTGGAAGATCTCGTCCGTCGAGAACAAGTCGCGGACGGCGTGGCCGGCCGCCGGCGCCCCGCTCTCGGCGCGGTCCAGCGTCGAGCGGACGTTCTCAGAATCGAGGGGCTCCGCACGGGACGCGCGAAGGGCGTGTCGGGCACGGGTCAGGGGCGAGCTCATCCGGCGCGAACCCGCCGCGGCGCCCCCTGATCCCGCCGCTCGGTCCGCCTCGACGCGGTCCTACGCCCCGTCGGCGTACTTGACGGAGCAGCCGTAGGGTTGCGTCGTGGCCGGGTCGACCGGCTCGCCGGCTTGCGCAGCGGCGATCGCCGGAACGACGTAGTTCGTCGCCCCCTCGAGGTCGGCGAGGTCGGAGGTCGGGCGGTCGTCGATGGCGCCGTTGTAGACGACCTGACCGTCGGCGTCGATCACGAACATGTGGGGCGACGTCTTCGCGTCGTAGCTCCGCCCGACCTCGCCGGTCGGGTCGAGCAGGACGGCCGCCTGCCGTCCTCCCTCCTCCTCCGTGCGCGCGTTCATCTCGGCCGGCTCGAAGTAGCCCTGCTCGCCCGGCGCCGACGACACGACGGACAGCCAGACGACGCCGTCGGCCGTGGCCTGCTCTTGGAGCGCCTGCATGTTGCCGCCGCCGTAGTGCTTCCCGACGTACGGGCAGTCGTAGTTGAGCCACTCCAGCACGACCGGCTGCCCGCGGTACGCGGAGAGCGTGTGCTCCTCGCCGTTCGTGTCGACGAGCGTGAAGTCCGGGGCCATCGCGCCCGGCGTCGGCGCGACGTTGGCGGCCTCCGTCGACTCGGTCGGCACGGGCGTCGAGGCCGCCTCGGTCGGCGCGTCGGCGGGCTCGGAGGCGCAGGCGGCGAGGACGAGGGCGAGGGCGAGCGGGAGTGTGCGCATGGCGGGTCGGGCTAGCGAGAGGCGGTCTGGGGCGAGGCGGCAGCGATCGCGTCGAGGACGATGCCGGGCGTGAGGACCTCCGGCAGCAACACGGGCTCGGCCCCGCCGCCCGGATAGAACACGTAGAGCGGGACGCCGTTTCGGCCGAACCGGTCGAGGAACGCGGTAATCGCTGGGTCCTGGTCCGTCCAGTCGGCGCGGACGGTCGTGACGCCGGCCGCGTCGAACGCCTCGCGGACGGCGTCCGAGGTCAGCGAGGTCTGCTTGTTGACTTGGCACGAGAGGCACCACGTCGCGGTCACGTCGACGAACACGGGATGGCCGGCGTCCACGAGCGCGTCGACCTCGGCGGCGTCGAAGTCGACCCACGCCTCCTGCTCGGGCGCGAACGCCGTGGCCACGAGCGCGACGGCGGCCACGGCCGCCAGTCCGCCCGCCGTCCGCCCCATCAACCGGCCCCGACGGGAGAGCCCCGGCCGCGACCACCGGCCCCACGCCCACGCCGCCAGCCCGAGCGTCACGAGCGCCATCAGGAGCAGGGCCGCCGCGTCGACGTCGAGGAGGCTCCCGAATAGCCAGACGAGCCACACGGCCGTCGCGAGGAGCGGGAAGGCCAGGACCTGCTTGAGCGTCTCCATCCACCGACCCGGCCTCGGGAGTCGCTCCAGCCACCCCGGCTTAAACGACAGCAGGACATAGGGAAGCGCCATCCCCACGCCAAGCGCCCCGAAGATGGCGAGGGCGACGGGCGCGGGTTGGACGACGGCGAACCCGAGCGCCCCGGCCATGAACGGCGCCGTGCACGGCGAGGCCACGATGACGGCCAACACGCCCGACAGGAACGCCCCGCTCAGCCCCTCATGCCGGTCGAGCCGGCCGCCCACAGACGCCGCCGTCTGCCCGATCTCGAACACGCCGAGCAGGTTGAGCGCGAGGACCGTCATCAGCGCCGCCAGCCCGGCGACGACGGCCGGGTAGCGGAGCTGGAAGCCCCAGCCCGCGCCGTCGCCCGTCGCCTTGAGCGCGAGGAGGACGCCCGCGAGTGCGAGGAACGACAGGACGACGCCCGCGCCGAACGCGAGCCCGTGCGTGCGCAGCTCGGCCGCGCTCTGCTCGCGGCCCCGCACGAACCCGAGGATCTTGATGCTGAGGATCGGGAACACGCACGGCATCAGGTTGAGGACGACGCCGCCGAGGAACGCGAACGCGAGCGCGCCCCAGAACCCGAACGCGGCGGCCTCCCCCCCACTCGCGGACGCCACCGCCGGCGCCCCGCTGACCGGCACCGCCAACTCGACGGCCGTCTCGCCCGCCACGAGCACGCCACTCAGCTCCTGCGCCGGCCCCGTCGCGTAGTCCGAGGACATGAGACGGACGACCCACGCCCCGCCCTCCTGCTCGAAGCGCTGCTCGGCGGCGTGATCCAGCACCCCACTCTCGTCGACGTAAAACGTCGCGCCCTCCAGCGACACGCCATCTGGCGGGTCGAGCGTGAGCACGTATCCGACATCCGCGACGGCGGCGGAGGCGGTCCATCCGTCGGCCGAGGCGGGCAGGGCGGCGCGGGCGGCGTCGAGCGCGCCCGTCGGCCGCGTCTCAGCGGCGACCGGGATCGTTAGCGAGAGATCCGCGCGGGCGGGCAGGCAGACGTCGGCGCAGATGAGCCAGCGCGCGGCGGCCTCGAGCCGGACCGCCTCGGCGGCGTCGGCGGGGACCTGGATGCGGGTGAGGAACGACGGCGTCCCGTCGTGGGCGTACGTCACGAGGCCCGCGTCGACGTACCGGTTGGGGGGCGGGAAGCGGAGCGGCCCGGCCTGGGCGCTCTCGGGGAGCGTCCACTCGATCGAGACCGGCTGGCCGCTGTCGCCGGGGTTGAGCCAGTAGATGTGCCAGCCCTCCTCGACGTCTACCTCGAGGGCCACGTCGAACGCGTCGCCCGGCGCGATGCGGGACACGTCGGCGACGAGGCGGGCCTCGGAGTGCGGGCTCGGGTCGGACGGGGCGCCCGCGGCCGGCGGTCCCGCGCCGACCGGCGTTTGGGCGCCAGCGACGGCCGCGGTGAGCGCGACGAGCAGAGAGAGAAGCGTGCGCATAGGGGAAAGAAACGACACGAGCCGGCCCGAGGTCTCCGGACGCGCAGGATTCGCAGGCCCTTACGGACCCGACCCGGGGCCTCCCGGTACCACACCGCCCGTCGCCCCCCTCCCATCCCCTTTCCCGCATGGCTGACCGCCGAGACGTCGACGCCCTCACCCCGAAGATCCTGTCCTTCCTGGAGTCCCACGCCGACCGCGCGTACCGGGCCAAGGAGATCTCCCGGGCGATCGGCATCAAGAACCAGGGCCGCTACCAGGCCCTGCTGGACGCCTTCGACCACCTCCGCGACACGAACCAGGTGACCGTCCAGAAGGGCGGGCGCGTGCAGCACCGGAGCAACGACCACGAGGCCGTCGGCCGGCTGTCGGTCACGTCGCAGGGCTTCGGGTTCGTGGCCCAGGACGACGGGACCGAGTTCTTCGTCCGCCAGGCCCGGATGGGCACGGCGCTCCACGGCGACCGCGTGCGCGTGGCGCTGGCGGCACAGAAGAAGAACCGGCCGGCCGACCAGAAGCGCGAGGCCGAGGTGCTCGAAGTCCTCGAGCGCGGCTCGCCCAAGACCGTCGGGACGTTCTCGACGACGGGCAAGTCCGGCTGGGTCGTCCCCGACGACCAGCGGATCACGCACGACGTGTTCGTGCTGAAGGAGAACTGGAACGGCGCCGAGCCCGGCGACAAGGTCGTCGTGTCGATCGACGCGTTCCAGGACCCGAAGGCGGCGCCGGAGGGCCGCGTCCTCCAGGTCCTCGGCCGCGCCGACGCGCCCGGCGTCGACGTCCTCGCGCTCGCGCTCGCCCACGGGGCGCCGTCGGACTTCCCCAAGAAGGTCGAGGCCGAGGCCGAAGGGATCCAGCCCGGCATCACCAAGCAAGAGGTCGCCCGCCGGCTCGACCTCCGCGACGCCAACGTCTTCACGATCGACCCCGACGACGCCAAGGACTTCGACGACGCCATCCACGTGACCGACCTCGGGAGCGGGATGTACGAGGTCGGCGTCCACATCGCCGACGTGAGTCACTACGTGCCGCAGGGCGGGATCATCGACCGCGAGGCCTACGACCGCGCCACGAGCACCTACCTCGTCGACCGCGTCATCCCGATGCTGCCCGAGGCGCTCTCGAACGGCGTCTGCTCGCTCCGCCCGCGCGAGGACAAGCTGGCCTACTCGTGCATCATGACCGTCGACGGCGGCGGGAACGTCCACTCGTGGGAGATCCGCGAGACCGTGATCCACTCGAAGCAGCGGTTCACGTACGATCAGGCGCAGGCCGTCCTCGACGGCGAGGACCACCCGCTGGCGGAGGATGTCCGCCGCGCCGGCGAGCTCGCCGAGACGCTCACCAAAAAGCGGATGGCCGAGGGCGCCATCGACTTCGACGTGCCCGAGGTCAAGGTGCTCCTCGACGCCGAGGGCAAGCCGGCCGACGTGGTCGAGAAGGAGCGTCAGGCGGCCAACCGCCTCATCGAGGAGTTCATGCTCCTCGCCAACCGGGCCGTGGCCGAGGAGGCCTCCAGCCGCGAGGTCCCGTTCGTCTACCGGATCCACGACCAGCCCGACCGCGAGCGGATCAAGGCCCTCGCCGACTACGTCAAGACGTTCGGCCACACGCTCCCGCACAAAGACGGGCTCGTCCAGCGGTCGACGCTCAACGACCTGCTCCACGAAGTGAAGGGGACGCCCGAGGCGCCCGTCATCGAGCAGGCCGCCATCCGGTCGATGTCGAAGGCGATCTACTCGCCGGACAACATCGGCCACTACGGGCTCGGGTTCGACCACTACGGACACTTCACCAGCCCGATCCGCCGCTACCCGGACCTCATCGCGCACCGGATCTTGAAGCGGATGCAGGACCAGCAGCCGGGCGCGATCCCGACCGAGGAGGCGCTCGCCGAGATGTCGGAGCACTGCTCCGAGCGCGAGCGCGAGGCGACCGAGGCCGAGCGGGAGTCGATCAAGCTCAAGCAGGTCGAGTACGCCGCCCTCCACCTCGGCGAGGAGTTCGAGGGGGTCGTCGTGGGCGTGACGAAGTTCGGCGTGTTCGTCCAGATGACGAAGTTGCTCGTCGAGGGTCTATGCCACGTTCGCGAGATGGACGGGTACTGGGAGTACGACGAGCGGCGGTACACCCTCTTCAGCAAGGGCTCGGGCCACCGGATCCGCGTCGGGCAGGCGTGCCGCGTCAAGATCGAGGCGGCCGACCCCGAGACGCGCCGCGTCGACCTCGCGTTCGTCGAGCTGCCGGGCGGCAAGCCCGACGGCGAGGCCAAGGACGACAAACGGAGCAAGGCCAAGGAACGCCGATCGAAGCGGAAGACGCGCGGCGCCCGGCGCAAGGGCACGTCGCGCTAAGCCCCCGCTGACGGGAGTGCCCCGCGTCCCCGTCAGCGGGGGCGTGGGGCCACGGTCCGGTTCAGCGCTTCCCGACGGTCGCGGAGCCCGCTACTGGAGCGGTGGAACGAGAACTCCGTCGTCGTGCTCTGTTGCCCGAGGATGCGAGAGAGCGTCGCCTGGAGCGTGTGCTCGTCGTCGTCGAAGTCGCCGTGGCGGTTGGCGCGGGAGGCCAGCGGCGCCCCCTTTGGGCTCCCGTTGGGCGCCTGGACCCAGTCAACGGCCTTCCGCTCGAACAGGGCTCGAAGGCCCGCGTCGTCCTTCAAGGCCTGGTCGAGGCTCGACGCCAACCCGAGGAGCGGCTCGCCGCGCGGACGAAGGAGAGGAATCCGGTACCTGTCCTCGAAGGCGTTCGAGACCAGGTACAGCAGCGACTTGTTGTAGACCCGCGCGCAGTGATCGTCATTCTCGGCGTCGTCGGTCAGGGTAAAGAGGGTGAACCGCTCGATCGCGCCGCTCTCGATGGCGGGCTGGTAGCACTCCCGGAAGAGCGCGAGCGTGCATGCGGGTGCCCACAGCGTGCACGACGCGATCGGCTGACCACGCGCCGCCATCGCCTCCACGATGGGAGCCATGAAGATGCTCCCCGCACTGTGCGCGACGAGGTGGAGTTCGGCGCCGTCGGCCTCGAGAATGGGGGCGAGGGCATCGAGGGTGTGGGCCGCCCCTCCCCCGCTGGCGCGGGTGCTTTTGAGGGCGTTCTCCTTCATCTCGTCCCAGGACTGCTTGCCCGTCAGCGTGCGCGCGAGCGGTTCGAGCGCGTCGTCGAGGCGGTCGAGCATGAAGTCCCGGGCGTCGTCGAGGAAGCCCTCGGCCCGCCGCCGCCGGAGCGCGTCCTCGAGCACGTTCCGGAGCGTCGACCAGTAGTCGGTCTTCCAGATGAACGCGAGCGGGTAGATCTGCCGGTGCAACAGCGTCTCGCGATAGTCGGCCACCCGCTGGACGGCTGCCTTCTCCGGCACGAGCCCGCCGTGCGCGTAGAGCATGACCCGCTTCGTCGCCCACGGCTCGACCGTCCGCGCGAGGTCGTTCCCAACGATGTCACGGACGTCGTCGAGGTCGGTCCCGAACGTTCCGTGAGCCCGTAGCCGCCCCTCGTTGCCGACGCTGATGATGTGGGGGCGGAGGCTCTGGAAGGCGTAGACCTCGGACTTCTGAGCCTTCGCCGAGAAGCTGATGGCCGTCGTCGTCGGATCGTGGTACGCCACGGGCGCACCGAGGCGGGCGACCCAGACGTCGAACCCGTTCCGGAGCCAGTCGTCGTAGGAGAGGTGGCCGAGCCCGTCGTCGCCCCAGTCCACCCCCCACGAGTTCTGGATCCACAGCCCCGACGCGTCATACCCGACGATGACGAAGGCGTGCCCGCCGAGCATCCGGGTCCGGTCGGTGAACGCGATGGCCCCGTCGGCGCCGGGCTCCTGCCAGCCGGTGTGCACGTGCCCGGTCGCGTAGAGGACGCCGACCTCGGTGATCGCGCTGTGGAGGGCGATGAGGTCCCGGTGGTTGACGCGGTAGTACGCCCCGAGGGGCCGCTCCAGGGCGTCGAGCGCCCTCTCGGCCGTCAGGCGACGATCGTAGGAATCGGCCTCGCCCGGGCTCGGCCACTTCTCCTGACAGCAGACGCCGTGCTTGTGCCACGCTTTCATCGCGCCCCGGGCGCTCGACCCCTCGTAGTCGTCCCCCTCCCACTCGTCGTAGCGTTTGGCGAGTTCGTAGAACATGTGAGGGCTGACGTAGTCCTCCTCGGGGAAGGGCGGGGCTTTGTCCCCACGCCGCCGGTGCAAGAGGTAGTGAGCGACGGTGGCGAGCGCGAACCCCGTGCACGCCCCCTCTTCGCCCTGATCGAGGATGGGGATCTCGTACCGCCGGTACCGGGCCGGACGGATCTCCGGGAGGACCTCCACCAACGTCGGGGCGAAGAGCTGGTCCCTGAAATCGGCGGTGTCGGGGCGGACGTCGAAGGCGTACGGGGCAGAGGCGTCGAGTTCCATCGGTCGCGAGGGTGGACTCGGGGGACGACCTGCGCGAAGTCTCAGAATCATAGGCCACTGTTCCTCACACTTCCAAGCCCGAATTCTGCTCTTCGAAGGACGCCCGTGGTCCGCACTCTCTCCATCCCCCCGACGCCCTCTCGCGCATGCGTTCGGCCGTCCGGCACCCGGCTCTGCACGTGAAGGCAATACGAAGACAGAAGCGCCGCCGTTGGGACGGCTCACCCACCGGGGACTCACCCACCCCTCCCATGCGCTCTCTCATCCTCTTGACGGCCCTCGTCGGCTGCCAGGCCGGCGACGCGCCGGCCGAATCCATCGCCGACTCCGCCCCGCCGTGGGACGCCCCCGTCGAATCCATCGAGGCCGACGACCTCGCTGCCGAGCCGCTCGCGGCCGTGTCCGCCTCGGCGCCTGCCCGGGCCGAAATGGCCACCGAGGCGGCCGGGGCCGCTGTCGAGCCCGCGCCGCCGCTGGCCGACCGCCCCGCCATTTCACCCGACGCGGTCGCCCAGGACGCCGCGCTGACCTCCCGCCTCCTCCGCCGATCGGCTGACCTCCGCGTCACGACTGAGGCTTTCGACGAGACGCTCCGTGAGGCCCGCGCCGTCGCCGGCCGCTACGGCGGCCTCATCGCGGGCGAGAACGGCTCGGCCTACGACGACGGCCAGGCCCAATCGACCCTCACCCTCCGCGTGCCCTCCGACCGGTTCGACGCGGCGCTCGACGCCCTCGCGGCCCTCGGCACGGTGGAGTCGCGGTCGGTCTCCGTCGACGACGTGACGGGCCAGATCGTCGATGTCGAGGCCCGGCTGCGGGCCCAGCGTGCCGCCGAGGCCCGCTACGTCGCCTTCCTCGCCGAGGCCGGCTCCATCAACGAGATGCTGTCGGTCCAGGAGCGCCTCGACCGCGTCCGCGCCGACATCGAGTCGATGGAGTCTGTCGCGCGGTCGCTCCGCGGACAAGTCGCCCTCGCCACGATCCGCGCCACGTTCGTCGGCCCCGCGACGGTCCCGGCGCCTCCCCCCGCGCCGGGCGTCGTCGCCCGCGTGGTGGACGCCATCGCGCTCGGCTGGCACGGGCTGCTGGCTGTCGTCCTGGGCGTGCTCCCACTGTGGCCGCTCGCCCTGATCGCCGCAGCGAGCGTCCTGGCGTGGCGCCGCTACGGTCCCCTCTGGAAGCGGACCCCGTCGGCGGGCTAGCCGACGTCGCCTGGCCGGCGGAAGATGGCGTGCGTCACGCCGTCCTCTTCGGCGGGTGCCTCCGCAATGACCAACCCCGCGCTGTCGGCGGCCTCCCAAAGGCCGTCGGCCGCGTCGGTTTCGACCCAGACCCACGCGCCGGGCTTGAGGACTCGGGCCGCCTCGGTGAGCGCGGCGTCGAGGTCGGCGATCCCCGCGAGCACCATCCAGTCGGCCCAGGCGGCGGGGTAACCGAGCGCGTCCGGGGCACCCCGCGTCACGCGGCGGGCGGACTCGTCCTCTCCAAGCGTCTCGGCGAGCCGGCGCCGGGCGGCCTCCACGTCACCGGCGTCCTCGGCGGAGCCCCACACGTCGAAGCCGAGGCGGGCGAGCGGGTCCAGGTGCCGGCCCGGTCCGCAGGCCACGTCGACCACACGGATGCCAGGCGGAACGGCCGCCAGCGTCCGCAGCAAGTGATCCGACGGCCCCACGATCTACGCTGCCGAACGCTGGTCCGTCACGTCGCCCTCGACCGGCGATGGGCCGTAAGCGGGCCCCTCCGGACGCCACGTCCGCGTCGCGACGGAGCGCTCGCAGACCGGGCAGGCCGGGACGCGGGCGCGCACGGCGGTGCCGGTCGTCACGATCTCCGGGAGGTCGTCGGCCTCGACGACGCCGTCGCCGCCCGCGAGCGCGTCGGGCTCCACGTGTGTGCCGACGCACTCCGCGAGGGTGTCGATGAGGAGCGGGTGGCAGTTGAGCCCGTTCGTGACCTCGAAGTGCGAGATCCCCTCGCTCGAGGCGAGGCCCCGCGCCGTCACGTCGAGGTCGAACGCCGTGTCGACGCGCTCCGAGAGGAACGAGATCGGGACGACGAGGAGCGCCGAGGCGCCGTCGTCGGCGAGGTCGGCGATGGTGTCGCCGAGGCGAGCGCCGAGCGCGCGGCCGGCCCCGAGCGGCGGGAGGAACGCGACGGCCGAGCCCCGGCCGTCGCTCCGCACGTCGAGGACGGCGCGGACCGTCGCCTGGACGTGGCAGCAGTACGGGTCGTCGAGCTTCTGGAGGTGCCGCCGGAGCGCGCCGTGGGCCGCAAACAGGATCTGGACGCGGTCGCGGACCTCGCGCGGGAAGCGCTGGAGCCCCTCGTCGATCCGCTCGTTGAGCGCGCGGACGAGCTTAGGGTGCGTGGCGTACTCCGAGACGAGGGCCGTCGGCGCGGAGACCGTCCCGTGGGCCTGCCAGTACGAGAGCGCCGAGCCGGCCATCGAGGCCGAGTAGTGCGGCTGGAGCGGCAGGAGAATCACCTTCGTCACGCCGTCCTCCACCATCCGGCGCCGGGCCGTCTCCATCGACGGGTCGCCGTGCCGCATGGCTACGTACGTGCGGAACGTGGCGTCGGTCGCCGCGCCGAACCGGTCGTTGAGGCGGCGCTGGAGCGCGGCGGCCTGCTCCGAGACGTGGCGCCGCAGTGGGCTGCACCCACCGATCATCTCGAACGACCGGCGGAGCTCGCGGCCCCGCCGACGGGCGATGTAGTGGGCCACGCGCGGGCGAAGTGCCTTCGGCACGCGGAGGTCGACCTCGACCGGGTCGAGCAGGCGGCTCTCGAGGAACGGGACCACTTCGTCCGGCTGGAGCGGCCCTCCCAACTCCATCATCACCACCCCGACGACGTCGCCTTTCCCGACGCGCACCGTGCCCTGGTTGTACCCCTCGCCCGTGAGGACGGAGCGGTCGGGACGGTACGTGCGCAGATAAGCGAGCGGTGTCATGCGGCAGATGGCTAGGGCCGGCCTGCACGGGGGATTTCCCGGGGCGCCTGGGTCCAATAAACCCCGCAGCGGCTCACCTCATGTCGGGTCTCGTTGAAGACTGAACGCCCGTCGACACGATTGACGCCGGCTCCACACCGCCGCATTGCGGCATGGCGATTCGGACTCAAAAACGTCGTTACACCGCGGAGACGACGGCGGCGAGACGCGATCGGAAGGCCTGTCCCGTCGCGGCACCCCACACCCCTGTGAGGACGTCGAGAGCCCGGTCGTCGCCCACCTCGGCGCGCTGCCGGGCGTCGACCACGGTCTGCTCGGCGGTCGCCAGAGCCGCCGAGATCTCGTCCGCCGCGTCGCCTTTCGGCTCCACCAGACCAAGGACGTACCGGAGTCCGCTGAGGGCAACGGCGAGATGGGACGCGAGTGCGGGCGTGGGCAGATCGAGGTCGTCCTCGAAGGCGCGGACGGCCTCGAACCGGACCCACACGGCGGAGCCGAGGACGTGCCGCAGCCGGGTCGCTGACGGCGCGTCGCCGGGCGCGCCCACGAAGTCGTCGGCGAGGGGGGCGTCGTCGCTGCGCAGGGCCCCATCCGCGGCCTGGGCGGCGAGGCGTGCGACGAGCCGCCGCGCCCGGTCGCCCCAGCCCTCGTGCGTCCCGTCGAGCCGGCCAGCGGCGGCGGCGAGGGCGGCCGCGGCCGAACGGACGAGGTCGGGATCGCCCCCCCGGACTGCGGCGGCGCGGGCCGCCTCGAGCGCCTCGTCGAGCACGGCGACGAGCGGGCGAAGCGCCGTCACGAGCCGGCGAGCGGCCCGTTCCGGAAGGGCCGCCTCGAACGTCTCGACCGCCAGCCGAAGGCCGTGCGCGGCGACGAGGAGCCGACGGGCCTCGGAGGGAACGCGCAAGCGGAGGAACTGGCTCGCCTGGTCGTCGAACGCGGCGACGGCGTGCGACACCACCGCCTCGGAGGCGACCAAGAGCGGCGTGTCGCCCGACAACACGGGGCGAGCAGGCAGGGCCGCCCTCGGAGCAGCGGGACCCGCCGGGGTCGCCCCTGCCGAGGCCGGCGGTTCGTCCGCTCGACGAGCCCGACGGAGGGCACGGAGGTCGACCTCCGCGAACGGGTCCCGCTTCCGCGCCGGAGCGGCCACGGGCCCGAGAACCACCGGGTACGGATTGCGGCGCGGCGCCGGGAGGGGAGGCGCTGCGGGGGGAGGCGCCTCGATATCGGGACCGCCGCTTTCCGGCGGCTCGGCCTCCTCGTCGTCGACGTCGACGCGGTCGTCGAGGAGCGGGGTGTCGGGCGCGGAGGGGGTGAACAGGTCGAGCAGGTCGGCCATGTCGCCGTCCTCCAGGGTGTCGAGCGAACCGAGCGAGAGGCCATCCCCCTCTGGCCCTCCCGTCGGTGCAGCCCGGGACACCTCGCGGGGGGGAACCGGATCGGACGCGTCCTCCATGTCTGGCACCCGCTCCGCCTCGGGCGCTGGCGGAGCCGACTCCTCCACCGAGGCGGGCGGAGCCGGGATGCGCGGCAGCGCGGGCGGGCCCGGCGCGGGGGCCCAGAGCGGGCCCCGAGCGGGGGCCGCCGTCTCGGGGTCGAGGACCCCCATGCGCACGGCGCGGAAGCGCTCCCGCCAGTGGCGGACGGCCGTCATGCTGAGGCCCGTTTGCGAGGCGATCGTGTCGGGCCGGAAGCCCCGGGCGTCGAGCAGCACGACGTGCGCGCGACGTCGAAGGCTGACGTCCGCGGCGCCCATCGCGTCCTCGAGGCCCCGGCGCTCGTCGGGGAGCAGGAGGACGGGCTCGGCCAGCGAGCGGGGCACCTGGATCACCCCTCGCGCCATCTTCGAGCGGGCGGCCCGTTCCAACCCCCGGGCCTCGAACACGGGCGCCAGCCAGGTCAGCGGGTCGGCGCCCTCGGCCGGCTCGACTTCCACCTCGTTCGAGACCACGCGCGCGCCGGGCACCTCGTACACCACCACGTCGAACGAGATCACGCCGACGGGCACCTCGCCATCGTACGCCACGCGGGGCGTCCGGTACTGGCGGAGCGTGAGGAGCGAGCGGAGCGCGTCGTCGCCGACGGCCGCCCGGACCGTGTCGGCGAGGGCGCTCGACGGGAGGCGAAGCACGCCGTCGCCGGGTGCCTCGGGCAGATCCAAGTCGGTCGAGAGCGTCCCCTCCCCTTCCACCCGGCGGAGCGCCGCGACCACGTGCCCTGCCCGCTCGCGGACCCGGAGGGCGAGGCCGCGGCGGAGCAGCTCGCCGTCGTCGGTGTCGTAGTACCGATCGAGCGCGCGGGCCGGCGGGTGCGGGTCGAGCCGGAGCCCGCCGATCTCAGCGGCCTGGACGAGGGCCGAGAAGGGCCCGGGCCGACGGGCGACGTAGGTAAACGAGGGCATGAGGGGGGACGGACGCCCGTCCCAAACATAGTGCCCACACCCCGTTTCCGCGGGGGATGTGGATATCTCGGCGGGCCGCCGGGACGGCCTCGCTGATGAGCACGAGTCGGTCGACCGCGTCTAGGCCGCGTCGCGGGCGACGCGGTCGGCGAGCGCCTCGGCCTCGGCGACGAGCGTCTCGATGGCGTCGAGGCCGCGGTCCCAGAACCCGGGGTCCTCCAGGTCGATTCCGAGACGGCCGACCAGGACGTGCGGCCAGTCGGATCCGCCGGAGGCCAGGAGCTGGCGGTACTTCGGCGCGAAGCCGGCGCCCTCGGACTGGTACTTCTGGTAGAGCGCCAGCACGAGCAGCTCGCCGAAGGCGTAGGCGTAGACGTAGCCCGGCGTGTGGACGAAGTGCGGGATGTAGCTCCACCACCAGCGGTAGCCCTCGGTGAGCGTCACGCTGTCGCCGTACATCGCCGTCTGCGTGCGCATCCAGTGGTCGGCGAACGCGTCGGGCGAGAGCTCGCCGCGCTCGCGGCGGTGGTGGTGGATGGCCGCCTCGAACCGGTTCATCGTCACCTGCCGGAAGACGGTCGCCATCGTGTCGTCGATCTTCTCGACGAGGAGCGCGAGGCGGTCGGCGTCGGAGTCGAGCGCGGCGAGCGTCCGCTGGAACGTGAGCATCTCGCCGAAGACCGACGCCGTCTCAGCCGTCGTGAGCGGCGTGTCGGCGTGGTAGACGCCCTGGTCACGTGCAAGGAACTGGTGGACGCCGTGGCCGAGCTCGTGGGCCAGTGTCTGGACGTCGCGGAGCTGGCCGGTGTAGTTCATCAGGATGTACGGGTGGGCGCTCGGCACGGCCCCGTGGCTGAAGGCCCCGCCCCGCTTGCCCGCCTCGGGCGGCGCGTCGACCCACCGGTCCTCGAAAAAGCGGCCGACGATGCGGCCCATCTCGGCGTCGAAGTCGGTGTACGCCTCGGTCACCATCTCGCGGGCCCGGTCCCACGTCACGAACGTCGTCGCCTCTCCCGTCGGCGCGTAGCGGTCGTAGTCGAACATCTCGTCGAGGCCGAGGAGCCGTCGCTTGAGCCGGTAGAACCGCGCGACGAGGTCGTAGCGGCCCGTGACGGCCTCGACGAGCGCGTCGACCGAGGCCCCGTCGATCTCGTTGGCCTCGTTCCGCGACGCGATCCACGACTCGTAGCCGCGGAGCCGGTCCGACGAGGCCGTATCGGCGAGGACCGTGTTGAAGACGTAGGTGAGGGGTCGGTTCAGCCTCACGAGGCCGGAGGTAACGGACTCGTGCACGTCGCGGCGGAGCGCGCGGTCGGCGTCGTGGAGCTTCGCCGTCGCCTGCTGGAGCGGGAGGCTCTCGCCGCGGACGTCGAACCGGGCGGCGCCGAGCGTCTCGTCGAAGAACCGGTTCCAGGCGCTCCACCCCGTCACGGCCTTCTCCGAGAGGATCCGCTCCTCGGGCTCGGAGAGGACGTGGTCGCGGGCCTCCGTCTTCAGCTCGAGGTAGTGCCGGTAGGGCGCGAGCTCGGGCGCCTCGGTGAGCTGGCGGGCCCGGTCGGGGTCCATCCGCGCCCACTCGACGTCGACGAACAGGAGGTCCTGCCCGATCCGGGTGTAGGCCTCGCGGACGCGCTGGAGCCGCGCGCCGGCCTCGTGCGCCTCGGTGTGGGTGCTCCAGGCGAGGTAGGCGTACGTGTAGGCCTTCCCCGACCGGTCGTGGACGTCGGCCAGCTCGGCGAGCGCCGTCGCGAGCTGGCTCGCGTCGAGCTCCGCGAGGCGGCCGCGGTAGCGCGCGGCGAGGTCGCGCGCCTCGGCCTCAGCGGCGTCGAGGTCGGCCCGGAGGGCGTCGTCGGAGGGGTACAGGTCGGAGAGGTCCCAGCGGACGTCTTCGGCCCCGGTGAGCTCGGGGGGGGCGACGGGCATAAAAACGACGTTATGGGGGATTTCCCCGGGGATGGGGGCGGCCACAGGCGCCGGACCGCCGTACCTTCCGCGTGTGGGTCGGCAGGCGTCGAAGGGCGACGTCGGAAAGGTACGGCCCACTCGCAACGCAGATTCCGATGGCCCAGGTCCAAGAGCTCGTCACCACCGCCGACGCCGACGCGATGCTCGAGGCGTCGCACGAGAAGCCGGTGTACCTCCTCAAACACTCCATCGCGTGCCCGATCTCGGCGCGCGGTCAGATGGAGTTCGTCGGCCTCGAAGGCGACGACGACCCGCCGCTCTACGCGGTCGTGGTCCAGTACGCCCGCGACGTCTCGGGCTACCTCGCCGAGCAGCTCGGCGTGAAGCACGAGACGCCCCAGGCGATCCTCATCAAAGACGGCGAGGCCGTCGACGTCAAGAGCCACGGGGCGATCCGCCTCGCGGCCCTCCGCGAAGCCGCTGCCAACTAGAACGTGACGCGCCGCCCGCTCCTCCTCCTCGCCGTCCTCTCTCTTGCCGCGTGTGGGACTGAGCCGGCGCACGACGCCACCCGCGCGGCCGTCGCCCCCGCCTGGGAGCCCGCGCCGCACGTCACGCTCCCCACGGCCGACGGGCCCGTCGACCTCGCCTCCCTCACGGGCCGCCCGGTCGTCCTCCAGTTCGCCGAGGCGGGCGATGCCGAGGCCTGGGCCGCCCTCGCCGACGCGCTTTTGGACCTCGAGGCGGCCGGCGCCGCGGTCGTCGCCGTGACGGTCGACGGGGCCGAGGACGAGGCCGCCGAGGCCTTCGGCTACGCCGGCGTCCCGCTGGCCGTCGTCGTCGACGGCGAGGGGGCCGTCCGCGCCCGCGCGACGCCGCACTCGGGCGACGACCTGTTCGCGCTCGCGAGCCCGGTCCTCGCCGAGGCCGACCTCGCCCAGACCGTCTCGTGGCAGGGTGCCGAGACGCTCGGCGCGCTGGCCGCGGCCGGCGGCGTCGTGGTCGACGTGAGCGAGCCGGGCGACCCCGACGTGGCGCCGCCGCACGCGCTCCGCGTCGCCGCCGACACGCTCGCCGCGCTCGACCTCCCCGCCGACCTCGGCACGCCCATCGCCTTCGTCGGGCCCGAGGCCGCCGAGGCCGCGGGGCGAGCCACGCGGTGGGGCTACGTCACGGTCTACCTCGCCGACGCGGACGGCGCGCTCACGGCCGTCGCCCCCACGCCTCTCCCGGCCGTCGACCGACCGATCCGCTCTGGCGGCGTCCGCGGGTAGGTCTCTGGGGGTGGGATTCGGCTGAGGGTTTTCTGAGGATCGGCCTGAGGGGCCGCATCCGAAGCGTCTCCCCTTCACAGGGGGCACGGCATGGACGGACCTTGGGGCACCTCCCACCACATCCAGCCCATGCCTCCCGAGATCCGCATCGTCGGCCTCTACGAAGACGCCGTCTCCACGTCCCAGGCCGGCGACACCATCACCTCGATCGTCCTCCGCCTGTCGGACCCGCCGGACGAGGCCTGGGTCGAGGCGTTCCACCACGAGTGGGCCCTGACGAGCTACCCCCGCAAGCGGAACGCCCGCGTCGGCGCCGTCCGCGTGTCCGGGTCGACGGCGGCACGCCGCGGGCTCGTCCTGTTCGCCTCGCCCGAGGACTACGTCGACAAGCACAAGCGGTACCTCGAGGACGCCGTCCTCCGGGCCAACGACCGCGTCCGCCAGCGGACCGACCGCCGCGACGAGACGATCGCCGAGGCCGCCCGGACGATCCGCGAGATCAACCGGACGCACTACGGCGACGCCGCCCCTAGCTCGACCGTCGAGGCCTCCGCCACGCCCGTCATCCGGCTCGCCATCTGACCCCGAGCCGTTCGCGGCGCGGGCCGGCTCTCCTCCCCGCTCGACGCGCGGCGCCGGCCCCCTCCGCCTCGAGACCGAGGCGGACCGCCCGAACGAGAACGCCCCGCCTGCGAATTCCGCAGGCGGGGCGTTCCGCTGAAGGCCGGGGGCGCTAGCGCGTCACCGTCAGCTGGCGCGTCTCGGCGAACGACTCGCCCGCCACGCGGACGACGTAGACGCCCGGCGTGAGCGCGCGGCCCGTGAGCTCGACGCGGACGGCCGTACCGGGGCGCGCGTCGCCGTCGAACGCCGTGAGGACCGAGCGCCCGAGCGCGTCGAACACCTCGACGGTCACGTGCTGGCCCGCCTCGACGGCGAACTCGACCGCGGCGCGGCCGGCCGACGGGTTCGGGAACACGTCGCCGACGAGGGCCTCCGAAATCGGCCCCTCGGGGTCGATGGAGACCCCGGCGCCGAACTCGTTCTCCTCACCCGGCGTCGGCGGGACCACGAAGGCGAAGCCGCCGCGGTCCTGGAGTTGGAGCGAGCCGTCGCGCGCGAGCTGGCCCTGCTCGTCGGCCGCGGCCTGCTCGTCGATGAACACGGCGTCGACGACGGCGTCGTTTTCCGGATCGAACGTCGAGCCGAGCGTGGGCCCGTTGCCGCGGAAGACGGCGACGCCGAGGAAGTCGTCCGGAATGGCGATCCCCTCGTCGTCGCCGGTGACGACGAGGAAGCCGTTGTCGTCGGTCACGAGCCCGTCGAGGTCGTTGACCACGACCGCCGTCGAGTCCGAGTCGTAGAACACGAGCGAGAGGCCGTCGGCGAGGGCGCCGGCGCCGGCCGCGACTAGCTCGACGAACTCGGGGTCGGCGCCGGCGACGATCCCGTCGAACTCGCTGATGAGGAGCTCCGTGTCGGTGTCGTTGTCCTCCAGCGTGAGCGTCAGGGTGCTGCCGTCGGGGACCACGTTCGACCCGTTCGTGAGCGTGAACACGAACGTCTCGTCGCCCTCGAGGATGGCGTCGTCCGCGATCGGGAACGAGACCGTGGCCGTCGTCTCACCGGTGGCGAAGGTCGCCGTCTGGCTCGTCGTGCCACCGAGATCGGCGGCCGAGCCCGTCGAGGCGTCGGCGTCGAGCGTCACGCGGACCGACGAGTTCGCCTCGGCGGCCGGCGCGAGGTTCACGCGGATCTGGATCGACCCATCGCCCTCCGACGCCTCGAGCTCGGCGACGGCGAACGAGGCCGTGACCTGGTTGAGGTCCGGGTTGAGGGTGATGAACTCCTGCTGGCCGCCGTTGCCGCCGGCCTCGACGCCGTTGATGACCTCGGCCACCTCGACGTAGATCTGCTCGTTCTTGTCGTCGCCGCCGACCGAGCGGAGCTGGCCGACGCCCGTAAGCTGGCCGGGCTGGACGAAGACCGTGTCCGGCGCGGTGTAGTCGCTGCCTCGCGAGGCCGAGCCGATGTACGACAGGACGACACCCACCCGCCGGTCGCTCGCGTTCGAGAGCGTCATGACGAGGCGCGAGACCCCGTTGCTCTCGGCGATCACGTTCGGGTCGGCGTCGAAGGTGACCTCGGGGAGGTCGTCGTTATCGAGGATCGCGAGGGTCTCCTCCCCTTGCTCCTCGTCCTCGATGCCGTTGCCGGTGACGCCCGTGATCGAGACCGTGAGCTCGCCCTGAACCTCGTCGTCCGTGTCGTCGACGGCGACGATGTAGGCGAAGGCCGAGTTCGCACCGTTCGGGATCGTGATCTGCGCCGGGCCGGTCACCTCGTTCGGGTTGTCGGAGGGGTCCTCATCGCCGTCGTCGTAGGCGTAGCCGAGTTGGACGCGGACAGGGCCGTTGGCGAGGGTGCCGGACGGGAGCGAGACCGTGACCGTCGTCGAGTCGCCCTCGGTGATGCTCGCCGCGCCGAGCGCCAGCGTGACCGCCGGCGTGTCGTCGTCGGTCACGGTGATCTGGAGGAGCTGCGAGCCGCTCTCGATGGCGCCGCCGCCGCCGGACACGTTCGAGATGTCGACCTGGACCTCGTCGTCGTCGAAGTCGTCGTCCTGCGTGCCGGTGAACGTCGTGGTCGCCGTCCGCTGGCCGGCGGGGATCGTGAGCTGGGTGTCGGCGAGCTCGAAGGCGTCGGCGTCGCCCTCCGTGCTGAGCGTGACGACCGTCGCCGTGCTGACGAGCTCGGAGATCCGGACGGTGAGCGTCGCCGTCCCGCCGTTCTCAGAGACCTGGTTCCGGTTCGACGTGAGCGTGACCGTCGGCGGCGACGCGTCGTTGTCGTTGATCGTGATGGTCTGCGTCTGCGTCCCCTCCTCGGTCGCGTTGCCGGCGACGGCGTCGATCGAGATCGTAACCGTGACGGGGCTCTCGAAGTCGGTGTCGTCGATCGCCTCGAAGGTGACGGTGCCACTGGTCTGGCCGTCGGGGATGACGAGCGTGGTCGGCGAGACGAACTCGCCGGCGCCGCCGCTGTACCCCAGCGTGACCGTGATGTCGCCGTCGGCCGTGGCGCTGCCGGGCAGCCGGGCGCGGACGATCGTCGACTCGCCCTCGGTCAGCGTGTTGCTGTTGACGAGGAGGCGGACGGTCGGGATGTCGTCGTCCTCGATCGTGACGTCGACCTGCTGGTCCCCGTCCTCGTCGGGGTCGTCGGACGTGTCGCCGTCGTCGCCGACGACGTTCGTGATGAAGATGGAGATCGTCTCGTCCTCGAAGTCGTTGTCCGAGGTGCCGGTGAGCGTCGTCGTCCCGGTCGTCTGGTTGGCCGGGATCGTGATCGTGCTCGAGCCGAGCGAGTAGGCGTCGGAGTCGCCGGCGACGGCGATGGTCACGGTCGTGACCTCGTCGGTCGTGGCCGAGAGCGTGGCCCTCAGCGTCGACTGGCCGCCGGCCTCGCTGATCGAGGTCGGGCTGGCGCCGAGCGTGACGGTCGGGTTCTGGGCGAGCGCCGCCGGTACGGCGAGCAGCGCCAGCAAGAGCGTAGCGAATCGAGTCATGGTGGGATGGGGGGCGTTCGGGGGCCGCAGGAATCACGCGCCTCGGCCAGGGCCTACTCGCGCATACGGAATCATGTAAACCTAGCCACACCCTTGACGTGGCTGGGCACCCGCTCCCGTTCTGCACATAGGCTTCCTCCCGCCTCCGGATCTAGACCGCTGTTTCTCGGTGGCCTGGCCGGGGAGAGGGCATCTCCTATTGCCTCCCCTGTCTCGGGGAGCGGGGTGCCGGAGACGGGACTCGAACCCGTACGATGCATGGCATCGGCAGATTTTAAGTCTGCTGCGTCTACCGGTTTCGCCACTCCGGCGGGAGAAGAAAGGTACCTCGCCCGTTCGGGTGATGATGCCCCGGTATCGAGGAGGCGTACGACGCCGATCCCCACACAGCGCCGGGCGTAGACTGGGCGCCCCTCCCCCGCCCCATGCCCGACCGCCTCCGCGCCCACGCCCAGGCCGCCGCCGCCCGCTCGTACGTGCCCTACTCCGGTGCGCCGGCCGGTGCCGCCGTCCTCCTCGACGACGGCCGATGGGTAGCCGCGCCGCGGACCGAGAACGCCTCGTTCCCCCTCACGATCACGGCGCTGCAGGGCGCGCTGTCGCTCGCGGCCCTCGCCGGCCAGACTGCCATCGCCGTCGCGCAGAGCCGGCCGTTCGGCCCCGCGGCGCTCGGCGAAATCACCGATGCCGCGGGCGGCACGTGGCGCCTCGACGACCCCGACCTCGCCGTCGCCGAGGCGGTCGCACTGCCGGTCGTCGGCGAGCCGGTCGGGCTGACGCTCGATGTGGGGCCGCCGCCCGACGCGGCGGCCGGCGTGGCCCTCGCTCTCGACGCCGCGAGCCGGGCCGCGGTGCCCGCCTCGAACTTCCCCGTCGGCGCGGCCGTCGAGGACGAGGCCGGGCGCGTCGTGCTCGGCGCCAACGTCGAGGTCGCCGGCGACTGGACGCGCGGGCTCTGCGCGGAGCGGACGGCGCTCGTCGGCGCGCGCGCGGCCGGGCTCGGGCCGATCCGCCGGCTCTACGTGGCCTGCGCCAAGGCGCCCGGGGGGACGCCCTGCGGCGGCTGCCGGCAGGTCATCGCCGAGCTCGCCCCCGACTGCGCCGTCGTCATCTGGCGGGGCGCCGACGAGCCCGAGATCACGACACCGGCGGCGCTCCTCCCCGGCGCGTTCGACGGCTCGGCCCTCGCCCGGTAGGTCGGTGTTCCGTGCGCCAGTCGTCGGTGCGCCGTTGAGCCGACCCCACCCGCCTCGACGCCGAGGCGGACCCACCGGCACGCTGAGGGCCGACGTACCGACGACTGGCCGACCGGCGCACTGACGACCGCCTCTCTCCGTTTCGCTCGCCTCCTCTCGCTCACACTGTGGATCTCACCTTCGCCGTCTCGCCCGTCGTGCTGGCCGTCAGCGCCGTCGTGGCCGCGGCGTTCGCGTGGTGGAGCTATGGGCGGAGCACGCCGACCGTCTCGGGCGGGCGCCGCGTCGGTCTGGCCGCCCTCCGGTTCGCCGCGCTCTTTTTGGTGCTCGTCCTCCTGTTCGACCCCGTGTGGCGGCGCATCACGCGGACCGGCGAGCCGCCGCTGCTGGCCGTCCTCGTCGACGACAGCGAGAGCCTCCGCCTCGGGGCCGGCCCGCCCGCCGCGGCCGTCCGCCAGGCCGTCGACGGCCTCCCCGACGACGCGGCGCTCCGGTTCTACCGGTTCTCGGGCGACGCCGCGCCGGCCGGCACGGACCTGCCCGGCGACAGCCTCGCCTTCGCCGGCGAGCGGACCGACCTCGCCGCCGCCCTCGCCCGCGTCGAGACGGACTTCGCCGGGCGCAACCTCCGTGGCGTCGTCCTGGTCTCTGACGGGCGCGTGACCGACGGGCGCAACCCGGCGTACCTCGCCGAGCGGTTCTCCGTCCCGATCTACACGGCCGTCGCCGGCGACAGCCTCTCGTCGCGCGACGTGCGGCTGGAGCGGGCCGTGACGAACGACGTGGCGCGCGTGGGGAGCCCGCTCCCGATCCAGGCCGGCGTCCGGGCGACCGGCTTCAGCGGCGAGTCGGCGGCGGTGACCGTCGCCTCGAATGGCCGCATCATCACGCGCGAGACGATCACCGTGCCGGGCGACGGCGCCGAGGCGACGGCCGACCTCACGATCACGCCGACGGCGCCCGGCGTGTACCGCTACACCGTGACCGTCGGGCCGCTGGCGGGCGAGGCGACGACGCGCAACAACAGCCGGACGCTCACGGTCCGCGTGCTCGACGACGACCGCCGCGTCCTGATGGTGTCCGCAGGGCCGAGCCCCGACCTCGCCGCCCTCCGCGCCGTCCTCGACGCCGACGACTCCGTGGACCTCACGGTCCGCACGCAGCGGTCGCCGGGCCAGTTCTACGAGGGCGCGCTTCCCGACGCGCTCGGCGGCTACGACCTCCTCGTGCTCGCCGGCTACCCGGGCGCCGCCGCCGACCCCGGCCAGGCCCAGCGGCTCGCCGAGGCCGTCGCGGGCGGCCTCCCGGCTCTTTTTGTCATGACGACCGGGACCGACCTCGCCCGCCTCGGGCGGACGTTCGGCGACGTGCTGCCGGTCGCGCCCGACGCCGTCCGCGGCGGCGGCGTCGAGGTCCAGCTCGCCCCGACGGCCGCCGGCGAGGCGCACCCAGTCCTCGACGGGCTCGGCGTGCCGCCCGACCGCCTCGGCGCCCTCCCCCCCATCGCCGCCTCGCCGACGCGCTGGGCGCTCCAGCCCGGCGGCCGCGTGCTCGCGACCGTCCGCCGCGGCGGGACCGTGCTCGACGCGCCGCTCCTCGCGCTCCGCCAGAACGGCGACGTCCGCTCGGCGGCCCTCCTCGGCGCCGGCTCGTGGCGCTGGCGGACGCTCCCCGACGACCTCGACGACCTCCGCGGGGCCTACGCCGGCCTCGTCGACCGGCTCGTCCGCTGGACGACGGCCACGCGCGACCGCCGGCCCGTCCGCGTCCGCCCCGACCGGGCGCTCTTCGGCGAGCGCGACCGGGTCACGTTCACGGGCCAGGTCTACGGCGAGGCCCTCGCGCCCATCGACGACGCCCGCCTCGAGCTGACCGTCCGCACGCCGAGCGGCGGCGTCGAGCGCGCGACGATGCGCCCGCTCGGCAACGGCCGCTACGTCGCCGACCTCGGCGTCCGCCCGCCCGGCTCGTACGCGTTCACGGCCGAGGCCACCCGCGGCGGCGCCCGCCTCGGGAGCGACCGCGGCACGTTCGGCGTCGGGAGGCTGGCGGCCGAGTTCCGCGAGCCGGGGGCCGACCCGGCGCTCATGCGGCAGGTCGCGCTCCGCTCCGGCGGCGCCGTCGTCGGGCTCGACTCGCTCGGCCAGTTCGTCCGCGGCCTCCGCGAAGCGGGCGCCCTCGAAGACCGCCCGCTCGTGCGCGAAGACGAGACGCCGCTCCTCGACTTCTGGTGGCTCCTTGTCGTGGCCCTCGCGCTGCTGACCGTCGAGTGGGTCTGGCGCAAGCGGGTCGGGATGGTCTGACGCACGGGCACTCGACGCGCTGGCTTACGGATCGGCGTCGCCCGACGCCGATCCGAACTGGCGCGACGCGTGGAACACGGTCAGAACCTCGACCCGCTCCTCGTCCGACAACATCATGTAGACGATGCGGTAGTTGCGATGGATCACCTCGCGCATGCTGTCGTCACCGATCTCAGGCACGACGCGGCCGGACTCGGGAAATGTCCCAAGCCGGTCCGTCGCACGCAGGAGTCTTCGGACGAGGGCTTCCGCATAGCCCGGCGACGTCAGGGCGTGGTAGTCGCCGATCGCCTCCAGGTCTGCATATGCCCTCGGAGTCCAGACTACGTCCGCCATGCCCCCATCTTCGCCTCGAGCCGGCGTCGGACCTCCTCGTGAGGGATCGTCTCACCCCGCGCCGCCTGGTTCAGTCCCTCCTCAATCCGACTGAGGAAGAGCAACCGCTCGATGGCGTCTTCGACGGTCGCGTCCTCCGGCAGGCTCTGAATGGCTGCGACGATCTTGCTCTTGGGGATGGAGGGCGTCATGAGACGTTGGGACGGAGGCACCGATGCCGTTTACGATACCGCCAGCGGGTGGTTCAGCGCCGGCTCCGGAGTCACTCCCCCAGCTCCGCCTCGACGCGCTGGCGGAGGCTCCGGGCATCGTCCCGCATCGCGCGGCGGACGGTCAGGAGGTTCCGCTTGGCGTTGGCCAGTTCGAAGGCGTCCTGCAGCGCCTCGCCGTCGCCGAGGAACGCGGCAGCGTCGAATGGGAACGGGACGTCGAGGCCGGCGAGGTCGGCCTCGGGGACGCCCATCTGGGTGAGGAACGTGTCGAGCACGGCCGGTTCGTAGAGCGTCAGCGCGCTCTCCGTGGGGTCGATGTGGCGGCGCATCCGGCGCTCGGCGCCGGCCCAGACGCGGTCGAACTGCTCGTGGTCGTAGAGCCGGCCGCGCGTGGTCTCGAGGTAGGCCGTGACGGCCGTGCGGAGCGAGTCGTCGCGGATGAGGGCGAGGTCGCCGGTGGCCACGAGCGCCTCGGCCGTGCCGAGGACGGGGCGGACCGACGAGGTCCAGAGCGAGCGCTCCGCCCAGGCGAGGAGCGAGTCGCGCGGCGGCGGCGGGGCCTCGTAGAAGGCGAGCCAGAGGAGGCTGCCGGCGCGGTCCACCGGGCGGAGGTAGGCGTCGGCCTGGGTCGCGGCGGCCTCGGTCTCGCGGAGGTCGGCGGCGAGCTGGCGGAGGTAGGCCCGCTCGGTCTCGGCGTCCTGGCGCCCCTGCCACCACGCGCCGACGCCGAGCGCGACGAGGACGCCGGTCACGACGACCAGGAACTCGGCGCCGAACCACTTCACGCCGCGCCGCCAGTCCCACCGCCTCGGCGACGAGGCGGGCGGGGTCGGGGTCTCGGGCGCGGTCATGCGCCGAAGCTACGGGCGACGCCGGACAGAGGGGCAGCGGGCTACACGGCCACGCGGAGCACGGTGCCCGGAGCGACCGACCCGACCCGTGCTTTCACCTCCGGCACTAGCGGCGCGAGATCCTCGAAGCGGTTGCTTCTGGCCTCCATCAGCACGATCCCGATCTCGTACCGGCTCAGGTTCTGTTGGTGCGGGATACCCTGGTCCGTCGTGATGAACACATCGAACTCCGCCGACGCGGTGGTGAGTAGCCTCCCGTTCGTCAGCCCGCTCCAGCCGCACTGCGGGACCGTCCACGCGTCGACCTCGGGCGCGAACAACCGGATAAGCGCCCTCGGTATGTTCTCGTCCAACAGCGCTCTCACGCCGCCTCGGCCTCGTGCAGCGTCATCTCGAGGTAGCCGACCGTCTGCTCACGGCTGACCGAGGGGAAGTCATCCAGGAACTTGTCGATGCTGTCGCCGGCCGCGAGATGCTGGATCAGGATCTCGACGGGCACGCGGGTCCCGGCGAAGACGAGGGCGCCGTTCATGACCTCGGGGTCGCGGGTAACGATCTGCTGGCGGTCCATGAGAGCGGGAGGTGCCGTTCATTGCAACGACCTGCCGTCGCGTTCGGTTGCCGATGTGCAGCGAGCGACGGTGGGCCGAGAGAGTTCGGCTTGACGAAATCTCCCGCCCAATCCCTCCGCCTCGGGCCCGAGGCGGGCGGGGTCGGGGTCTCGGGCGCGGTCATGCGCCGACGCTTTGGGCGGCGGTGGACCGAGGACCGTTAGCGCTTTTAGGGACTACTCCGCCCTATCAACTCTTACCACCAGCCCGTGCCCCATGTTGTAAGACTCGCGGGTAAGCGCCACCGTCCCATACTCCATGTTGAAGGTGTCGGACTGGCCCCGATCAATCGCGGCGGAGAGTCCGTCAGGCATCGGGAGATTGAGCCGCTCGAAGAGGGTCTGGGTCAACTCCTGAAAGCGAGACACTACCGGGCCTGCCTGTTGCTCGTTGAAGATGCTCGCCGTCAAACTGAACAGGTCCACGCGGTCTGCCGTGTCAGACTCGGCGTAGTACTCAATCACGTTCGGGACGTCACCGACGTAGTTGTAGCCGCCCGGCGTCACTTCGAGGTCGTCCGCGACGCAGGAATACTTGGTGTCGCCCTCAAACCGCTTCCAAGTAGGCGAGAGCGCAGGTGGAAGCCCCTCGTCCTCCAATGCGAGGCACAGACGTTCAGGTTCAGCGAAGGCCGAGTGCCCCACCTCCGCCGCAGAGGTTTCCGTTTCGGAAGGCTCGGACATCGGCGCTTTCGGGGCTGGCACCTGATCGTCCGGCGAGGCACAGCTGACAAAAACCGCGAACATCATCGCGGCAACGAGTGCTAGATACTTTATGTGAGGAGAGGCCATATAAGCAGCAATTCGGCGGCGGGGCAGGTCACTACGTCTAGTGATCCGTCACCAGATCTGACGACAGTCACCGAATGTAGTGACTCGCTCCATCCCGTGAGCGACCACGAGCCGGCGCGGGGCGCCTGGACCTACTCCCCCACCCCGCGCCCGATCCGCTCCCACCGCGGGCGCCCCGCCTCGTCGTCCCACGAGAAGTACACCCCGACGGCCTTCCCGATGACGTGGTCGAACGGGACGAACCCCCACGTCCGGCTGTCGGCCGAGTCGTCGCGGCTGTCGCCGAGGACGAAGTAGTAGTCCTGCCCGAACGTGTACGTCTCCGCCGGGCGGCCGTCGATCAAAAACCCCGTCGCCGTCCGCTCGACGGTGTGGCCCTCGAACCGCTCGATGACCGTCCGCACGACCGGCCACGAGGCGTCGTCGAGGCGGACCGTCGCGCCCCGCGCGGGCACCACGACCGGGCCGTACTCGTCGAGGCTGAACCGGTTGGCGGCCGGGAACGCCGCGCTCCCGTCGCCGCCCGGGCGGACGTACGGCTGGAGCGACTCGACGCCCTCCGAGAACCCGAGCCGCTCGGCTTGGCGCTCGGTCGCCGAGGCCACCCACCGGCCCGGCCCCGCCCGCTGAACGCGGCCTCCCAGCCCGAGCGCCTCCAACGAGTCGGCCGGCGGGATCCGCCCCTCGAAGGCCCAGAGGCGCCGGCCACGGCGCGGCGTCGGCACGGCCTCGCCGCCTACGTAGGGCGTCTTCCCGCGGATCGAGAGCGTGTCGCCCGGGAGTCCCACGACGCGCTTGATGTAGGGCGTCCGCCGCCCGATCTCCGGGTCGAGGCTCGGCGGGTAGTTGAACACCATGACGTCGCCGCGGTCGGGGTCGTCGAGGCCCGGGAGCCGCTCGCCGAGCACGCGCGGGCCGTAGTGGACCTTCGAGATCAGCACGAAGTCGCCCACGAGGAGCGTGTCCTCCATCGACGTCGACGGGATCCGGTAGGCCGCGAACCCGAGCACGCGGAGGACGAGCGCGAAGAGGACGGCGCCCCCGACCACGCGGACCCAGCCGCCGAGCGACGCGGCGCTCGTCGGCGACGGGGCGGTCTCGACGGTCGGGGCGGCGGCGTCCATGGGCGCCTCCAACGGCTCGGCCGTGCCGGTCGTCTCCCCGAGGCCGTCCGCCTCGGGGGGCCGGGGCGCGTCGTCGGACGGCGGCTCCACTACGGGATCGGCCGGAAGAACCGCGACGGCCGCACGAACGGGAACTCGCCCTTGAAGGAGAGGAACGTGAACACGGCCTTCCCGATGAGGTGCGAGTGCGGCACGAAGCCCCAGTACCGGCTGTCGACCGAGTTGTCTCGCGCGTCGCCCATCGCCATGTAGTAGTCCTGCTCGAACGTGTAGGTGTCGGCCGGGGCACCGTCTAGGAGAACGCCGCCGTCGGGCCCGCGCTCCAGGCGGCGGCCCTCGTGGCGCGCGATCGCCTCGCCGTAGATCGGGAGCGTCGTGTCGTCGAGCCGGATGGTCATGCCGGCGGCCGGGACCACGCGCGGCGGGACGTGGTCGGGGTTCGCGCCGTAGGTCTGGTCCACGACGTCCTCGCGGAGGATGAACGGCTCGACGCGGTCGACGAGGGGGTCGGCCGTGAGGGCCTCGACCTCGGGCGGCGTGGCGAACACGTCGAACGCGCGCCCCCCGCCCTCCGCCTGCCGGTCGCTGCCGACGAGCAGGTCGATCCCCATCTCCTCGAGCTGGCGGACGTTGGGCCGCGTGTCGCCCCGCGCGTACGCCGTCCAGCGCTGCTTCATGGTGGGCGCCAGCGGCATCGGCGTCCCGTTGACGTGGAGGACCTTGTCGAACACCGCGAGGGTGTCGCCCGGGAGCGCCATGAGCCGCTTGATGTAGGGCGCCCGTCGCTCGATCGGGACGGTCGACGGGATCGTCCCCCGCTCGACGTCGACCGAGGCCGGGTAGTTGAACACGACGACGTCGCCGCGGTCGGGCTCGGTAAAGCCCGGCAGCCGGACCTGCGGGAAGCGGAGGCCCGGCAGGTAAATCTGCGTCACCGGGATCCCGATCGTCTCGGGCGTCCGCGGCCCCCAGTGGAGCTTCGAGACGATGAGGAAGTCGCCCACGAGGAGCGTGTCCTCCATGGACTCCGACGGGATCCGGTACGGCTCGCCGATGAACGCCCGGATGAGGAGGATGGCCGCGATGGCCTTGACCCAGTACCACACGTTCTCGCGGAACGTCGGCTTGGGGGGCCGCTCGGAGCGTCGGGCGCTGCGGGACGAACGGGAGCGGTCGGGCGTCGGCACGGGCTGGGGGGAAACCGGGAAGCTAGGCGCGGGGCGCAGTACGGGGGGCGCGGGCGGAGTTGCGGGCGACGCGCCGGGCGGCCCCACGCCTACGCGCTAGCGGTGGATGATCCAGCGGTCGGTAGGCGGCTGGCGGCTCCACCGAGGCGGGCGGACCTCGACGGTGAACCGCTCGACGCCGTTGTAGCCGGTCCGGTACCACGCCTGGCGCTCGTACGAGTGGTAGTAGTCGAGCCACGGGTCGGGCCGGCGGGCGGCCTCGAGGCGGGCCGAGAGGTCGGCCTTGATCGGGCGGAGGAGCCCCGCGTAGCGCTCGTCGCTGGCCACCAAGAGCCCGTGCCCGAACGGCCCGTCGACGTCGAGCGCGAGGAGCGGGATCGAGTCGTTGACGACGAACCAGTACTCGAACTGGACGAACTCGGAGCCGCCGTAGCCGTGGCGCTCGCGGGCGTCGCCGTTGCGCGTCGGGTCGCCGAAGGCGGCCTGGAGGCGACCCCGCAGGAGGTCCGTCGCCGCCGTGTCGACGAGGAGCCGGGGGCCGGGGATCGCCGCCTGCCAGTACGTCTCGCCGAACTGCTCGACGAAGCTCTGCTGCGCGCCAGGCTCGACCTTCCGCCACCGCAGCGACGCCATCTGCGCGAGGCGGATGAGGCTGTCGGCCTTGGCGTCCTCGGCGCGGCGGACGCTGTCGCGCTCGGCCTGACGCGCGGCCTCGACGGCCAGGAACGCCCGCGTCCACCGGTCGACCTCGCCGAGCTCGGCGAGGGGCCTCGCCGCCAGCCGCGCCCCGCGCTCGGCCACGACCTCCGCCGCCCGCGCCGCCCGCCGCTGCTCGCGGAGGAGCTGCACCACGTTCTGCGCCTGGGCGTGGGGCGTGAGGAACTGGGACATGGCCACGACGCAGAGGAAGAGCCACCGCCCCGCCGAGACGCACCATCTGCCACGTGCCATTTGCCGAGTCCCCATGTCCCTCCCCCCTACTCCATCGAGAGGACGGCGAGGAACGCCTCCTGAGGCACTTCCACGGCGCCGACCTGCTTCATCCGCTTTTTCCCCTCCTTCTGCTTCTCGAGGAGCTTCCGCTTGCGGGAGATGTCGCCGCCGTAGCACTTGGCGGTCACGTCCTTGCGGAGCGCCTTGACCGTCTCGCGCGCGATGACCTTGTTGCCGAGGGCCGCCTGGATGGCGACGTCGAACAGCTGGCGCGGGATGAGCTCGCGGAGCTTCTGGGACAGCTTCCGCCCCATGTCGTACGCCTTCTCGCGGTGGACGATCGTCGAGAGCGCGTCGACCGTGTCGCCGTTGAGCATCACGTCGAGCTTGACCAGCTTCGAGGCCCGCTCCTCGATGAACTCGTAGTCGAACGACGCGTAGCCGCGGCTCAGCGACTTCAGCTTGTCGTAGAAGTCGAACACGATCTCCGCGAGGGGCAGCTCGTACTTCAGGTTCACGCGGTCGGTCGTGAGGTACTCCTGCGTGACGTAGGTCCCGCGGCGGTCCTGGCACAGCCCCATCAACGCGCCGACGTACTCGGTCGGCGTGATGATCTCGGCCTTGACGTAGGGCTCGCGGATCTCCTTGATCGAGCCCGGGTCCGGCATGTCGGACGGGTTCTCGACCTCGGTGTGGTTGTCGTCGGTCAGCTCGACGGTGTACCGCACGTTCGGCATCGTCGTCACGATGTCGAGGCCGAACTCGCGGTCGAGCCGCTCCTGGACCACCTCCATGTGGAGCATCCCCAGGAAGCCCACGCGGAACCCGAAGCCGAGCGCGGCGCTCGTCTCGGGCTCGTACGTGAGCGCGGCGTCGTTGAGCTGGAGCTTTTCGAGCGCGGCGCGGAGGTCCTCGAAGTCGTTCGAGTCGGTCGGGTAGATGCCCGAGAACACCATCGGCTTGACGTCGCGGTAGCCCGGGAGCTGCTCGCTCGCCCCCCGACGCTGGTGCGTCACGGTGTCACCGACGCGCGTGTCGGCCACGTCCTTGACGGAGCCGATGACGTAGCCGACCTCGCCGGGCCCGAGCTCCTGGACGGGCGCCATCTTGAGCTTGAGGTGCCCGATCTCCTCCGCGTTGTAGCGGGCGTGGGTCGCCATGAACTCGATCGCGTCGCCCTTGCGGAGCGTCCCCTCCTTGACGCGGACGTAGACGACGGAGCCGCGGTACGTGTCGAACGTCGAGTCGAAGATGAGCGCCTGGAGCGGCGCCTTGGGGTCGCCCGTCGGCGGCGGCACGCGCTCGACGATGCGCTCCAGCACCTTGTCGACGCCGACGCCCGTCTTGGCGCTCACGTGGAGCACGTCGTCGGGGTCGCCGCCGATGAGGTCGGTGATCGACTGGGCTACCAGCTCCGGCTGCGCGCTCGGGAGGTCGACCTTGTTGAGGACCGGGATGATCTCGAGGTCCTGGCCGATGGCGAGGTAGAGGTTCGAGATCGTCTGCGCCTCGATCCCCTGTGCCGCGTCGACGACCAGGATGGCCCCCTCGCAGGCGTTCAGCGCGCGCGACACCTCGTAGGTGAAGTCGACGTGACCGGGCGTGTCGATCAGGTTGAGCACGTACTTCTCCCCGTCGGGCGCCGTGTACGGCATCCGGATGGCGTGGCTCTTGATCGTGATGCCGCGCTCGCGCTCGAGGTCCATCGAGTCGAGGACCTGGGCCTGCATCTCGCGGCTGGTCAGCGTGCCGGTCGCCTCGAGGAGGCGGTCCGCCAGCGTCGACTTGCCGTGGTCGATGTGGGCGATGATGCAGAAGTTGCGGATGCGGCTCTGGTCCACGAGCGGTCGGTGCGCGGTGCGGCTGGGGGCGTCGGTTTCGGTCAACGCTGAAACTAGCGCCCGCCGTGCCACCGCCCCCCGAAATCCGCGTGAGCGTGTGCCCGCCTCGGCGACGCGCCGAGGCGGGTGGGCGCGGGGCCGCGCCTCTTCACCCGTCCTTGACGCTCTCCCCCCGGGCGGCGATCTTCGCGTCGCACACGCCCCGCACACCCGTGCCCGACGTCCTGCCCGCCCTCGCCCCCGACGTGCTCGTACGTGGCGACGGCGCCCCCGCGGCCATCTGCCTCCAGTGCGCCACGCCGCTCGTCGGCGCGTACTGCCACGCCTGCGGCCAGCACGAGTCCGTCGCCGACCGGCTCACATTCCGCTCGCTCTGGCGCGACTTCCGCAAGCGCCGGCTCAACCTCGACCGCGGCCTCTTCCGGACGCTCCTCGACGTGGTCCGCCGGCCGGGTGCCGTGGCCGACGCGTTCGTCGAGGGCCGGCGCCAGACGTACACCCACCCCATCACGCTCCTGTTCGTGGTGTACGCCGTGTACGCGCTGCTCCTCTCCGTCATCGGAGACCGGGTGGACGGGATGATGATGGACCAGTTCGAGCGCCAACTCGCCGCTCGCCCCGTCGACGACGCCGAGTTGGCGGCCTTTATGGACGCGTATCTCGACGGCGTGATCGAGGCGTTCCACCTGTTCTACACCTACGGCGCGTACTTCGCGGTCTTCATGATCCTCCCGTTCGCGCTCGCGTGCCGCTGGCTCCTGGGCGACCGCGGCCGGACCCTGGCCGAGTGCGCGGTCCTCGGCGCGTACATCGAGGTCGCCGTCGTCCTCCCGTCGATGCTCGTGTTCACGCCGCTCTCGGCGGCGCTCGGCAACCAGTGGATCGGGTCGGCCGGGCTCCTGCTCTACGTCGGGTACGCCGCCTGGAGCGCACGGGGCTTCTTCGACCGCCGCCTGTCGACGGCCGCGCTCTCCGCGTTCTCGATGGTCCTCGCCCTCGTCGTCTATTTCGGCGCCGTCATCGGCGGGTCGATCCTCTACGGCGCCGTGGTCGCGATCCAGGCGATGGGGTGACCGGGGCGCCCGCCGTCGGCGGCTCAGTCCTCCTCCCGCTGCTGGCGGATCCCCCGCGACACGCCGACGGCCAGGAGGACGAGGCCCGCGGCCATCAACGCCCCCGACAGCGGCGGCCGCCACGCGCCCATCCCCCGCCCCAGCGCCCACGTCACGACGTTCACGACGCCGAGGCCGATCCCGCCCGCGAGCAGCGACAGTCCGAGCCGGTCGAGTCGGGTCACGGGGCGGTCCGCCTCGACGGGTCGGTCGGGACGGTCGCCGAGGCGGGCCTGGACACCCTACACATCGAGGTCGTCGACGTGGGCGGCGTTGGCCATGATGAACTCGAACCGGGCGCTGGCGTCGCGGCCCATGAGGTCCGTGATGGCGCTCTCGGTCTCGAGGAGCGAGCCCTCCGGGATCGAGACCTGGAGGAGCCGGCGCTTGTCCGGGTCGAGCGTCGTCTCGTTGAGCGTCTGGGGCATCATCTCGCCGAGCCCCTTGAACCGCTGGACCTCGACGTTGGCGCGCGGGCTCTTCTTCTTGATCCGCCGGATGATCTTTTCCCGGTCCGCCTCGTCGAGCGCCCAGTACGTCTCCTTCGCCGCGTCGACGCGGAAGAGCGGCGGCTGGGCGACGTACACGTAGCCGCCGTCGATGAGCGGCTTCATGTAGCGGTAGAGGAACGTGAGGAGGAGGGTCGCGATGTGGAGGCCGTCGGCGTCGGCGTCCATCAGGAGGATGACCTTGCCGTAGCGGAGGTTCGAGAGGTCGAGGTCCTCGCCGAGCCCGCAGCCGAGGGCGTCCACGATGTTCGAGAGCTCCTTGTTGCCCAACACCTTCGACTTCGTCGCCTGCTCGGCGTTGAGGACCTTGCCTCGCAGCGGGAGGATCGCCTGTGTCTTCCGGTTCCGGCCCTGCTTCGCCGAGCCGCCGGCCGAGTCGCCCTCGACGATGAACAGCTCGGACTCCTCGGGGTCCGTGCTCGAGCAGTCGGCCAGCTTGCCGGGCAGGTTGAGCCGGTGGCTGACGGCGCTCTTGCGGCGGACGTTCTTGGCGGCCGCGCGGCTCGCCTGCCGCGCCTTCGCCGCCTGGATGATCCGTGCGACGATGGCCTCGGCCGTCGACGGGTGCGCGTTGAGGTACTGCTCGAACTCGGTCCGGAACGCGCCCGACACGGCCGAGCGGGCCTCCGGGTTGTTCAGCTTCTCCTTTGTCTGCCCCTGGAACTGCGGGTCGACGTGGTACAGGTTGACGACGGCGACGAGGCCCTCGCGGATGTCGTCGGCCGTGATCTCGAGCTTCTTCTGGCCGAGGTCGTGCGTGTCGATGTAGTTCCGGATCGCCTTCGTGACGCCGTCCTTGAGCCCCTGCTCGTGCGTCCCGCCGTCGCGCGTCGGGATGCCGTTGACGAAGCTGGTGATCGACTCGCGCGGGGCCTCGGTCCAGACCATGCAGAGCTCGGTCCGGAGCCCGTCCTCCAACTCGTCCTGGCGGACCACGAACGGGTCCGGATGGATCCGCCGGGTCTCCGCCTCCGCCACGAGGTGGTCGAGGTACTCGACGATGCCGCCCTCGTGGTGGAACTCGACGCGCTCACCGGTCGCCTCGTTCTTGAACACGATCCGGAGGGCGCCGTTGAGGTACGTCTTGACCTCGAGGTTCTCCTTGATCGTGTCCGCATCGAGGTCCGTCTTGTCGAAGATCTCCTCGTCCGGCGTGAACGTGATCGTTGTGCCCGTCCCGCGGACGTTCGAGCGGAGCTTCTTGAGCTTCGTCGTCGGGACGCCGCGGGCGTAGCGCTGCTCGTAGAGCGCCCCGTCCCGCTTGACCTGCGCCACGAGCTCGGACGAGAGCGCGTTGACGACCGACGAGCCGACGCCGTGGAGCCCGCCCGAGGTCACGTAGCTCGACCCGTCGAACTTGCCGCCCGCGTGGAGCGTGGTGAGGATCACCTGGAGCGCCGGCACCTTCTTGGTCGGGTGCTTGTCGACCGGGATCCCGCGGCCGTTGTCACTGACGGTCACCGTCGAGCCGTCCTTGTGGAGCGTGACCTCGATCTGCGTGGCGTACCCGTTCGTGGCCTCGTCGACCGCGTTGTCGACGATCTCCCACACGAGGTGGTGGAGCCCGGACTTGCCGGTGCCGCCGATGTACATGCCGGGGCGCTTCCGGACGGGCTCCAGGCCTTCGAGGACCTGGATGTCGGCGCCGGTGTAAGTCTTGACCTCTGCCATATCAACGTTGGGGGGACGTCTTTGGCCGAAGGTACGCGGGGCCCGGTGACACCGCACCGACAGTGGATCGAGGGCCACCCTTCCCGCCTCGATGGGAGATTCGACCACCCCGGAGGCGTAGCCCCGGCCCCACCCTCGCCGCCATGGAGTCCGCCCCCACCCACTCCCCGTCCGGTCCGGACGGCCGACCGACCGCCCTCGTTACGGGATCGAACGGCGGCCTGGGCCTGGCCCTCGCGAAACAGCTCGCCGCCGACGGCTGGCGCGTGCTCCTCCACGGCCGCGACCCCGACAAGCTCGCCCGAGCCCGTGCCACCCTCGCCGTCGACGGTCCGCACGCCGCGTTTCGGGGCGACCTCTCGACGCCCGACGGCGCGCGCGACCTGGCCCGGCGCGTCGCCGAGGCGGCCGGCCGGCTCGACGTCCTCATCCACAACGCCGGGACGCTCCAGCCCGAACGCCGGATGACGGAGGGAGGCGTCGAGTTGACGATGGCGCTGAACGCGCTCGCCCCGTTCGTCCTCACCGAGGCGCTCCACCCGCTCCTCCTCCGGACGGCGGAGACGTACGGCGGCGCGCGCGTCGTCACGGTGTCGAGCGAGGCCCAGAGCCGCCGGTTCTCGTCCGCCACCCCCGACGCCCTCGCCGAGACGTTCCGCTACGCGGACGGGCGCTACTCCCCCATCAAGGCGTACGGCCGCTCGAAGCTGGCCGCGACCGTCTGGACGCTGGAGCTCGCGCGGCGCCTCGACGGCACCGGCGTCACGGCCAACGCCTGCCATCCGGGCGTCGTGAGGACGGGCATCTTCATGGGGCTAGGCGGCCTGAGCGGCCTGTTCGCGCAGCTCTTCTCTCTCCTCTACCTCCCGCCGTCGGTCGGCGCGCGGTGCCCGTTCGTGCTCGCGACCGCGCCCGAGTACGGCGAGCGGACGGGCCGCTGGCTCACCCGCAGCCACGTCCGCCGCCCCCACGAGGCCGACCCACCCGCCGCCGCGCGCGCCCCCACGGTCGGCGCCGCCGTGTGGGACGCGCTCTCCCGACTGGCGGGCTAGCCCACCGGCTCCGGGTCCAGCGGCACCGACGCCGTGACGGTCGTGCCCGCCTCGGTGTCCAGGTCGAGGGACCCGCCGAGGCCGGCGGCCCGGTCGCGCATCGTCGACATCCCGAAGCCGGACGGTGCGCCGTCGCCGGCGACGGGCACGGGCGTCCGGAATGTCCCGTCGTCGGTGACCACGAGATCGACCCGCCCCCCGCAGACGACCACGCGGACCGACACGGCCGTCCCGCCGCTGTGCTTGACCGCGTTCTGAACGGCCTCCTGCCCGATCCGGTAGAGCTGGAGCGCGTGGGCCGCCGGGAGCGCCGCGTACCGGTCGCCCTCGGCGTGGACGGCCGCGTGCATCCCGGCCCGCCGCGCCCGCGCCTCGGCGAACCGCCGGAGCTGGGCCGCCAGCCCCTCGACCGTGATCTCGGCCGTGTGGAGCGCCCAGACGGTCTCGCGGAGCTGCTGGAGCGCCTCGCGGGCGTCGGCCTCGACCTCCTCGAGCGTGACGGGTGGGGCGTCGTCATCGGAGGATCGGCGGGCCAGCTTGGCCAGCTCGACGCCGGCCAGCAGCGACGACAGCTGCGCGCCGACCGAGTCGTGGAGGTCGCGGCTGATCCTCGTCCGCTCGGCTTGGCGCTCGGCCTCGACGAGGCGGGCCTGCGTCTCGTGGAGCGTCTGGAGCGTGGCCTGGAGCTCCGCGTTCGCGCGCCCGAGCCGCCGCTCCGACTCGAACCCCTGGTACACCCGCCGATAGAGGACGCGGTCCACCATGATCACGAGGACCACCGTCAGGACGTAGGGCGCGACCCACTCGACGACGACGGGTGGCGGGGTCCCGTGGACCAACGCCCCGGCCAGCGCAGCGGGAGCCGCGAGCGCGTAGGCTCCGACCATCCACCGCGACGGCGGGTGGAGCAAGAACGCCAGCATCAGGAGCAGGAACGAGAACATCGGGTAGGACGGCCCATTCTGCACGAACCACACGCCGAACCAAGCCGTCAGCGCGATGCCGAGCACGCCGAACCCGCTGGCGAGCCTCGTGTCCGGCGCTCGCCCCGCCGGCGTCCGGCGGTCGATCCAGAGGAACGCCCCGAGCGTCACGATCGTGGCGAAACGCCAGACGAGGATCCCGACGTGGTAGGTCGGATCCTCGGCCCAGAGCCCCGCCTCGTACGGCACCCAGTGGTCGATGTAGAGGGCCGGGAACGCGGAGACGACCCCGACCCAGGCCACGACGCGGGCCCGCCGCCGCGACAGCGCTGCGAGGTCGCCCGCGACCGCGTCGGTGACGGGCGTCGGGCCGTTGGGGTGGACGGCGAACGCCGAGCGGAGCCGGCGGAGGAGCGAGGGCATGGGACGGAGGAGACCGGCCCGAACCTAGCGCGTTCGCGCCTCCAGAGACGCCTTTCTGCCATGCCTGCCCTCCCCGAGCCCGGCGCCATGCCGGCCGCCTTCGCCAACGCCTGGACCGCCCGTGACGCCGACGCCCTCGCCGACCTGTTCGAGCCCGACGCCGCGTTCGTCAACGTCGTCGGGCTCTGGTGGCACGACCGCGAGGCCATCCGCCGGGCCCACGCCTACGGCCTCGCCGAGATCTTCCCCGACTCGACGCTCTCCGTCGGCCGGACCGAAGAGAAGCGACTCGCCGAGACGGTCGCCCTCGTCCAGGCGCGCGTCCGGCTCGACGGGCAGAGCCCGGGCGGCGGCGTCGACCGGCCGGGCGCGCGGCACACCGTGTTCTCGTTCGTCATGCGCCGCCACGCCGACGGCTGGCGGTGCGCGGCGGCCCACAACACGGACGTCGTGCCGGGCACCGAGACGCACGTCCGCGACGCGAGCGGCGCCCTCCGCCCGGCCGACTACCGCGACGGCTAGCCCGAGGCGGGGAGATCCCCGAGTCGGCCCGCCTCGGGACCGACGCGGGACCGGCCGGGTTCGAGCCGAGCCCCTCTCCTCCCCTGCCATGTCCGCCTCCGACTTTCTCCAGCAGCACGTCGCCGCCGTCGCCGCGGCCGACCTCGACGCCGTCCTCGCCCTCTACGCTGACGACGCGGCCCTCGTCTCGTTCGAGTGGGCCGCCGAGGGGGCCGAAGCCGTCCGCCAGCGGTTCACGGACTTTTTCGACTTCCACGGCGAGATCGAGGGCGTCGAGGTCGTGTACCAGCAGACGACCGGCGACAGCGCGTTCGCGATGTACGCGGTGACCGGCGAGCGCGGGACGTTTCGTATCGTCAACGCGTTCGTGCTCGACGGCGACGCCTGCACGCGCCACTTCTCGAACGAGGTCGGCGCCGAGCTCGACCGCGACGAGGTCGAGGCCGACGCCTGACCGACTCCGCCCGCCTCGACGTCGAGGCGGGCGGGAGCGCCACGCTGCGCTCCGTTCCGAGTCTGTCCAAGACGTACGCGTGCCCGCCTCGGCGGCTCTCCTGAGCGGAGCCGGAGGCGGGCACGCGCATCCTGCCGCGGAGGCGCCGGGCTAGGCCCGGTCGAACCGGTCGGCGTTCATCACCTTCGTCCACGCCGTCACGAAGTCGCGGGCGAACGTCCCCGCCATGTCGTCCTGGGCGTAGACCTCGGCGAGCGCGCGGAGCTGCGAGTTCGACCCGAACACGAGGTCGACGCGCGTGGCGGTCCACCTGGTCTCGCCCGTGCTCCGGTCGCGGCCCTCGAACTCGAGGGCGTCGTCGGACGTCGGGACCCACTCCGTGCTCATGTCGAGCAGGTTGCGGAAGACGTCGTTCGTGAGCTGGCCCGGGCGGTCCGTGAGGACCCCGTGCTTGGTGCCCTGGTAGTTCGCGTCGAGCGCGCGGAGGCCGCCGACGAGGACGGTCATCTCGGGCGCCGAGAGCGCGAGGAGTTGGGCCCGGTCCACGAGGAGCGCCTCGGTCGGGACGGCGACGTCCCCGTGGAGGTAGTTGCGGAACCCGTCGGCCTTGGGCTCGAGCGGCTCGAACGACTCGGCGTCGGTCTGCTCGGGCGTCGCGTCGGCGCGGCCCGGCGTGAACGGGACCGAGAGGTCGTGGCCGGCGTCGCGCGCGGCCTTCTCGACGGCGGCGGCCCCGCCGAGCACGATGAGGTCCGCCAGCGAGATCCGCTTGCCGTCGCTCTGGGCGTCGTTGAAGTTGCCCTGGATCTCTTCGAGGGCGTCGAGCACGCGCCCGAGGCGCTCGGGGTCGTTGGCCTCCCAACTCCGCTGCGGCTCCAAGCGAATCCGCGCGCCGTTCGCGCCGCCGCGCTTGTCGGAGTTGCGGAACGAGGCGGCCGAGGCCCACGCCACGAACACGAGGTCCGAGACCGAGAGGTCGGTCGCGAGGATCGCCGTCTTGAGGTCGTCCACGTCGTCGGCGTCGACGAGCGGGTGGTCGACGGCCGGGAGCGGGTCCTGCCAGATGAAGTCCTCCTCGGGGACCTCCGGGCCGAGGTACCGCGCCTTCGGTCCCATGTCGCGGTGCGTCAGCTTGAACCAGGCGCGGGCGAAGGCGTCGGCGAAGGCGTCGGGGTTGGCGCGGAAGCGCTCGGAGATCTCCTGGTAGGCCGGGTCCACCTTGAGGGCGATGTCGGCCGTCGTCATCATGGTCGGGACGCGCTTCGAGGCGTCGTGGGCGTCGGGCGCCGTGTTGCTCTCGTCGAGGTCGGTGGGCTCCCACTGCCACGCGCCGGCCGGGCTCTTGACGAGCTCGTACTCGTTGTCGAGGAGCATGTCCCAGTAGGTCATGTCCCACGTGATGGGCGTGGGCGTCCACGGGCCCTCGATGCCGCTCGTGATGGTGTGGCCGGCCTTCCCGCTCTCGAACCCGCTCGTCCAGCCGAGCCCCTGCTCGTGGATCTCGGCGCCCTCGGGCTCGGCCCCGATGAGCGACGCGTCGCCGGCGCCGTGGCTCTTGCCGAACGTGTGACCGCCGGCCACGAGCGCGACGGTCTCCTCGTCGTTCATGGCCATCCGCCCGAACGTCTCGCGGATGTCGTGGGCCGACCGCGCGGGGTCGGGCTCGCCGTCGGGGCCCTCGGGGTTGACGTAGATGAGGCCCATCTGGACCGCCGCCAGCGGGTTGTCGAGCGCGCGGCCCTCCTTGTACCGGCTGTTGGGCTTGTCGGAGGTGGCGAGCCACTCCTCCTCGGTGCCCCAGTAGACGTCGGCCTCGGGCTCGAACACGTCCTCCCGGCCGCCACCGAAGCCGGCCGTCTCGAAGCCCATCGACTCCAGCGCGACGTTGCCCGTCAGGACGAGGAGGTCGGCCCAGGAGATGGCGTTGCCATACTTCTGCTTGATCGGCCAGAGCAGGCGGCGGGCCTTGTCGAGGTTGGCGTTGTCGGGCCACGAGTTGAGCGGGGCGAACCGCTGGGTCCCGCTCGACGAGCCGCCGCGACCGTCGCCGACGCGGTACGTCCCGGCGGCGTGCCACGCCATCCGGATAAAGAACGGCCCGTAGTGGCCGTAGTCGGCGGGCCACCACTCCTGCGAGTCCGTCATCAGGTCCCGGAGGTCCTGCTTGAGGGCGTCGTAGTCGAGGCTCAGGAAGGCCGACGTGTAGTCGAAGTCCTCGCTGAGCGGGTTGCCGAGCGGGCTGTTCTGGTGGAGGACCGAGAGGTCGAGCCGGTTCGGCCACCAGTCGCGGTTCGAACGGCCCGAGCCGGGCGTGTAACCGAACGGGCATTTCCCGGTCGAGGGCGCGTCGGTCGGGGGCGCGCCGTGGGTGGACGTCGAGGGGCTGTCGGAGGGGGTCGTCGGGTAGGCCATCAGAAGGGGGCGGTGGAACTGTCTGTCGTGACGACGAAAATAGGCCCACCTCGGATCCGGCTCGGCCCGATCGTCCACGCCGCGCCCCGCTTCGCCGGCTCTTTGCCCGCCTCGGCGTCGTCACCGAGGCGGGCGGGGTGCCTACGACTCGCGGCCCGGCAGGTGGAGCTCGACGGGGTCCGGCGTGGCCGCCTTGAGCGTGCCCCGACTGATGATCGTCGCGCCCTTGTTGCCCCGGTTCGTCACGTCGAACTTCGTCGTCCGGACGGTCTCCTCTCGCCCGCGGCTCGTCTCGACCTCCAGCCCGCGGCGGGCGGCGTCCGAGACGGCCATGCCGAGGACGCGGTCATCCCGGGCCTCCAGGCGCATCGCGATGACGCCCTTCGCCGCGCTCTTGAACACGGGCACCTGCGGGACCGGGAAGATCAGCGCGCGGCCCTGCTTCGAGGCGAGGCACACGTTCTCCGACCCCGAGCAGACCTCGGCGTTGACGACCCGCTGGCCATTCGCGAGGCGCATCACGACCCGGCCGTTCTTGTTCGACGGCTCGACGAACGACTCGGTCTCGAGCCGGACCGCCAGCCCGTCGGTCGACACGGCCACGAGGTACGGCCCGACCGTCACGTCCTCGGACGGCGGCGCGCCGTCGCCCTGGAACAGCTCCGGCTGCGGGACCCCGTTCACCTCGGGCACCCCGACCGGCATCACGCGCGCGTCGAAGCTCGCCACGCCCACGACCGTCTCGCGGTCGGCGAAGTCGAAGTACTTCTGGACCGGGTCGCCGTAGCCCGTCGTCTGCGGGAGGTCGTCCACGCGGATCGTGTAGCAGCGGCCGGCCGACGAGAAGAACCCGATCGTGGCGCGCGTCGAGGCCGCGAGGGCGTAGAGCACGCGGTCGCCCTCGCGCACGCGGATCGCGTCGAGGTCGGTGTAGGACCGCTGGCGCTTGACCCAGCCGTCCTTCGTCACGATGACGTAGACGTCCTCCTTGATGATGTAGTCCTCGGCGGCGTACTCGACCACGGCGTCCGGCCCGGAGATCGCGGTCCGCCGGTCGTCGGCGTACTGCTTCTTGATCTCGCGGAGCTCGGCGCGGACGATCTTCCAGCGGCCGTCCTCGTCCTTGAGGAGCGCGCGGATCGCCTTGGCCCGCTTCTCCTTCTCGCGGAGCTCCTTCAGGATGGCGTCGATCTCCATCTGCGCTAGCCGGTACAGCTTGATCTCGAGGACGGCGTCGGCCTGCTCCTCGTCGAGGCGGAAGCGGTGGCGGAGGCGGCCGTTCGCGTCGGCCTTGTTCTTCGACGACCGGATGAGCTTGATGGCCTCGTCGAGCGCGTCGAAGATGATGGCGAAGCCCTTGAGGATGTGGATCCGCTTCTCGAGGGCGCGGAGCTCGTGCTCCAGCCGTCGCGTCACGACCTCGAGCCGGAAGTCGAGGAAGTGCCGGAGCGCCGTTTTCAGATCGACCTTCTGCGGCGCCGCGACCTCCGGGTTGTCGGTCGGGACGAGCGCCGTGAGGTTGACGTGGAACCGGCTCTGGAGCGGCGTGTGCTTGAAGAGGTACGCCATGGCCGCCTCGGCCGAGGCCCCGCGCTTGATCTCCAGCACGATCCGGACGTCCTCCGTCGACTCGTCGCGGACGTCGACGATCTGGGGCACCTTCCCGGCCCGGATGTGGTCAGCGATCTTCTCGATCAGGTCGGCCTTCGTGACCGCGTAGGGGATCGACGTGACGATGACCGTCGTCTTCCCCTCCGTCTCGTACTCGCCGCGGAGGTCGATCGGGCCCTCGCCGGTCTCGTAGATCGCGGCGATCTCCTCGGGCGTGTTGAGGATCCGCCCGCCCGTCGGGAAGTCGGGGCCCTGGACGTCCCTCAGGAGCGTGTCGAGGCGGGCGTTCGGGCTCTTGATGAGCGAGAGGCACGCGTCGACGACCTCGCCGAGGTTGTGCGGCGGCACGTTCGTCGCCATCCCGACCGCGATGCCGGTGGCCCCGTTGATGAGGAAGTTGGGGACGGGCGACGGGAGGACGACGGGCTCGAACAGCTGGCCGTCGTAGGTCGGCCGGAAGGCGACCGTGTCCTGCTTGATCTCGCGGAGGAGCTCGGCCCCGAGCGCCCGGAGCCGGGCCTCGGTGTAGCGCATGGCCGCGGGCGAGTCGCCGTCGAGCGAGCCGAAGTTGCCCTGGCCGTCGACGAGGGGCGCCCGCAGCGACCAGTCCTGCGCCATCCGGACCATCGCGTCGTAGATGGCCGTGTCGCCGTGGGGGTGGTACTTGCCCATCGTCTCACCGACGATCGTGGCGGACTTCCGATGGCGCGACTCCGGCCCGAGCCGGAGGTTCGTGTACATGGCGTACAGGATCCGCCGCTGGACCGGCTTGAGGCCGTCGCGGACGTCCGGCAGCGCCCGGCTGGTGATGACGGAGAGGGCGTAGGTGAGGTACCGCTCGCGGGCCGTCTCGTGGAGCGGGATCGTGTCGACGACGGGCATCTTTTGGAACTCAGGGGGACGGCCGCTAAAGTAGCGTCGCCCCCTGACACCCCGCGTCACACCTCCGCCGATGCTCCGTCTCCTCCTCGGCCTCGGTGCGCTGGTGGTCCTAGCCGGTTGCCGCCTCGCCCCCGACACGGCGACCGATCCGGACCCGTACGCCGTCCCTCCCGCACCGCCCCCGACCTCCGATCCGCTCCGGCCAGACACGCGGACCGCGTTCGACACGGGGTTCGACACCACGGTCCTCGGAGGCTACGAGGTGTTCACGGTCCTCGGTGTCTACCACGGCGCCGAGGCCCCCGCCCGCGACGGCGAGACGTGGCAGGCCGTCGACACGACGGGGCCGGGCGCCGAGCTCCGGTCCGTCCAACTCCGCGTCGAGGCCGCCCGAGACGAGGTCATCGACCCCGACACCGGACCCTTCACGGGCCGCCGCGTAACGACGCCGGCATCGGTCGTCGACGAGTTCGGGGGAGTCGAGGACCCCTCGACCCTGTTCGTCCGTCGTGAGGCCGGGCCGCTTCCGAACGGTCCGGTCTCGGTGGTCGCGGACAGCGAGACGACGTACCTCCGGGAGTCGGGCGCCTATCCGCTCTCACTCGACGGCGCGACCTACACGCTCACCGTCGTCGCCGACTCGAGTGAGGGTGGCTTCATTCGCCAGTGGCAGATCTCGCTCACGACCCCCAACGGAAGCACCCAGCCGGTCACCCGCGTGCCGAATCGGGACGGCGGCCACCCCCGCCTCCTCTGGGCCGGCGACCTCGACAGCGACGGGCGCCTCGACCTCGTCCTCGACGAGTCGTGGCACTACAACGTCACCGTGACCACGCTCTACGTCTCGAGCGAGGCCTCCCCCGGGGTGGTCCTCCGCCGCGTCGCGCGACACGAGACGACGGGCTGCTGAACCGGCGCCGGCATCCGAAACGGCGAGCGGGACATCCGGGCGCAGTCCGTCCCATCCGCAGCCGGCACCGGCGACCGGGCCTTCGCGAGACGAGCGTCGCGCGCGCTCGCAGGCGCCCCTGGCCACTCCGGCCCGCCAGCGAGACAATGGAGCCCGCGCCCGACGATCGCCGGCGCGAGGACGCGGACCGGCGAGCCCTTCGAGACCGACGACGAACGCCCAGGGAGGCCGGCCGCCTTTCGGCGACGCGCGCTCGGCGGTGCGCTCGCACCGACCGTACGGAAGGCTCCGTCACGGGACCGCCGGGTCGCGCCCTCGGCGGGGACGGGGAGCCCGGCCTCCGCCGTCACGACGCTCGCCCGCTCGGTAAGGACCTGGGGACGGGCGCCCTGCGCGGAGTCGGCGTCGACAGAGTGCGCCGGCGGGGGCGCGATCGGCTGGGGCGTGGGGCCTTCCGGTTGCTCCCGCACAGAGAGGCGAGCGGCCACCGGGCTGGCCCCGGCGTCAGAGCGCGCGCCCGGCTCGCTCGACGACGGCGCCGAGGCGGCTGCGACCGGGTCGGCGGGTTGAGGCCGGACGGTCAAGAGCGGCCGGGACGCGGGGGCGGCCTCCGCCCGGATCGTTCCGCCGCGCAGGATGCGGATTTCGCGGCGCTCGGGGACGACGCGCCACAACAGATCGACCGGCTCCGTGACGTGAAGCGGCCACGTCTCGCGCTCCAGACGGTGCCCCTCCGGCATTCGGCCGTGGACGACGCGGAGCGTGTACACCCCGGCTGGGAGGTCGAGGAAGTCGAAGCGCCCCTCGGCGTCGGTGACGACGCGATGCCGCTGGCCGGTCCCCTCCGCCTCGACGACGACGTGGGGCACCCCGGCGGCGTCCGTCGTGTCGGTGCGCGCGCCGGTGCCGAGGACCCGGACCCGCCGGAGCGCGCCGCGGATCGAGACGCGACGGCCGATCTCGATCTCGACCGGCTCGCCGGGCCGGAGTTGCAAAGGGAGCGCCGTCAGGGGCACCTGATCGGCCCCGAGCGTCGACCGGTCGACAAAGAGGTAGCCGCCGGCCGGCGTCGCGTCGAAGCTGAACGCGCCGTCGCGGTCCGTCACGACGCGGTCCGAGCCGAAGAACACGACGAGCCCGGACACGCCGCGCCCTGTCCCCGCGTCGACGAACCGACCGCGGACCCGGGCGACCTCGGCCCGATACGGAAGCGGCACGCGGACCGGGACGCGGAGCGTCAGGTGCGCGTGGTCGGCCCGGTAGTCGCCGGCGCGGTAGACGCTGGCGCCGAGCGACAGCTCGCGGTCGGCCGGGAGTTGGACCGTCGCGTCGAGCCGGCCGGAGGCCGTCGCGTCGCGGAGCGCCTGCTCGGGCGTGTCGACGCGGTACTCCCCGACGTCGAGCCCGGCCTGCAGCCGCAGCCACTCGCCGAGGCGGACGGCGCCCGACACGCCGCCGAGCCACCGGCGCGACGCGTACGTGTCCCACATCGAGCCGCCTTCCGCGCCCTCGACGTGCCCGCTGACGTGGCCCCAGGACCCGTTGTAGCCGGTGGACAGTCGGGCCGTCCACCCCGGGGTCGCCCCGTCCGCGTCGGCGAACGTGACTCGTCCGAGGTCGCCGTCGAGGCGGAGGCGCGCGCCCCGCCACGCCAGGCCCAACTGGCCGCGCGCGGCGGTCTGCGTCCGGTCGAACAGGCCGAGGCGGACGCGGTGCTCACGGGCAGCGCCGAGGCCGCCGGTCAGCGTCACACCGCCGAGGTCCGTCGTGCCCTCCACCATCGCGTCGAGGAGATCCTCCGACGACGGCCGGAGGATGTCGCCCCGCCCGGCGTCCTGCGACGCAGCCCGCCAGCTCACGCGGATGAAGGAACGCGGAGCGAGGGCCATCCGCCCCTGGAGCGTGTGCGCCGTGTGCGAGGTAAAGCGGCCGGGCTGGCTCTGGTCGCGCCGGCGAGCCGTAGCCCCAAGCGCGAGGCGCCCGACGTCGGCGGAGGCGCGGAGAGAGTAGACGGGGCGCATCCGGTCGAGCGCGAGCCCGGCCTCGGTGTCCAGGTCGAGCCGCGGCAGCGCCTCCGACTGGACCCGGGCGGTCACGACGCGACCGCCGAGCTCGCCGACGCCCATGAGCGCGTTGAGGGTCGCCTCGCCTAGCCGGCCGCGCGCGCCTACCGTCGCACCGACGTCCGTGTTCGGCACCTGGGCGGTGCGGGTCAAGGGTTGGCGCACGTGGGCGGCGGCGATCACGCCCCGGTGCTCGAGCTGGACGCGCGCGCCCGCGCCGTACGTCGACGACGCCGTCGCGGGCGAAAGCATGTACGACCCGGTCCCGGCCCGTGCCTCGACGCCCGGCCCGCGGTACTCCGCCCACCACTCCGGCGTCCCGGCGTACACCGACTCGGACCGCTGGCCGATGCCCGCGAGCACGAGCGAGGCCTGGTGGCGGCCGGCCGGGTCGAGCGGGACACGCCCCGCCAGCCCCACGAGTGGGACCGACGCCCCATCACGCCCGACGGCCGAGATCGCGCCGACGAGCGGCCACGTGTGGTCCGGGGCCGCCGACCCCGTTCGCGGGATGACTTCCACGGTGGTCTGCCCACGCGCCGCGAGCCCGGGGCGGCCCGAAAGCCGCGCCTCCACGAGGAGCCGGTCGGTCGTCGCGGTGGGCCGCACGGCCGTCTGCACGACGACGGGGACCTCCACGGTCGTGGCCGGGGGGACCTCGACGGCCGTCTCAGCGGGGTCGACCGCGTGGCGCTCGGTGGACCGGAGCGCGAGCGCGACGAGCGCGGGCGCGTTGCCGCCGTTCGACACGAGTACCGTCGCCGAGTACGGCTCGCCGGCCGGGACGTAGCGGGGGCCGCCGGTCACCATCACGGCGATCGCCTCCCGCACGGACACCTCCACGACCTTCCGCACGCGCGTCGGGGTGTGGCCGTCGGCCCGGACCCACACGTCGATCGGGTAGAACCCCGCCTCGGCGTCCATCGGGGCGCGGAGGCTGACGAGTTGGAGCGTCGAGCCCCGGGCCGTGAGGTCGAGCGTGGGACGCGTGATGAGGGTCCGCCACCCACCGAGGGGCGTCGCGTCGAGGTGGACGGCCCGCGAGCGGCCGGAGGTCTCGTCGATGCGGATCCCGAAACCGACTGTCCCGCCCGGAGCGACGAGGAGCGTGTCGGGTCCCGGCGTCCGGACGCGGAGCGGGGCGTCGGTCGCGGGCGTCACGGCCGGGCTCGCCGAGGCGGCCAGGGCTACCAGGTCGGCGGGCCGCGACGGGGCCTGCGCCCGAGGGGACCCGGTCGCGAGCGCCAACAGGACTGCCAGGAGCGCGCGGGCCACGCCTTAGAGCTCGAGCGTGTACTGCGCCCCGAACACGCCGGCTTCCCCGCCGTCGATCACCAACAGCGCCTCGTAGACGCCGGGGTCGAGGGCGCTGAGGTCGACGCGGTGACGGAACGACGTGCCCGGGTAGATCCGGGCCGACGAGCCCTCGATCCGGCCGACCGCGACGCCGTCGGCATCGAACACGTCGACGTAGACCGGGCCGTCGATCATCCGCTCGCCCGGGTTCGTGACGGCCGCGGCGAGGATCCGCCCGCCCTCGGCCCGGTCGAGGAGCGCGACGTCGACCACCTCGGCGACGGCCTCGGCCTCCCCGACGTGGCTGGCGATCTGGACGCCGTAGCGGACCCGCTCGAACACGCCGTACCGGACCTGCTCGCCCTCCTCCGGCTCGAGCGTCGACTCGGCGGACCCGCGGGCGATCGGCTCGACCATCAGCATGGACCAGTACGAGCCCGAGGCGGGCAGGTCGGCCGGGACGGCGACGGTGAGGGTGACGGGGACGGTCTCGCCGGCCGGCAGCGTGAGCACGGGCGGGGCGAACGTGATCCAGCGCGCGTTCGAGCGCTCTGAGGTGCCGGGGTCGGGGTACACGTTCGAGCCGTCGGCCGCGAACCGGTAGTCGGTGAGGAACAGCCGGGCCTGCTGCGGCTGGTCGGTCGGGTTGTGGAGTCGGACGACCTCCTCGTAGGCCTGGCCCGGCGTCACGTCGCGGTCGCGCGAGAGCGCGCCGTAGACGACGATCTGGGCGGCGGCGGGGGCGGCGAGGAGCGCCGCCAGCGCGGCGACGACGGCGAGTCGGAGCGTCATTGCTGCGTGATGGTGTAGACGACGGTGTGGTCGTCGCTCCCACTGGCGGGCATCCCCGTGACCGTCGCCTCGTAGCGGAGGGTCGCCCGCCCCTCGAGGAACAGGAAGAGGATGGTCCCGGGAATGTCCGTGACGAGGTCTCGGGCCGGCGCGCCGTCTTGGAGCACGACCCGCCCGGCCGACCGGCCGAGGTACGGGCTCGTCGCCTGGACGCTCAGCCCGTAGGCCTGCGCGGGGGTGACGGTCTCGACCGTGACCTTGGTCTGGCTGAACAGCAGGCCTCGCCAGCGGAGGAGCGAGCCGGTGTCGACGCCGGTCCCGAACCCGACGCCCGTGAACGGGACCTGGATGTCAACGCCGGAGGGCGAGACGGCCAGGGCCTGCGCGCCGGCCTCGGGGGCGAGCCCGAGGCCGACGAGGAGCAAGAGCGCGAGCGTACGCATGGACCGGGCCAGGCCGGCGAGCGACGCGGGGAGCGGCTACTGGTCGGTGATCGTGAACGTCACCGTGTTGGTCTCGCCAGGGCCGTTCGGGAGCGCCTCCGACGTGGCCGAGGCCGTGTAGTCAATGCTGAGGCCCGTCGCGTTGACGGTCGCGACGTCCGTGACGAGGTCGGCGGCCGTGGTCGAGAGGTCGACGTAGTCCTCGCTCGAGGCGCCCGACGGGGCGGCGAGCTTGACGGAGAGCGTGATGCCCGTCGCGAAGTCGCTGTCGAGCAGACCCGTGATCTTGTTGTCCTCCGTGTTGACGGTGATGTTGTACGAGCTCGTCTGCGTGGCGTCGGAGAAGGCGCTACCGGCGGTCGGCGTCGTGAACGTGAGCGTGACGGCGCCGGCGCCGACCGCGATCGACTCGACTTCGGGAACGACGACGGTGACGTCTTGCGTCGCAGTCTGGGCAGTGGCCGGAAGGGCGACGAGCGCCATCGCGGTGATGGCCAGGATTCGGTGGAGCATGAGGCTGGGGGTGTGGGGTGTCGGGCAAGGGCCCGTGGGTGCTGACCCCTTTGCCAAGCGCGTGCCGCCAGGTGCGCAAACGCTTCCACAGGACCTCAGACTCCCATAAAAAAACATCACTTAGGGCCTGCAGGACCTCCTAACCCATACCACACACCCCTGTTTGGAGTCCCAACCCGCTGCCGGACAGAATCCAACACGGCATCAACCAAATGGGGTCGTATCGAAACGAGACGGGCCACTTTCTTCCTTTCGATGAAGCACCGGGACGGCTCACCTAGTCCATGAGTACTAGGCCGAGTCTCGCGAATCCAGATCGGCCTGCACGCGGTTCCGAATCCCTCTCGCCGCGTCGCGCTCCTCGCGAGCCAGCCCCGGCCCTCGCGTTCGGCCCCGTTCCGGATCACAAGACAGAGCCCATGACACCCACCGGACTCACTCGCCGGTCAGCGCGGCCGTGAAGTAGTCGTCGCCGCCCTCACGCGGGTGGAGCGCCACGATGCCCGCCCGCGCCAGCGTGACGAGGGCTTTGGACGCCTTCCACGGGGGCAGCCGGTTCATCCGGGCGTATTCGCGGACCGTGATCCGCTCGTGGCGCTCGAGGTACTGGAGCAGCTTCCGCTCGGCGTCCCCGAACGTGAACGTCACGGTGTCCCCCCGGCCCTCAGCCTTCATGAGGGCGACGGCCTCGCGGCTCGCCTCGACCGACTGGTCGGCCACGCGCACGAACGCGCGCTGCTTGGGGAGCGTCCCGTCCGGCCGCCGGTCGGGCTTCAGCACGTGCGGTCGGTCCGCCGAGGCGGGCACGTGAACGACGAGGACCTCGCGCGTCCGGCTGACGCGGACAGGCTCGAACCGGAGATCGACGGGCGGCAGGATTCGGTCGTCGAGCGCGGTCCGGAGCGCGTAAAACTCCTCCTGGGCGTCCTTCACGCCCAACACTGTCCCGTCGTCGTCGACGCCCACCAGCACCTTCCCGCCGTCCGTGTTGGCCAGCGCGATGACTTCGCGGGCGATCCGCTCCGGACGCGGGACGCGGTTCTTGAACTCGATGTGCTGCCCCTCCCCGAGCGCCGCGAGCCGTTTGACGTCGTCGTGTGTCATGAGGGTGGAGGCGTGAGGATCGAGGCGCGAGGGTGCGACGCGAGACCTTCCGCCTCGCGCCACCCGCCTCACGCCTCGGTGCCGTCGAAGGCGGGCGTGTCGAAGTGGGCTGCCTCGAGCTTCGGGTCGCGCTCCATGAGCTGGCCGACGGCCGCGGCCGGGTCGAGCCCGTCGAACAGGATGGCGTGGACGGCCTCGGTGATCGGCATCTCGACGCCGGTCCGATCGGCCAGCTGGCGGACGGACTCCGTCGTCCGGACGCCTTCGACGACCATCGTCGAGTGCCCGAGCGCCTCCGCACGCGTCTCGCCGCGCCCGACGCGCTCCCCAAAGGCGCGGTTGCGGCTGTGCCGACTGAAGCACGTGACCACGAGGTCGCCCAGCCCGGCGAGGCCGGCGAACGTGTGGGCGTCCGCGCCGAGGGCGAGCCCGAGGCGGGTGATTTCGGCCAGCCCGCGCGTGACGAGCGCGGCCTTCGCGTTGTCGCCCAACCCGAGCCCGTCGGCCATCCCCGCCGCCACGGCCATCACGTTCTTGACCGACCCGCCTACCTCGACGCCGACCAGGTCGGTGTTCGTGTAGACCCGAAGCGCCGGACGCATAAACACTTGCTGGACAAGGGATGCGATCCGGCCATCCGAGAATGCGGCGACGACGCTGGTCGGTTTTTCGAGGGCGACTTCCTCGGCGTGGCTCGGTCCGTACAGCACCCCGACGCGGTCCGGATCCGCCGTGGGCAGAACCTCCCGCAGCACGCCGCTCGTCGTCAGCAGCGTGTCCGTCTCGATTCCCTTGGCCACGGACACGACGACGAGTCGGTCGGCCACGCAGTCCGCGAGCGGCGCCATCACGTCGCGGACCGACTGGCTGGGCACGGCGACGAGCCACACGTCGGCCCCGTTGACGGCAGCGCCGAGGTCGGAGGTGACGGCGACGGACGCGGGGACCTCGGCCTCGGGGAGGTAGGGCGCGTTCCTGCGGGTGTCCCGGATGGCCGCGGCGGCGTCCTCCCGCCGCGCCCAGAGCGTGACGGCGTGGCCCCCACGGGCGAGGCTCACGGCGAGGGCCGTGCCCCAGCTCCCGGCGCCGAGGACCGCGATGCGTGTCGGTGTCATGTCGGTGGGACGTGGTTCGGCGGGCGGGGTTCGGAGGCAGCGGGGTCTCCCCTACCCCTCTCGGACCACGCGGCCGACCTCGAACGCCGGCTCGCCGAGCGCGCCGAGGACCGTCAGCGCGCGCTCGCGCGCGGCCTCCGGGACGACGACCACGAGCCCGACGCCCAGGTTGAACGTCCGCCGCATGTCGTCCTCCGGCACGTCGCCGACCTCCTGGATCAGCCGGAAGAGCGGCGGGCGGGCCCAGGCGTCCCACACCACGTCGAGCCCGAGGCCGTCGGGGAGGATCCGCGACGTGTTGCCGACGAGGCCGCCGCCGGTCACGTGCGCGAACCCGTGCGCGAGGCCCTCAGCGATGAGTGCCTGGATCGCGTCGAGGTAGCTCTTGTGGACGCGGAGGAGGGCGTCGCCGATCGTCTCGCCCTTGAGGACGTCGGGCGTGTCGCCGGCCACGAACCGGTCGAACAGGACCTTCCGCGCGAGCGTGTAGCCGTTCGTGTGGAGGCCAGTCGACGGAAGGCCGAGGAGCAGGTCGCCCTCCTCGATCGCGGAGCCGTCCACGATCCCGTCGCGCTCGACGACCCCGACGATGGTCCCCGCGAGGTCGTACTCGCCGCGGGCGTAGAGGTCGGGCATCTCGGCCGTCTCGCCGCCGATGAGCGCGCAGCCGTTCTCGGTGCACGCCTTCGCGAACCCCTTCACGACGGCCTCCACGACGTCGGGCCGGAGCTGGCCCGCGGCGAAGTAGTCGAGAAAGAAGAGGGGCCGCGCGCCGCAGACGGCGATGTCGTTGACGCAGTGGTTGACGAGGTCCTCGCCGACCGTGTCGTGCTTGTCGACGCGCTGGGCCACTTTCAGCTTCGTCCCCACGCCGTCCATCGACGAGACGAGGACGGGGTCGCGGTACTGGCTCTGGTCGAGGGCGAAGAACCCGCCGAACGCGCCGATGTCGGTCAGCACGCCGGGCGTGAACGTGCCGCGGACGTGGCCCTTGATCCGGCGGACCGCCTCTTCGCCCGCGTCGATGTCGACGCCGGCCTCCTTGTACGTTGCCATCGGGGGGAGCGTGGTGCGGCGGGAAAGCTAGGGCGAGACGGGAGGTGCGGAGGAGAAGAGGCGCGGAGGAGGGGTGACGGATCGGAACGAGCGTGCCCGCCTCGACGCCGAGGCGGAGGGAGCGACGCGAGGCGCTACGCGCTCTGCCCCCGCTTCCACGGAGGGTCCTCCTTGTCGAGGAACGCGGCGACGCCCGCCCTGCAGTCGTCGGTGGCGCGGGCGAGCGCGTTGAGGCGGGCCGCGTAGCTCAGGCCTTCGGCGATGCCGAGCGACGGCACGTCGGCGAGGAGGCGTTTGGTGAGAGCGATGGCGCTCGCGCTCGTCTCGGTCGCGAGTTCGAGGCAGAGCGCATCGGTCGCTTCGTCGAGGTCGTCGGGGGCGACGGCGCGGGTGACGAGCCCGATCCGCTCGGCCTCATCGGCGTCGATCAAGTGCCCCCGCAGCAACAGGTTGCGAGCATCGGCCTCACCCAGCTTGCGAACCAGAAAGACCGACACGATGGCCGGGACGAACCCGATCCGCGTCTCCGTGAACCCGAGCTTGACGCCGTCAGCCGCGATCGAGATGTCGCAGACGGCCGCCAGCCCGCACCCGCCCGCGATCGCGTGGCCCTGGACCTTCGCGACGACCGGCTTCGGGAGGGTGTAGATCGTCTCGAAAAGCCGAGCCAGCGTCTCCGAGTCGGTGAGGTTGGCCTCGGCACTGGCGGTGCTCAGGGCCTGGAGAGCGGCGAGGTCGGCGCCGGCCGAGAACGCCCGGCCGGTCCCGGTCAACACCACGACGCGCACGCTGTCGTCTCCCCCCGCCTCGACGAGGGCGTCGGTCAGCCGCCCGACCAGCTCAGCCGAGAGGGCGTTGCGGACCTCCGGCCGGTCGAGCGTGAGCGTGAGGATGGAGCCAGCGCGAGAGACCTGGAGCATGGGGGAACGCGGGGAGAGGAGATGGAAGATCGCAGGAGCGGACTGACCGGCCCCGCCTCAGCACCGAGGTGGAGGGAGCGACCTCACCTCTCCCCTACGGCCTCCCCCGTCGGAGTGCCGTCTCCTCGGCGAGCGCGGGCGCCTCGACGAGAAACCGGTACAGCGGCCAGAGCTCCTCCTGCGCGTCGATGGCCGCGCCGACGAGGTCGGGGCCGAGCGCCTCGGCCTCCTCACGCGAAATCCGCCGCATCAGCCAGATGCCCTTCGCCCGGCCGAGGTCCTCGGGGATCGCGTCGAGTGGCTCGGTGAACTCGGGGTGGCCCTCCGGCTTCGTCACGTGGGGTGCGAACGCGAGGCGGTAGCCGCGGTCGATGAGGGCGTTGAGGAGCGGGAGCGACCGGCCCTCGTCCTCGACCAGCCGCTGGCGAGCGGCCGGGAAGATGCCCTTGGCGTAGTCGCCGACGTAGATCCCCCACCGGAAGGCGTCGGGGTGGACGGCGTGGCTGAGCTGCACGTCGCTGAGCCGCTTCCGGGGCGGGCGGTAGAAGCTCATCCAGAGGTGGCTGTGCGAGCCGCCCCTGCCAAAGTCGTTCTTCAGGATCCGCGAGAACACGTTCCGCTCGGTTTCGAACGGGAGCGCGTTCGGGATCACCCAGTTGACGGCGAGGTCGTCGCGGTAGCGCTTGAACGGCGCCGTGACGGCGCGGTCGAGGACGTCCTTGAGGTCGCGGTACGTGCCGATGTGGGGGTCGTCCCGGAGGGCCGCCAGCGCCTCGTAGCCCTCAACAGGAAAGCCCTCAAACGTAAGGTCGAGCGGCTGAGGGCGACCGAACGGTGGGGCGGCGTCGGGGACGGGCGGGAGGTCGGGCGTCACGGTCGGGCGGAGGGCGCGCGGTCGGTACCCGGCGGCGGCAGCGGGGGTCCGACTGTCACAGTGACAAGCGGCCGACTGACATTTTTTCCAATAACGGAGGTGGCACGAGGTCTGCAGGGTCGATCCTCGCACCCGAGCGGGTGTCCTTTTGTCCCACTCTCCCCCACTCCCATGACGACTCTCCCGATCCGTCCCGGTCGCGACTTCGCCGTCCTGCGCCGGGAGATGGACCGCCTCTTCGACGACGTGTTCACCGGCGGTCGCGAGGCCGACCAGCGGACCGTCTGGAGCCCCCGCGCCGACGTCGTCGAGACCGACGACGCGTACCGGCTCCTGCTCGACCTCCCGGGCATCGACCGCGACTCGCTCGACGTGACGTTCGACGACGGCACGCTCAAGATCAGCGGCGAGCGGCACCGGACGGCCGAGCGCTCCGAGGGCCGCGTCCACCGCGTCGAGCGCGCGCACGGCCGGTTCTTCCGCTCGGTCAGCCTCGGCACCGACGTCGACCCCGAGGCCATCGAGGCGACGTACGACGACGGCGTGCTGGCCGTCCGCATCGGCAAGAGCGAGGCGAAGCAGCCGCGCCGGATCCCGGTCGGCAGCCGCGCCCAGGCCGACGGCGAGCGCCAGCCCGAGGAGGCCGAGCTCGTGGAGGCCTAGGTCCCAGACAAGGTTTGATTTCCCGGCGCCCCGGCCCGAACGGACCGGGGCGCCGGTCGTTGAAGCGGCCGCGGAAGCGCTCCGGCCTCCCCGCCGCCGGTGACGGTTTCCTGACCCGTTTCCGGTTCTCCTCTCAGCCCCCCACCTCCCCCCTCCATGCGCACGTTCGCTCTCGCCCTCGCCCTTCTCGGCCTCACCGCCGCGTTCGCTCCTGCTCAGGCCCAGGGCGCCTTCATGCCCTACCTCGGGTACAACCTCGATTCAGAAAACGTCGTGCTCGGCGTCGGAGCCCGCTTCGGATTCCCGCTCAACGTTCCGATCTCACTCACCGCCCAGCCTGCGATCGAGTATCAGTTTGTTGACGTGGACGACGTTACGGTTCTCCAACTCGACCTCAACGCTGTGGCCCAGTTCAACGGCGCGATGGTCGCGCCCTACGCAGGGGCTGGCCTCGCTGTCGGATATGTCGATGCGGGAGGGACGAGCGATACAGACCTCGGCCTCAACGTCCTTGGAGGCGTCCTCTTCAACCCGACAGGGTTTGGTCAGCCGTTTGCCCAGGCCCGATACACGATCGGCGATGGTCCAGATGCCCTGACCATCATGGGCGGCGTCGCCCTCGGCTTCTAGCTCACCTCGCGTTCCACCACACCGCCCGCCTCGGTCAACGTGCCGAGGCGGGCGGTGTCATTTCGGGCGCCCGTGGCCAGGCGCCCGCGGGCGGGGCTACAGGAAGATCGAGACGCCAGCCTCGGCGCCGACCGTCGTCACGTCGCCCGTCGTGTAGACGAACCCGTCGGCCGTGAGGGCGCCGCCGGGGAGGAAGAAGAACTTGGCCCCGCCGCGCCCGCCGAACACAAGGTCCGAGTCGTCAGTGATGCTCGTCCCGAGGTTGGCCTCCAGGAACGGGACCGTCGTCGCGCCGGGCCGGCCGAAGTGGTAGGCCCCGAACACGAAGAGCGTCCCGTTCCCGTCGACGTTCTCGAACTTGACGTAATTGAGCCGGACGCCGGCTTCGAGCGCGTCAGTAAAGAAGTACCCGAGGGCCGGCGCGAGCCGGAAGACCGTGTTGCCCTCGGTGGACTGGAACGAGGCCGAGCCGCCGAGCTCGACGAGGCCCTGGTAGACTTGGGCGCGCGGCGCGGCGGCGAAAAGGAGAGCGGCGAGAGCGAGGAGCGAGAAGCGCATGGGCGGTAGGGAGAATGGACGCCGCCAACGGTCACACTGGCGCGACGATCCCACCGCCTGTTGAGGCTTTCCTGAGGGCGCCTCCCTCGACGCACTCACGCGGTCCGCTCGCCGGAGAGGAACGCGATGGCGTCCTCGACCATCGACGGGCTCCCGATGTAGACCGGCGTCCGGTCGTGGAGCGCCTGGGGTTCGACGTCGAGGATCGGGCCCGAGCCCGTCTCGGCCCGGCCGCCGGCCTGCTCCACGATGAAGGCCATCGGGTTGGCCTCGTACATCAGCCGCAGCTTCCCGTTGGGGTCCCGCGTGTTCGACGGGTAGATGTAGACACCGCCCTTCATCAGGTTGCGGTGGAAGTCGGCCACGAACGAGCCGATGTAGCGCGTCGTGTAGGGCCGGTCCGGGTCGTCGGGGTCCTCCTGCTGCATCCACTTGATGTAGCGCTTGAGGCCGTCGTCCCACGAGTTGTAGTTGCCCTCGTTGATCGAGTAGATCCGACCGCGGTTGGGCGTCCGGATGTTGGCATGCGACAGCAAGAACTCCCCGATCGACGGGTCGAGCGTGAATCCGTTGACGCCGTTGCCGGTCGTGTAGACGAGGATCGTGGACGAGCCGTAGACGACGTAGCCCGCGGCCACCTGCTTCCGCCCGCACTGGAGCGCGCTCTCCATCGTCACGCGCCCGACGTGGTCGTCCGGCACGCGGTAGATCGAGAAGATGGTGCCGATCGACACGTTGACGTCGATGTTCGACGAGCCGTCGAGCGGGTCGAACAGGACGACGTACTTGCCCTGGCAGTCGTCGAAGAGGAGCGGGATCGCCTCGGCGTGCTCCTCGGAGCCGATCAGGCAGACCTCGCCGCCGCGGCGGAGCGCACGGACGAACTCCTCGTGGGCGAGCAGGTCGAGCTTTTTCTGCTCCTCGTCCTGCACGTTGATCTCCCCCGTCTCGCCGAAGAGGTCCACGAGCCCGGCCTTCCGAACGTCGCGGTCGACGATCTTGGCGGCCACGGCGATGTCGCGGAGGAGGCGCGAGAACTGGCCCTTCGAGCCCGGCGCGTCCTGCTCCCGCTCGATGATGAACTGCTCGAGCGTCTTGAAGGCGCCGCCGCCCGTGGCGAGCGTGTTGCCAGCACCGTTGGCGCCGTTCGGCCGGGCCGTCGTCTGAGTCTGCATAAGGGGAAGTCGCTTCCGGGGGAACGGGTCGCCGGAAGCTACGCCCCGAGCCGTCCCCCCTCGGTCAGGGATCGGAGCACCCCGTCGGTGCGCTCCCCGACCTCCGCCCCATCGCGCCACTCCTCCACCAGCCGCGCCAGCGCCGGCCCGTCGTCCACGTCGTAGTGGGCTGGGAGGACGACCGGCGTGAGATCGGACTCCATCACGCGCTCCAGCGTGTCCTCGAACACGTCGGGGTGGCTGTAGTCCATGTCGAACAGGTCCGGGACGATGTCGTTGAGCCCGAGCAGGTAGTAGCCGCCGTCGTCGCTCGGGCCGAGGACGGCCGTGAGCGGGTCGTCGAGGCACTCGAAGGCGATGCCGAACAAGTCGACCGGGAGCGTCGGGTGGTCGGTCCCGACGACAACGGCGCGGTCGTGGCCAGCGGCGAACGTCTCGACGAAGGCGCGGAGCATCCGCTCGCCGAGCCCGTCGCCTCGCTGGCGGAACGTGCCGACGCCAGACGGCACGCCGTCCAGGTCGTCGGGCCCAGCCAGGTACAGCCGGACGGCGGGCCCGGCCGCCTCGGCGCCGAGGCGGGCGTAGCGGTCGAGCGCGTCGCGGAGGAACGCCTCGTAGAGGCCGGCGGCCTCCTCGGGCGTGAGGGGCGGGCACAGCCGCGTCTTGACGCGCCCGGGCTCCGGCACCTTCGCGAACACGATCAGCGCGGGACGGCTCACGAGCCGGCCTCGTCCAGGGGCACGAACCGCATGGCCAGCCCGTCGACGGCGCGGAGCGGGACGGCCCGGATCCACCACGGCCGGTCGAGCACCTCGACGTCGGGCGTCGGGCCCTCGAAGCGCTCGCCCTCGTCCACGACGCGGATATACGCCTCGAACACGTCGGTCTCGGCCACCTCGGGGAACTCCTCGAGGAGCTGGCGGCCGACGAGGTCGTCGGCGTCGCGCCCCACGATCTCGGCGGCCCGGTCGGTGACGAGGAGCCACTCGAAGTCCTCGACGGCCCCGTCGCCGTCGCGGACGGCGCGGTAGGCCATGACGCCCTCGGCCGATGCCGAGAGCACGGCGCGGAGGAGGTCCTCGGACCGCTCGGCGGCGAGGGCCGTCGCCCGGAGGTCCGTGACGTCGTGGAACGAGACGACGACCGCCTCGGGCGTCCCGTCCCCGTCGTGGTCGAGCGGCGTCGCGTTGACGCGGTACCAGCGGACCGGCTTGCCGGGCGGCACGATGCCCTGGACCAGGCCGCGCACGGGCTCGCCGGTCCGGAGCACCTCCCGTTCGGGGAGGTCGGCCGGCGTGAGGGGGGTCCCGTCGGCGTCGAGGACGGGCCAGCGGTCGGGCAGGTCGTCGGTCTCCGCGTCGTGGGCCACGTCGAGGCCGAGGAACTCGCGGGCCGACGGGTTCGACATGACCACCTCGAAGTTCGTGTCGACGACGATCACGCCGGCGTCGACGGTCTCCACGATGGCGCGGTAGCGCTCGCGGCTCGCGGCCTCCGCCGCCTCGGCCCGGTCGGCCTCGATCCGGCGACCGACGGCCTGGGCCATGACCTCGATGAGGTCGCGCTCGACGTCGGAGAACCCCTCCGGTCGCGGCTCCGGCGACACGAAGTTGAGCGTCCCGAACAGCGCGCCGTCGACGGTCACCGGCGTGCCGATGAACGCGCGGAGGCCGCGGGCCACGCAGGCCGGGTGGTCCGGCGCCTGCTCCTGCGCGTCGCCGTAGGTGACGGTGTGGCCCAGGTCGACGACGGCGTCGCAGAATGCCTCGCTGAGGGGGACGGTCAGCCCGGGGTGGAATCCGGGGTCAGGCGAGACGACGGCCTCCAGGCGGTACATCCTCTCGCCCGTGACCTCGTCGACCGGCGTCGCGGAGAGGATGCCGACGGGCAGGTCGAACATCTCACAGCCGGCGCGGAGGTAGGCGTCGAACCGGTCGGCCGGCGAGTCGTGCTCGGCCGTCGTGATGGCGTGGAGGATCTTGAGGTCCTCGGAGAACGCCTCGAGCTGGCGGGTGCGCTGGGCGACGGACGCCTCGAGCTGGCGGTTCGACCGCGCGATCGAGCGGCGGAACTGGCGGCGGTCGGCGTCGTCGCGGCAGAGGGCGACGACGCACAGCTTCCCGGCGAGCTCGACCAGCCGCGCGTGCGTGGACATGTAGAGCCGGTCGCCGGACTTCGTGCGGTGGACCGAGTCGAACGTGGCCCGCCGCGTCCGGCGGAGTTCCGTGAGCGCCCCCTCGGCGTCGAAGCGGTCCGAGTCGATGAGGTCGTGGACCGTCATCGCGCGGAGCTCGTCGGGCGAGTAGCCGTAGCGGTTGACGGCGGCGTCGTTGAAGACGAGGAACGTCCCTGGCCCCTCCGGCCCGATCGGGTACACGAGGACCACGTCACCGATGGCGTCGAGGAGGGTCCGCGAGCGGTTCTCCTCCCGCGCGAGGTCGGCCTGCGCGTCCTGGAGCGCCTGCGCGCCCTCGCTGGCGCTCTCCGACACGACGGCGAGAGCCCCGTCGTCGAGCGGGATCGCGCGGACCGCGGCGCCGCTCCCGGTCGGGTCGCCCTCTGCCCCCAGATCGCGCGGTTGGCCCGACCGGAGAACGTCGGCGTAGAGCCGGAGCAAGCCGGCCTCGGTCGCGACCGGGGCCACCTCCGCGAGCCGCTCGCCGGTGCGGGCGCGCAAGTCGACACCCGCCACCGTCGCACTGGCCGGGTTCGCATACCGGATGCGGAGCGTCGCCGGGTCGCCCGGGTCGTCGAGCTCGTAGATGGCGACGCCGACGGGGAGCACGTCGAGCAGGCGGCGGTCCAGCGTGTCGGAAGCGAGCGGACGCAATGAGCTCATGGGCGGGAGGGGGGCGACCGAGAACAGGCGGCAGAGAGGTGAGATCCCCGCTGGCTGCGCGGACGCAAGCTCGTCACGGGGGTCCGTGCCCGTCTCTCATGAGAACGCTGTGCCAAGCGCCAGCCGCGTGGCCTCTACACGCGTTTTTGATTCGCATCGCCCTGCCAGGCGCTCAGGAGGCCTGCGAGCGGACCGAGGCGGGCGCCCTCGTCGCGGGCCCGTCCGAGTTCGCGGTCGAGGGTGTCCACCCACCTGTCCCACGCCGCGTCGTCCCCCCCGATCTGGTTGTGCCACAGCACGACGGCGATACCGCCGCGCCGGCGGGCCGCCTCGAAGATGGACCGGATCGCCTCGGCGCCCGCCTCAGGGTCGAGCCCGCGGTAGTCGGTGAGCGTCGTGTCCATGACCGCGAGCGGGACCTCCCACAGGTCCGACGGGCGGTCGGCGTCGAGGTCGTAGAGGCGGAACGGGTGACACGTGCCGCGGCGGAACCCCTCGTGCTCGGCGAACCCGAGCGTGCTGTCGATCCGGACGCCGCGGCCGGCGAGGGCGCGCGGCGTTTCGGGCTCCGACCAGCGGAGAAAGTGCGTCCGCGCGAGACGCGGCGGCGTGCCGATCGCGGACTCGAACCGCTCCGCCTCGGCGTTCCAGCGGGCGGGGTGGTCGTGGACGCCGTAGCCGGGGTGCCAGCCGATCTCTCCGTCTGCGACGAGCGTGCGGAGGCGGTCGGCCCGCGCCGTGAGATCAACCGGGAGGTCCTCCGGTGTCCACTGGCCCGGCTTGACGAACCACGTCGCCGGGGCCTCATGCCGCTGCCCCAGGTCCGCCAGCGCCTCGGTCGTCGTCCACCGACGGTCGGGGCCGAGCGCCTGGCGGAGGGCGCCGCGGACGTCGCCGCGCAGGAGCCCGCCGACCAACGCCCGAAGCCGCCGCGTGCGGAGTGCGTCGAGGTCGTGGGTGAGCGCGACAGCCCACGGGGCCCCGTCCCACGTCCGCCCGGGCACGTCGATGCCGGCCTCGCGGAGCGCTGCCGCAAGCCGCCGGCGGTACACGTCGACGGCCGGGCGGAGCGGGCCGCCGGGCGCGGCGCCGAGCGCGGCCTGGAGGGATCGGGCGTACGGGAACCGCCCATGCCGGTCGCGCTCCGACACGGCTCGCTCCTGGAGCCCCGCCAGCCACCACGCCGCGCCGGCGACGAGGTCGCCGAGCGCGTCGGTGGGCCCGCTCGGCCCGACCGGCACCGGCCACGCCTCCCCGTCGATCTTGACCCGGCCCGCCTCGGCGGATGTGCGGAGCCGAGGTGTCGCCAGATCCGCGAGCGCCTGCGGGGTGATCCGTAGCCAGAGCCCGTCCCCCCTCCCCTCCTCCGTCGACACGCCGAGGCGGGCCGAGTCCCTGTGCGTCCACTCGGGCGCGAGGCCGAGACCGCGGAGGAGCTCGTCGAGCCCGTACCGCACCAGGCCCTCCGCGGACGGCACGTCGACACAACAGGGGAGCAAACGCGACATGGGCACCTCGGCGGGCCGGGAGGGTAGACCGCCTCCCCTCTCCCCTGCAAGCCCTCCGTGTCGAGTCGGTTCACTCTGTTCAATGACCCCGTCCACGGGTTCGTCTCCGTCCCGAAGGGGCTCGTGCTGGAGCTCGTCGAGACGCCGGAGGTCCAGCGGCTCCGGCGGATTCGGCAGTTGGGGCTCGGGTTTCTCGTCTTCCCGGGTGCCGTCCACACGCGGTTCGAGCACGGGATCGGGGCGATGGCGCTCATGGGCGAGGCGCTCGACACGATCCGCGAGAAGGGGACGCTGATGGACGTCGACGAGATCGACGGGGCCCGCGCTGCGGCGTTGTTGCACGACATCGGGCACGGGCCGTTCTCGCACACGCTCGAGCACCAGCTCCTGCGGCCGGGGCCGAGCGGGCGCCGGTTCCACCACGAGCGGATGAGCCGGGCGCTCATGGCCCGGCTCGACCGCCGCCTCGGCGGGCGCCTCGCGATGGCGCTCGCCATCTTCGACGGGACGTACGCGCGGCCGTTTTTCCACAGCCTCGTCGCGAGCCAACTCGACATGGACCGGCTCGACTACCTCCGGCGGGACTCGTTCTACACGGGCGTAGCCGAGGGCGTCGTCGGCGTCGACCGGATCATCAAGACGATGCGGGTGCACAAGGGGCGGATCGTGATCGAGGCCAAGGGCGCCTACGCTGTCGAGAACGTGCTCCTGAGCCGACGGCTGATGTACTGGCAGGTATACCTCCACAAGACGGTCCTCGCCGCCGACCACGTCCTCCGCGCGACGTTCGCGCGGGCCCGCGAACGGTGGGGCACCGACCCGGCCCTGGAACACACAGCCCCCAGCCTCGCCTTCTTCCTCGCCGAGGAGGCCACGGCCGACGACATCGACCCCGACGCCGACCACCACGACGCGCTCCTCGACGCCTACACGGCCCTCGACGACCCCGACGTCCTGTACAGCATCAAGCGCTGGACCGAGTCCCACGACCACGTCCTGGCCGATCTCGCGCGGCGGTTTTTGGATCGCGACCTCTTTCGCACCACACCGCTCGACGCGCCCCCGACGGACGCCCAGGTCGAAGACTGGCGAGCACGGACGGCCGCCTGGCTCGTCGCCGAAGGCCTCTCGTCCCGCGACGACGCCCCCCGCGACGCCGACCTCTACGTGGCCACTGGCACCGCTCGCCTGGCGGCGTACGACGCGGCGAGCGAGAGCATCTGCATCTTGCAGCGCGACGGGACGGTCCGCGAATTGAGTCAGGCCGCGGACGCGCCGACGGCCGGCGCTCTCGAAGCGCGCCGCGAGCGGGCCTACGTGTGCCTCCCCAAGCCGGTCGCCCCGTGACGGCGACCACGTTCCTCGACGAGCACGCGCGGCACGCCCAGCCCGGCCACCCCGAGCGCCCGGCTCGGCTGGAGGCCGTCCGCGACGCCATCGAGGCGGACCCGGCCCTGGCGGCCCTGCCGCGCCTCGACGCCGCGCCGGCCCCACGCAAGGCGCTCGAGCGGATTCACTTCCCCGAGTACCTCGACCTCGTGGAGGCCTTCTGCGAGAGCGGCGGCGGCGACCTCGACATCGACACGTACGCGACGCCGGACTCGTTCGAGGTCGTCCGCCAGTCGGTGGGCAACCTGCTCGCGCTGGTCGACGCCGTGATGGCCGGCGGCGCCGACAACGCGTTCGCCCTCGCCCGGCCGCCGGGCCACCACGCGCGGCCGGCGCAGGCGATGGGGTTCTGCCTGCTCGCCAACGCGGCGATCGCCGCGCGCCACGCCCAGATGGAGCACGGGGCCGACCGCGTGCTCGTGATCGACCTCGACGTCCACCACGGGAACGGAACGCAGGAGTGCTTCTACGACGACCCGTCCGTGCTCTTCGTGTCGTCGCACCAGGCCGAGATCTACCCCGGCACCGGCCGCCTCGAGGAGACCGGCGCCGAGGCGGGCGAGGGCGCCACCGTGAACCTCCCCCTGCCAGCGGGGGCCGGCGACGAGGTCGCGGGGCTCTACCGCGACCTCCTCCCCCCGCTCGCGGCTCGGTTCCGACCCAACCTCGTCGTCCTCTCCTTCGGCGCCGACCCGCACCGCCTCGACCCGTTGGCGGGGCTCAACATGAGCGTCGCCGGGCTCGTCGACACGGTCGGCGTGATCCAAGAGGTCGCCGACGCCGAGGCCGACGGCCGGCTCGTCGTGACGCTCGAAGGGGGCTACCTGCCCGACGTCCTCGCCGCGAGCGTCACCGCCGTGCTCCGGCGCCTCGTCGACCCCACCTCCGTCATCGACGACCCGTTCGGGCCGACGTCTCGCCCCCCGATCGACCTCTCCCCGTTGACGGCCGCCGTCCGCCAACGGCACGGGCTCTAGCGGTGGGGGCGGATTGCAGCCCCGGCCCGCTCCTCACCGGGGCACGCCGAAGACCTGCGTCCAGTACCCCTCGACCTCGGCCGCGCCAATCTCGAAGAACCGCGGGCTGAGCAGCTGGCGGCAGTGGTCCGGGCTCTCGACCCAGTCCTCCAGGACCTCGGGGACCGACCGCTGGTAGCGCGCGATGTTCTCGCCGACGACGCGCCAGTCGTATCCGGCCCGCCGGACGCGCTCGCCGGTGCTGAGCCCGTCGCTGCCGCGGTGCGAGAACCGGTCGTGAGCCGCCATGTCGTCGGAGTGCCGATGGGCCGCGGCCTCCAACCGGGCGTCCCACACGAGCGGCGGGACCGGCGCCATCCACTCGCCGCCACAGGTCGCGCCTTCGGCTCGGAGGTCGTTGACGGCGACCAGCATCTCGTCCCAAGCGTCGGCGTCCGCCTCGGGCGTCACTGGGATGCCGGGCCCCACGGAGTCACAGCCCGCGAGGGCGACGAACGCGGCGAGGAACAGGCAGAGCGGGCGCATGGGGACCGAGGCGTTTGAAGACTCCTCGTCCAGTGCCGCACCGCCTCAATCAGCCACGCCCGTCGGAACGGCTTCCCTCCACCACGGCGCCCTGATCCGCCCTCCGCCTCGACGCCGCGGCGGACCGAGTCGGCCACGGGCCGCTGCGGTCTAGCGCCCGGCGACGAGTTCGGCGTGACTCCCGTCGAGCACGCGGGCCGCGCGGAGGATCGCGTCGGCGGCCCTCCCGAACGTCGCGGGGTCGATCCGGGCTGCGTCGTCCGTCGGCTCGTGGTAGTCGGCGTGGTCCTCGACGCCGAAGTAGACGAACGGGACGCCGAGGCGGTGGAACACGGCGTGGTCGGAGGCGCCGGTCCAGTTGTCCGTCCCCTGCCCAGTGTCGTGACCGAAACGGAGGTCGAGCCCGGCGTCGCGGAGGAGCGCGCCGAGGTGCGGGTAGTGGGCGACCCCAGCGACCCACAGCGGCCCGCGCGAGACCATGTCGAGGTTGACGACGGCGAGGACGGCGCCGAGTGGGACCGGCGGTGCCTCGGCGAGGGCCTGCGCGCCGACGAGGCCCATCTCTTCGGCGTCGAGCGCGGCGACCACGACTGTGTGCTCGGGCGGATCGGCTCGGAACGCCTCGGCGACCGCCAGCAGCGTTGCCACGCCCGAGGCGTTGTCGTCGGCCCCGTTGTAGACCTGGCCGGCGCGGACGCCGAGGTGGTCGAAGTGGGCCGTCACGAGGAGGGCCTGCTGAGGGAAGACGGTCCCCGAAATCTGCCCGACGACGTTGACGCCCTCGCCTCCCTGGGGGAGCACGACGGGCTGGCGGAACTGTCCTTCGAACGCGCCCTCGAGCCCGACCTCTCGGAACCGTCGCTCGACGTAGTCGGCCGCGCGGTAGCCGCCCTCGGTCCCGGCACGGCGTCCCTCGTACGCGTCATCCGCCAGTGCCGTCACGTCGGCCATCAACTGGCCAGCGTCGACGAGGAGCGGCGCGGCTGGAGCCGCGGGCGTCTCGACGACGGGCCACGGGGCGTTCGTCTGGCACCCGACGAGGAGGACCGCGAGACCGAGGACGAGCCGGGACCCGCTCACTCGACCACGAGCGGCACGCGGAACGCCCTCCGCGTCGGCGGCAGGCAGATCTGGTCGTCGCAGACGGCGAAGCGGACGGCCCCGGCCACCTCGTGCGTCCCGGCCGCGACGCCCTCGCCCACGTGGAGCCGCTGGACCACGCGGCCCGTCCCGGCGAAGTACGGGTACTTCGATTCGAATACCGCATCGTAGCCCTCACGCGCCTCGGCCTGGGCCACCCGCCCGGCCCGAACCCCCGACGGCAGCGCGTCGAACGCGATCGTCAGGGGGATGCCGACGGGCGAGTCGAGCGCGTAGAGCCGCCACCCGGGCGCGATCGTGGCGTCCAGCACGACGCGGGCCTCGGCACCCGGCGCCGTCCGGTCGGCGCGGACGCGCCACTCGACCAGGTCGCTCGCCCGCGGTTGGGCGACGGCCGGGAGTGCGGCGACGCTGAGAAGTAGGATCAGGACTCGGTACATGCGACGGCGAACGAGACGGGGCGGGAAAAAGTACCGGCAACGCGAGACGTCCACCGCCGCTTCTCGTCCCGAACGCCCCTTTAGATGACCTCCCCACGTGCGAGCGCCCCGCCGACCGGAGAAGCCGACGGGGCGCGAGCCCGGCCAGTCGAACGTCGGAGACCAGCCCCTGGTCGGTCAGAGCCTCATGAACGAGATCGCGACGGCCACCAGGCCGAGGACAACGAGGACGACAAAGAAGACGAGCCCCATCATGTCGCCGCGGCGCGGCGACGGGGTCGTGGGGTGGACGGCGGGCGTGCTGCCGACGAGAGTTGCCAAGGGTGTGGGGGCAGGGTGGGCGGTGGCTGACGGACGGCCGCTCGCGACAGGCCCACCTCTCCTCTCGCAAACGTGGGACCATCCGCGCGCTATGTACGCCGTCCGGACCCGTCGCCCCCGCGCCCCGCGAAATTCATCGATCGCCCCGGCAGGCCTCCCCAAACGGAACGCGCCCCGCCGGCCGAACTGGCCAGCGGAGCGCGAAGCGGAGGGGGTGGGATTCGAACCCACGGTACCCGTGAGGGCACAACGGTTTTCGAGACCGCCCCATTCGACCACTCTGGCACCCCTCCGTGGGGGCGGCCAATCTACACACCGCCCCAAGCGGCGTCCGGCGCGTCGAGTGAAGAGTCCCGGAACGCGAGGCCGCCCGCCTCGGCGCCGAGGCGGGCCTACTCGGCCACGAGCGGGGCGACCTCCAGCGTCACGTAGCGCGGCCGGACGTCGCCGACGGCGTCGCCGAGCTCGTAGCTCACGAACCGGACCTTCGCGGCCGTCCCGTCGGCGCGGCGGATCACGAGCGTGCGGTCGGCGAGCGGCTCGACGCCGTTGTCGGCGTAGAGGTACCAGCCGTTGCCCGAGCCGTGGCACACGACGCGCGCGGCGCCACGCGGGCACTCGCCTGCGCCGTCGGCCACCACGTCGCTGGGAACGCCGAGGACCGACTCGAAGGGCTCGGCGACGAGCGCGCCCTCGATCCCGCCTGGGCCGCTGGCCCCGCCGTTGAGAATGACCTCCGTGCCGCGGAGACCGAGGTCCCAGGCCGCCGACGCCGAGTCGGCGCGCGTCGCGGCGTCGTAGGGGACGACGACGGAGCCGTCGCGAAGCGAGAGGAGCGTGAACGGGCCGTCGGCGGTGCCCATGCCGGCGGAGACGGTGGGGACGTCCTCGATGAGGAGGGCGTCCTGCGAGGCGGCCGGGAGGACAGCGAAGAGGGCGGCGAGCGCGAGAAGGCGGGTCATGGGACGGCGGTGGGATCGACCGTCAACCTCACTACTCCCGCCCCGCTCCGGTCGAACGACTGGCGAAAGGGACGGGAAAACGCCGCGGCTACATCGTGCCGACCCAGACGGAACGCGTCGTCGTGTTCGGCGGCACGCCCTGGCCCAGCGACCGGCCGCGGCGCCAGAGCTGGGTCTCGACGTGCCCCGGCTTGGCCGACGGCCGCCGCGCGAGGTTGAGCGCGGCGGCGCCCGTCACGTGGGGCGCGGCCATCGACGTCCCGTCCAGCCGGGCGTACCGCCCGCCGTCAGCGCCGGAGACGACGCGGACGCCCGGCGCCAGGAGGTCCACGACCGGGCCGTGGTTCGAGAACTCCGACGCGAACTGCCACCGCGAGTCGTAGGCCCCGACGGTAATCACCTCGGGCACTCGCGCCGGAGACACGTAGGCCGCGTTCACGCCGTCGTTGCCGGCCGAGACGACGTACACGACGCCCGCCCGGATCGATGTCTGGATGGCCCGGTCGAGCGCGTTGAGCTCCGTCGTGCTGGTCGCTGCCCCGAGGCTCAGGTTGACGACAATCGGAGCCGCGGGGTTGGCCCGCTTCGCCGCCGTGACGTGGTCCACCGCCCGCATGACCTGACTCATCGAGGTCGTCCCCGACGCGTCGAACACGTCCAGCGAGTGGATCCGGACGCCGGGCGCCACGCCGACCATCCCGCCCTCGTCGTCGGTCCCGCCAATGATGCCGGCCACGTGGTTGCCGTGCGTCGTCGGGCCCGCCTCGGCGCCCTCGTCGAGGAAGGACACGCTCTCGACGACGTTCACGTCCGGATGGTCGACGCCCGAGTCGATCACGTACACGTCGACGTCGACCGTCCCGGCGCCGTCGCCCGAGGCGGTCGAGGAAAGGTGGCCGCGGACCTGGCGGACGCTCCACGGCAGCATCTGGCCCTCGAACTCTCCCGGCATGGTCGTCTGCGCGATCAGGACGTCGCTCTCGCGTCCGGTGTACCGGTCGCTGAGGGGGACGTACGTACCCGGGAAGGCCTCCAGCGGAATGCGGAGGTCGACCTCGACGTCGATCACGAGCGGGTTGAGCCCGAGGATGCCGAGGATCGTGTTGAGGTCGACCAGCGACAGTTGGATCGCGACGCCGGGGTTCGTCTCCTGGACGTAGCCCCGTCGGCGGACGTCGTGGCCGTCGAACATCGCGTCGGACTCGGCCTCGGGATCGGTGCCCGGGGCGAAGCTCACGAAGAGGTCGATCGACCCGAGCGGGTCCAGGCCCTCCGCCGCAGCGAGCACCTCGGACTGCCAGTCGTGGGCTGAGGACGCCGCCAGCCCGGCGGAGCCGGTATCGGTCAGGCTGTCGCAGCCGGCGACGGCGACGAGGGCGATCGCGAGAGCGACGAGGGTGCGAGAACGAGTCGTCATCAGGTGCCAGGGGACGATCAGGGAAACTAAAACCCAGCGGCCGCGCCGTGAAGCCATGCGACGTGACGGGTCTCGGCACCCCCCTATGATCGACCGTCCCACGGGTCGTTTTACCTGACGATCCCCTTTGGAACGCCCATTTTCCCCGATCCGCAATCCGCGTAGGATCCGGCTCGGTACCGTCGTCCGCGTTTGTCCTACGCGCCTCTCTCCCCGATCTCGGGGTACGTTTGCCTCGTGTCGATGGCCCGTCTCAGTTTACTCTGCGCGATCGGGGCGCTCGTAGCGAGCGTCGTCTGGCCCGGTCTGACCGTGGCCCAGTCCACGGCGGCTGGGCTCCCTACCGGTCGTCCCGAGCAGGCGGCGCTCGACCCGCGGCTCGCGCTCACCCAGCTTCACGCCGAAGCGTGGGGCGCCGAGGAGGGTCTGCCTCAGAGCCGCGTCGAAGCCATCGCGCGGACGGCCGACGGGCACCTCTGGTTCGGGACCCAGGAGGGCCTCGCCCGCTTCGACGGCGTGACGTTCACGGTCGTCGGCCGCGGGCGAGGCGGGCTCCCCGACGGCGACGTCCGAGCCCTCGCCCCCTCAGCCGATGGAGGGCTCTGGGTCGGCACGCGTCGCGGCGGGCTCGCCCACGTCGACCGCGACCTCCGCGTGCGGACGTTCGACACGGACGCCGGCCTCCCGAGCCCGGCCGTAGCCGCCCTCGCCGTGGCCCCCGACGGTGCCGTCTGGGCCGGCACGTTCGATGGGCTCTGCCAGTTGGCGCCCGGCGCCGACCGGTTCCAGTGCCTGGGCGAGGACGACGGCCTGCCGACGGCCTACGTCCGCACCCTCCTCCTCGGGCGAGGCGGCCTCTGGGTCGGGACGCGAGGCGGCCTGGCGCGCGTTGCGAACGGACGCGTCGAGGCGTTCGACGGCCTCGGGGGGGCGGCGGCGGAACCCGTCGGCGCGCTCGCAGAAGACGCACGGGGCGGTCTCTGGATCGGACCCCTCAGCGACCACCCGCTCGGCTACCTCCACAGCGGGACGCTCCGCGCGCGGCCCGAGGCGGAAGCGGCGGCCGGCGTGCCCACCGAGGCGCTCCTGCTCGACGACGCCGGCAGCCTGTGGATCGGGACGGACGGCGGCGGCCTCCTTCGCGCCCGCGGCGACCAGGTCGAGACGATCGCCGAGGCCGCCGGGGCCGACCTCGGCACGGTCCTCGCCCTGCTCCAGGACCCGGAGGGCAGCCTCTGGATCGGGACCGGCGGCGGCGGCCTCGCGCGCCTCCGGACGGCCAAGTTCACGCCCGTGACCTCTCGCGAAGGCCTCCCCGCCGACCGCGCCTACGCCGTCGCGGCCGACCCCGACCGCGGCGTCTGGGTCGGGACGACGGGCGGGCTCGCGCACGTCGTCGGCGGGCGCGTCGTGCAGACGGTCACCTCGGCGGACGGGTTGCCCGGCGACGACGTCTCGGCGGTCTACGCCACCCGCGACGGGACAGTTTGGGCGGGCGTGGAGGGCGCCGGGCTGTGCCGCGTCGTCGGCGGGCGCGTGGCCGGGTGTGTGACCGAGGGCGCGGGCCTCCCCGACCCCTACGTCATCGCGCTCGAGGAGGACGACGCCGGGACGCTCTGGGTCGGGACCGCCACCGGAGCCGGGCGGTGGGCCGACGGGGCCGTCGTGCCCCTCGACGCGCCCGGCGCGCCGGAGGCGCCCGTGACGGCGCTCGGCGCCGCGGACGGCGTGCTCTGGATCGGGACCTACGGCGCCGGCCTCCACCGGTACGACGGGCGCGCGGTCGAGGCCGTCGCGGGGACCGAATCCGACAACGCGCTCTCCATCCTCCCACGCCCCGACGGCGTGTGGGTCGGCACCGATGGGTCGGGGCTCCTCCACGTCGCCGACGGTGCGGTCCACCGGCTCACGACGGCGGAGGGCGTCCCCTCGCAGATCATCCCGCAGGTCCTCGACGACGGCCAGGGCCGGATCTGGCTGACGTCGAACCGCGGCGTGTCCGTCGCCCCGGCCGACGCGCTCGCCGAGGCGGCCCGGACGGGCGCGCCGGTCCGCATGACGCTCTACGGGCGGGCCGACGGGCTCCCGAGCGCCGAAGCCAACGGCGGGAGCCAGCCGGCCGGTGCCCGCGCCGCCGACGGGGCCCTCTACGTGCCGACGAACGGCGGCGTGGCCGTCATCGACCCGAGCCGGATCCGGACGAACGAGGTCGCGCCCCCCGTCGTCGTGGAGCGGCTGCGCGTGGACGGCGACCCGGTCCGCCTCGGGGGCGGCGCGGTCACGGTCGGGCCCGGGGTCTCTCAGTTCGAGATCGCCTACGCCGGGCTCAGCTTCGTCACCCCGACGCGCGTCCGACACCGGTACCGGCTCGACGGGCACGACGAGGAGTGGACCGAGGCGGGCGCTCGCCGCCAGGCCTTCTACAACGACCTCCCGCCCGGCGACTACGTCTTCCGCGTCCGAGCGGCCAACGCCGACGGCGTGTGGAGCGACACCGACGCCACGGTCGCGTTCACGCTCCGGCCGCACGTGTGGCAGACCGGCTGGTTCGCCGCGCTCTGCCTCCTCGCGGGCGTCGGCCTCGCGTTCGCCGGCTACAAGGCGCGGACGGCCCAACTCCGCGCCCGCGCCGAGCACCTCGAGGGCGTCGTCGCCGAGCGAACGCGCGAGCTGGCCGACGAGAAGGCCCGCGTGGAGAGCCTCAACGGGCAGCTCTCGACCTTCAACACGCGGCTCCAGAAGTACTTCCCCAAGAAGGTCGCCGAGCGGATTCTGCGCCAGGAGAGCGACGTCCGCGTCGAGGCCGAGCGGCGGCCGGTGACCGTCGTGTTCACCGACCTCGCCGGGTTTACCCGGCTCTCGGAGGCCACGCCGCCCGGACGCGTGACGGCCCTCCTCAACGAGTACCTCAACGAGATGGTCGCCCTCATCGACACGCACGGGGGCACGCTCGACAAGTTCATGGGCGACGGGATCATGGTCCTCTTCGGTGCGGCCGACCCGATGCCGCCCGACGAGCAGGCCCGCCGCGCCGTCGCGATGGCCGTCGAGATGCAGCGGGCGATGGCGCGGCTGCGCCGCTCGTGGGAGGCCGGCGGGCTGGGCCACCGCGTCGACCTCCGCATCGGGATCCACCAGTCGGAGGTCACGGTCGGCAACTTCGGGTCGGACGAACTGGTCGAGTTCACGGCCATCGGGCGGGGCGTTAACCTCGCGGCCCGGCTGGAGAGCGCGTGCGCCCCCGGCGGCGTCCTCGTGTCGGAGGCCGTCCACGCCCTCACGGTGAGTGACGTCACGTTCGCCCCCCCGCGCGAGCTCCGGCTCAAGGGGATCGACGCGCCCGTAGCCGGCTACCCGGTCGAACTCGACGCGACCGCCGCCACGGCCTGACTCCCTCGGCCTCGGGGCCGGGGCGAGCCGACCCGAGATGAGTGAGCACGACGGGGGTCGAGGAGTCCCCCCACCCCATCCGAGGAGGGGGGACGTCGGGTGTCGCGTGGGTGCGTCCGCCTCGACGCCGAGGCGGGGGGAGTCAGCCGAGGAGCTGGCGGACCTCGTCGGCCGCGGCCGCGAGGGCGTCGGCGAGGCCGGCGGGGTTCTTGCCGCCGGCGGTCGCGAGCGTGGGCCGGCCGCCGCCGCCGCCGCCGACGCGCTTGGCGAGGGCGCCGACGAGCGTGCCGGCCTGGACGCCCTGCGCCACGAGGTCGTCGGTGACGGACGCGGCGAGGGTCGCCTTGCCGGCCTCGGCCGCGCCGAACACGGCGACGCCGCCGCCGCCCGAGGCCGTCATCCGGTTCCGGGCCGTCTCGGCGAGGTCGCGGAGCGTGTCCATGTCGGCGCCCGGGATGACGCCCGTCGCCACGCGCGCGTCGCCGACCTGCTCGGCGTCGGCGAGGAACTGGTCGAGCCCGGCGGCGGCCTGCTGGCGGCGGAGGTCGGCGAGCTCGCCCTGGAGCGCCTTGACCTCGTCCTGCAGCCCGCCGACGGCGGCGGGCAGCCCGTCCGGGAGCTGGTTGAACGCGCCGCGCGTGGCCTCCAGCTCGCCCAGCTCGGCGTCGAGCCACGCGAGCGCCGCCTCGCCGGCCACGGCCTCGACGCGCCGGACGCCCGAGGCGACCGAGCCCTCCGACGTCAGCTTGAACAGGCCGATCTCGCCGGTCGACGCGACGTGCGTGCCGCCGCAGAGCTCGACCGAGACGTCGGGGCCGAACGTGATGACGCGGACGCGCTCGCCGTACTTCTCGCCGAACAGGGCCATCGCGCCACGCGCGCGGGCTTCGTCGAGCGGGACGTCGCGGGCCTCGTCCTTCGGGATGTTGCGGAGGACGAGCGCGTTGACGCGGTCCTCGACCGTCCGCCGCTCCTCGTCGGTGAGCCGCTCGAAGTGGGAAAAGTCGAACCGGAGCCGGTCGGGCGCGACGAGCGAGCCCTTCTGCTGGACGTGCGTCCCGAGCGTCTCGCGGAGCGCGGCGTGGAGGAGGTGCGTCGCCGTGTGGTGGCGCATGATCCGCTGGCGCCGGTCGGCGTCGACGGCCGCCATCACGTCGAGGTCGACCGCCTCGGGCAGCCGCTCGACGAGGTGGACGATCTCGCCGTCGGCGCCCTTGACCGTGTCGAGGACCGCGATCTCGTCGTCGCCGACGGTGAGCGTGCCGGTGTCGCCGATCTGGCCGCCGGACTCGGCGTAGAACGGGGTCTGGTCGAGGACGAGCTCGTGGCGGGCGTCCTCGCCCTCCCCCACCGTCCGCGTCTTGAGGACGCGGGCGCCCTCGACCGTGAGCCGGTCGTAGCCGACGAACGCGACCTCCTTCGGCGTGTCGGCCGTGGCGTCCCACAGGTCGACTTCTTCCGTCTCGCCCATCGCGAAGCCGGCGGCGGCACGGGCTCGCTCGCGCTGCTCCGTCATCAGTTCGGTGAACCGCTTCTCGTCGACCGTCAGCCCGCGCTCGCGCGCCATCACCGCCGTGAGGTCGATGGGGAAGCCGTACGTGTCGTGGAGGAGGAAAGCTATATCACCGGAGAATACCCCATCGACTGCGCTTCGAATGAAGTGCTCTTCTGCTTCCTCCAGAGCCTCACCGGTGCGTCTCAACTCAACCTCAATGGCTGAAACCGCCGGGATATCTGGGACAAGATCCCAGCTGAACCCTTGCCCCTCAGCGGGCCGCCTCATGCTCTCCGACTCAGCGTTCTCTGGATTCTCGTGATAGTACTCGGCGACCTTGGCGGCGCGGTCGAACATCTCTATTCCCTCCACCAAGGTCTTAAAGAACGCTGTCTCCTCCGCCGTGATGATCTTCGCCGCCGTCGACTGGCTCTCGACGAGCTCCGGGAACGCCTCGCCCATCTCGTCCGCCAGCGCGGGGAGGAGCGACGCCAGGAACGGCTCGCGGAGGCCGAGGGCCTGGTAGCCGTAGCGGACGGCCCGACGGAGGATCCGCCGGAGGACGTAGCCGCGGCCCGTGTTGCCCGGCAGCGCCCCGTCGGCGATCGCGACGGCCAGCGTCCGGACGTGGTCGGCCACGACGCGCATCGCCACGCGGACCCGCTTGCCCTCCTCGTCCGCCTCGTCGTAGCGGTCGTACGGCTTGAGGTCGGCGCGCTCCGAGATCGCCGCCAGGAGCGGCGCGAACAGGTCCGTGTCGTAGTTCGAGCGCTTGCCCTGGAGCACGGCGCACATCCGCTCGAAGCCCATCCCCGTGTCGATGTGCTTCGCGTCGAGCGGCGTGAGCGTGATGAGGCCCTCGTCCTCGCCCTCCGCGTCGACGGCCTTGGCGGCGTCGAACTGGATGAACACGAGGTTCCAGATCTCCATGACCCGCGGGTCGTCGCCGTTGACGAGCGTGTGGCCCGGCGTGATAGCACGGGCGTGGTCGTCGCGGAGGTCGACGTGGATCTCGGAGCACGGGCCACATGGCCCGGTCTCGCCCATCATCCAGAAGTTGTCCTTCGACGGCTGGTAGAGGACGTGGGCCGGCGCGATGCCCGTCTCGCTGGCCCACAGCGCGGCGGCCTCCTCGTCGGGACCGAGGCCGAGCACCTCGTCGCCCTCGTGGACCGTGACGTAGAGCCGCTCCGGGTCGAGGCCCCAGCGGTCCACCAGCAGCTCCCAGGCCCACGCGATCGCCTCCTTCTTGAAGTAGTCCCCGAAGCTCCAGTTGCCGAGCATCTCGAAGAACGTGTGGTGGTACGTGTCGAGCCCGACCTCGTCGAGGTCGTTGTGCTTGCCACTCACCCGGAGGCACTTCTGCGTGTCGGCCGCGCGGTCGTACGGGCGCGAGCCCGTGCCCAGGAACACGTCCTTGAACGGGTTCATCCCCGCGTTGATGAACAGGAGCGTCGGGTCGTTCTGGGGAACGATCGGCGCGCTCGGGACGATCTCGTGGCCCTTCTCGCGGAAAAAGTCGAGGAAGGCCTGGCGGGTCTCGTTCGCGGTCTGGGGGCGGTGGGGCATGGGCACGGAAGACACGGAGGGTTCAGAAGCTACCGAGCCCGCCCGACCGCCGATCCGCCGTGCCGATGGGCTTTCCGCGCAATCCGGTCCCCCCGCCCGCCTCGGTCGCACTCCCGAGGCGGGCGGAGTCTTCCCTCAACGCTTGTCACCCTAAGCAGACCGAAGGATCTCGTCCGACTCGGCCGGATCCCTCGTCGTGAGCGAAACGCGATCGGACACGAGATTCTTCGTCGCCCTGCTCCTCAGGATGACACGGGGTGAGGGCAGTGGCAACCGGCGAACCCGCCGCGGCCGTCCCGCGTCCCCCTCTCCCCCTCCCGCTCGCCCATGCAGGCCGACACGCTCTTCTCCGGCTCCGTCGTGCGCGACACCGTCGTCACCACGGCCGAGGCGATCGCCGAGGCGGACACGGTGGCGCCCGGCTTCGCCGAGGCGACGGGGCAGGCCGTCGGGACGGTCCAGGGCTACGCGAACGCCGTCGTGGCCGCCCTGCCGGCGCTGGCGGTGGCCGTCGTCGTCTTCCTCGTGCTGTGGCTGGTGGCGCGAGGCGTCCGCGGGATCATCCACCGCGTGACGCCGGGGCCCGTCGACTCGCCCATCGGGATCGTGCTCGGGCGGCTGGCGACGGCCGGGCTCCTGTTCCTCGGCCTCCTGATCGGGCTCGTCCTGGTCTTCCCCGGCTTCACGATCGCCGGGCTCGTCGGCGCGCTCGGCGTGAGCGGGCTCGTCCTCGGGTTCGCGTTCCAGGACATCTTCCAGAACCTCCTGGCGGGCGTGCTCCTGCTCCTCCGCCAGCCGTTCCAGGCCGGCGACGAGATCGTGTCGGGGGACTACGTCGGGACCGTCGAGTCGATCGAGACGCGGGCCACGTTCATCCGGACCTACGACGGCCGCCGGGTCATCATCCCGAACAGCCAGATCTACTCGGAGCCCGTCCAGGTCATCACGGCCTACAACCTGCTCCGGAGCGAGTACGACGTCGGGATCGGCTACGGCGACGACATCGGGAAGGCGAAGCAGATCGCGCTCGACGTGCTCCGCGGCGCCGAGGGCGTCCTGGAGGACCCCGCGCCGGACGTGCTCACGTGGGACCTCGCCGGCTCGTCGGTCAACCTCCGGATCCGCTGGTGGACCCACCCCAAGCGCTCGAACGTCGTCGCCGTCCGCGACCGCGTGCTGGGCCGGATCACGGAGGCCATGGCCGAGGGCGCCATCGACCTCCCGTTCCCGACGCAGGTGGTGCTGTTCCACGACCAGACGGAGGAGACCGACGGCGACCGGACGCGCCAGCGCGAGGGGTGGCCGGCCGGCTCGAACCCGCCGCGCCCGGCCCGTCTCGCCGACGCCGAGCGCCGCGGTGACGGCGCCTCCAGCCCCCCTCCCACCCCGCCGGACGTCGGCTGAGCCCGACCGTGCCGGACGGCGACCGCCTACCCCGACCGTCGCCGCCGGTCCCGGCGCCACATCGCGAGCGCGATCCACGCCAAGAACAGCTCGACCGGCGGTGGCAGGTCCACGTCGAACGCGCCGCGCGCGCCGCGCCCCTCCCGAACGACCTCGCCGACGACCTCGCCCCCGTCGGTGAGGACGAACCGCCCCGTCGCGAGCACCCCGGCGGAGACGAACGCCAGCGGCGCGCCCCGGTCCCCGAGGCGGACATCGACGGCGTACTGGAACGCGCGCTTGTCGGCACGGGCGACGCGCAGCCGTCCCGCCTTGAGGAGGAAGTGGCGCCCGACGAGCTGGTTGGCCATCGTGAACCGGTCGCCGTCGAGCACGGCCGTCGCCTTTTCGCGGAAACGGCGCAGGCGCAACTGGCCCACGGGCTCGCCGTCGAGGGCGACGGCGTACGACGTGGAGAACGCGCCTTTGGGCGTGACGGTCAGCATGGGCGAGCCGGGAGCGGTCCCCCGTCCCTGCGCAAACCGACGGCCCGGAGGGTCAGAAGCCGCGCTCCCGGTCCGCCTCGACGCGCTCGCGGAGGGCCCCGAACGTGTCGCCGCCGTAGCGCTCGAGGAGGGCCACGGCGATCTCCCACGCGACCGTCGCCTCGGCGACCGTGCTCGCGGCGGGCACGCTCGTCACGTCGCTCCGCTCGTAGCGCGTCGGCTGGGCCTCGCCCGTCGCGAGGTCGGCCGTCCCGAGCGGCTTGATGAGGGTCGGGATCGGCTTCATCGTGCCGCGGACGACGAGCGGCTGGCCGTTCGAGATGCCGCCCTCGACGCCGCCGGCGTGGTTGCTCTCGCGGCCCCAGCGGTCGCCGTCGCGCGTGATGGGGTCGTGGACCTCGGACCCGGGTCGGCGCCCTGCCAGCCACCCGTCGCCGACCTCCACCGCTTTCTGCGCCTGGATGGACAGGATCGCCTGCGCGAGCCGCCCGTCGAGCCGCCGGTCGCCCTGTGCGTAGCTCCCGAGGCCGACGGGGACGCCGGTCGCGACGACCTCATAGACGCCCCCCAGCGTGTCGCCCGCCTTTTTCGCGGCCTTGATGTGCTCGATGGCCCGCTCGGAAAGCGCGTCGCCCAGCATTCGGACCTCCGACTGGTCGGCCTTCTCGTAGAGCGCCCGCGCGCCGCCTTCGGCGAGCAGCGCGTCCCGATCCTCGGCCCAGCCCGCCGGGTCGTCGAGGCCGACCTCCCCGAGGCGGACGACGTGGCTCCCGACCTCGATCCCGAGCGCGCGGAGCATCTGCCGGGCGACGGAGCAGCACGCCACCCGCATCGCCGTCTCCCGCGCCGATGACCGGTCGATCACCGGGCGGACGTCGGGCCCGTGCGGCGGCCGGTCGAACCCGTACTTCTGCGCGCCGACGAGGTCGGCGTGGCCGGGCCTCGGGAGCGTCACGCGCTCGACGCCGTCGCCGTCGCCCATGACGGCCATCGTCTCGGGCCAGCCGGCCCGGTCCTTCTCGTAGGCCGCGTTCGGGAGGAGCAGCGCGACGGGGCTCCCCATCGTGTGCGAGAACCGGATCCCGCCGAGCACCCGGACCTGGTCGCGTTCGACCTTGGCGCGCCCGCCGCGGCCGTAGCCGAGCCAGCGGCGGCTCAGGTGCTCGTCGATGTCGGCGGGCGTGACGGGCACGCCGGCCGGCATCCCCTCGACGATGCCGACGAGGGCCTCGCCGTGGGACTCTCCTGCGGTGAGGTAACGCATTGGGGGATTGGTGAGCGGGTGAGTGGAGATTGAGCCGCCCTCAGGATCGCCGCTTGGCCGTCCGGCGGGAGGCTGCGAAGATCGCCACCAACTCGCTCGCCTCGCGGAGAAGGTCCCGTGTGCGCTCCGCATCCGCCAGCCCGGCATCCACCGTTAGTTCGATCCAGAACTCGGTCTCGTCGGCCTCCTCGAGCACGACGCTGATCTTGGCGACGAACTCCCGATGGCTCCGGGCGCGGCACGCGGCGCGGTAGTTCGCGGCCACCGAGGTCGCCGACCGGAGCATCTGACGACGGATGACACGCCCCTCGTCGGAGTCAGGAAGCGACCGGCAGAATCGGATGACTCTCAACGCGTACGCCTTCGTCCGATCCCGGAGCGCCTCCGCTCGCCGCCCGTGCTCCGTCTCATCGTCTTCCCCACTCACCCGATCACCCAATCATCAATCGACGAATGGCGACGCCAGGTCGTAGAACGCGGTCCGGCCGTCGGGGCGGCGGACGCGCAAGAGCGCGGGGCGGTCCTGGCGGGCGAGGCGGGCGAGCGCGACGCGCGCCTCCTCGGCCGTCGCCACCGGGCGGTTCTCGACGGCCACGACGACGGTCCCCCGCGGGAGCCCGTCGAGCTCGGCCGCGCTGCCGGGCTCGATCGACTCGACGAAGGCGCCGCTCTCGAACGCGCGGCGCTCGGGACGCGTGAGGTCGCGGAAGCGGACGCCCCAGTCGGGCGCCTCGGACCGCGCGACCTCTTCTTCCTGCGGGCCGGTCTGGGGCGACGCGGGCGTCGACGGCCCGGCGAACCAATCTTCGAGCGACGGGTCGGTCGGGTCCGAGAGCGTCGCCTCGAGAGCCCGGGCCTCGCCGCCGCGCCAGACGGAGAGCTCGACGCCCTCGCCCGGCTGGAACATCGCCAGCCGGCTCTGGAACTGGTTCGGCGCGTCGACCGACCGGCCGCCGACCTCGAGGAGCACGTCGCCGGGGCGGACGCCGGCCTGCGCCGCGGGGCCGCCCGACACCACGCGCGTGACGAGCACGCCGCGAACGTCCGGCATCCCGGCCTCGCGTGCATCGGCCCGGTCGACAGGGAACACCTCGACGCCGAGGTAGCCCCGTCGGACCTCGCCGTACCGGATGAGGCTCTCGGCCACGACACGCGCGAGGTTGATCGGGACCGCGAACCCGTAGCCGGCCGCGTAGCCGTTGTCGGAAGCGTTCGCCGTCACGACGCCCACGACCTGGCCCTGGAGGTTGACGAGCGCCCCACCCGAGTTGCCCGGGTTGATAGCCGCGTCGGTCTGGATAAAGTCCTCGATGGCGAACTCGTTGGGGATCGCGTTGAGCCCGCCGCGGCCCAGCGCCGACACGATGCCCGAGGTGACCGTGTTCATCAGCCGGTACGGGCTGCCGACGGCGAGCACCCACTCCCCCACCTCGAGGGCGTCGGAGTCGCCGAGCGAGGCGACCGGGAGCGGCTCCTCGTCGTCCACGCCGACCTCGAACAACCGGAGCACGGCGATGTCCGTCGTCGGGTCGCGCCCGACGACTTCGGCCCGGTACTCGCGCTTGTCGGAGGGGAGGATGACGAGGGCCTCGGTGGCCCGGGCCACGACGTGGGCGTTGGTGAGGACGTAGCCGGCGTCCGAGATGATGATCCCGCTGCCGGCCTCGGTCTGCCCGCGGGCGTAGCCGGGCCCGAGCTCGACCTCGATGTAGACGACGGCCCGGTCGACGGCGCGGGCGACCGCCTGCGTCTGCTGGCTGATGTCGGCGAGGTCGGGCGTGCCGATCTCCGCGGCCGGCGGCGGCCCGTCGGCCCCGATCTGGACCGTCTCGACCCGGGCCGGCGCCGACGGCGCGGGCGCCTGCTGCGGCACGGGCTCGGGGTCCGGCTGGAGCAGCCGGACGACCGGGAGACCGAGGAGCACGCCGACCGACACCGCGGCCAGCGCGAACAGGAGACGACGCAGAGTCACGTTCGGGGTGGGTGAGCCGACCCTGGGCTCGAGGACGAAACTTCGGGCCCCGCGTCGGGCACTGAACATACGTTTGGGCGTCCGGAATCGTCCCCCGGCGCCCCCCCGGCACACAACTTCATCGATCCCCTGACCCCGCCCCCGCCGCCTCGAACCGCCGTGTTCGCCCTCGTGGGCGACGTCACGGGCTCGTCGCGCGCGCTCCGCCAGCTCCGCGTGCTCGCCGAGGCGGGGGTGCCCGTGTCCGTCCTGCAGACGGCCGGTCCGCGCGCTCCCCGGGCGCTCCCGGACGGCGCCACGCTCACCGTCCTCGGCGTGCGGCCCGGCGGTGGACCGCTCGCGTTCTGGCGCGCGCACCGGGCCGTTCGAGAGGCCGCGCTCGCGCGACCGGCCGGGCTGTACCTCGCGAGCGACCTCTACACCCTCCCTGCCCTCGTGGCCGCGTCCCGACGTCACGGCGCACGGCTCGTCTACGACAGCCGCGAGCTCTACACGGCGCTCGACTCGACGCACGGGCGCCCCTACGTCGGCGCGGTGTGGGGCGCCGTAGAGCGCCGTTCCATCGGCCGCGCCGACGCGGTCCTGACGGTGGGAGACGCCATCGCCGACCGGCTCCGCGACCGCTATCGCATCGCTCGGCCGACCGTCCTCTACAACGCGCCCTATGTCGCCGAGGCCGGCAGCGCCGACCGCGACGCTCTCCGTCGCGACCTGGACCTCCCCGACGACGGCCGGACGATCGTGCTCTACCAGGGCCTCTTCCGCGACGGCCGGGGTCTCCGTGCGCTCACCGAGGCGGCCGCGGCCGTCGAGGGCATCCGCCTCGTGCTCATCGGGGAGGGGGCGCTGGAGGCCGAGATCCGCACGTGGAGCGCAGCCCTTGGAGACCGGCTCGTGGTCCACCCGTTCGTCCCACCCGACCGGCTGGCGGCGCTCACGCCGGGCGCCGACCTCGGCGCGTGCCTCATCGAACCTCTCACGGAGAGCCTCCGCCTGAGCTTGCCGAACAAGCTGTTCGAGTACCTTGCGGCCGGCGTCCCGGTCCTCGCCAGCCCGCTCCCCGAGATCCGGGCCGTCGTGGACCGCGGCGTCGGCGTCCTCGCCGCCCCCTCCGATCCGGGGGCCGTCGCCGACGCGCTCCGCAAGGCCCTCGACCCCGACCGCCGCGCCCGCTGGGCCGCCGCCGCGCCCGCCGCGCTCGCCCCTTACACATGGAACGAGGGCCGACGGACGTTCCGCGCTCTCCTCGACCGCCTCCTCCCCGCCACATGATCCGCTCCATCCTCCTCGCGCTCGCCCTCGCGCTCCCGCTCGCCGGGCAGGCCCAGGTCGACGCGTCCATCGTCCCCGAGGACGCGCCGGACTGGCTCTCGATGGAGGAGGCCATCGCGACGGCCCAGGCCGACGACAAGATCGTCCTCGTCTATGGCTACGCCTCGTGGTGCGGCTTCTGCGCCCGGTTCGACGCCGACGTCTTCACCGACGACGCCGTCCAGGAGTACCTCACCGGCAACTTCGCCCCGGTCCGCCTCGACATCGAGGGCGCCGACTCGCTCCAGTTTTTCGACGCGCGCGTGACCGGCCGCGACCTCGGCGGCGCCATGGGCATCTCGGGCACGCCGACCAACGTGTTCGTCGATACCGACGGCGCGCTCATCACGAAGCTCCCGGGCTACACCGACCCCGAGACCTTCTTGTTCGCGCTCCAGTACGTCCGCGAGGAGGCGTACGAGACGACGCCGTTCGACCAGTTCATCGTCGCCCGCCGGACGGGGCTCTCGCTCGAGCAGGCCGTCGAGACCCTGATGGCGCCGCCGCGCGAGGAGCCCGAGGCGCAGTAGGTCGGGACGGATCGCCGGGCGGGCGACGCGCGTCCGCGACGGGTCTCCCCCCGCCTCGATGCGCGTCTCGTACCACCCGGGCTACGTCGTGCCGCTCCCGCCGCGGCACGCGTTCCCGATGGCCAAGTTCTCGGCCCTCCACGACCTCCTGATCGCCGAGGGCGTGATCCGGGCGGAAGACGTCGTCGCCCCGCGCGAGGCCGACTGGGGCGACCTCCTGCTCGTCCACACCACGCGCTACCTCGACGCGCTCGCGACGGGCACGCTGTCGCGGAAGGAAGAACGGCGGATGGGGCTCCCGTGGAGCGAGGCGCTCGTGATGCGGAGCCGGCGGGCCGTCCAGGGCACGATCAACGCGATGTCGATGGCGCTGCTCGACGGCGTCGCGGGCAACCTCGCCGGCGGGACGCACCACGCGATGCCCGACCACGGGGAGGGGTTCTGCGTGCTCAACGACGTCGCCGTCGCGCTCCGCGTCCTCCAGCGGTCCGGGTGGATCCGGCGGGCGCTCGTGCTCGACCTCGACGTCCACCAGGGGAACGGGACGGCCCACGTGTTCGGCGGCGACCGCGCGTGGCCGGCCGGCGGCGTCTACACGGTCTCCGTCCACGGGGCCAACAACTTCCCGTTCCGAAAACCGCCCTCGACCCGCGACGTGGGGCTGCCGGACGGGACGGGCGACGGCGAGTACCTCGACGTGCTCGCCACCCTTCTCCCGGAGGTGCTGGCGGACGCTACGCCAGACCTCGTCGTCTATCTCGGAGGCGTTGACGTCGTGGCCGACGACCGGTTCGGGCGGCTGACGCTCACGCGCGACGGCCTGGCGGCCCGCGACCGGCTCGTGTGCGAAACCGTCCGCGACGCCGGCGTCCCGCTCTGTCTGCTCCTATCGGGCGGCTACGCCGCGCGCCGCGAGCCCGGCCAGGCGCCCGAGACGATGGCCCACCGGACCGCGGATCTCCACGCGACGATGTACCGCCAGGCGGCCGCCGTCTACGGCACGGGCGGGTAGTCCGCCCGCACCACGGGCCAACCGGGGGGGCGTCGACACGAGTCTGGATGAGTGCGGAGACCGGCGTTTGGACCGAACTCCTGGAGGGAGGCGCCAGGCTCGGCGTCCCGGCCGACAGGGCCCGCGAAGGTAGCCGGCCGGCGGTAGGGCCTCGCCCGACCCCGCCCCCGGGGACGTCCCGACGACGCACCGTCGGCACCGCGCGATCCGACGTTGGGAGTCCACTTCCGACCGATCCCATGTCGACCCCTCAAGACCAGACCGACGCCGGCAACGCCCAGAAGGACCCCGAAGACTGGACCACCGGCGACGAGCCGATGACCGGCGCGCAGCGCTCCTACCTCCACACGCTCGCTCAGGAGGCCGGCGAGGACCCCGACCAGTACGACGGTCTCACAAAGGCCGAGGCGTCCGAGACCATCGACGCGCTCCAGGCTAAGACCGGCCGTGGCGAGTGAGTCCGGGCCGTCCGCCTCGGCCCAGCAACGGGTCGAGGCGGGCACGCCTGTCCGCCTGCCTCAGGCGTTGGGCCGGGTCGTCCGGAGACCCGGCGGGTAGAGGGGCATCCGCTCGACGCGGTGGAACGTGATTCCGAACCGGGTCGTCGGCGCCCGAATGACGGCCTCGGACCGCACCGCGCCCGTCGCCCGGTCCACCTCGACGACGCGCCCATGGGGATTGGCCTCCCCGCGTGCGATGGCGCCCGGCGCGAACACGACGATCCCCTCGTCCGCGTGGTAGTCCACGTCGGAGACGATGCGGGAGTACGTCTGCGGCCCGCGCTCCTCACCGTAGTCCCAGACTTGGCGCACTGTCATCGCGGCCTCATGGACGCGGTAGACGACGGCGCGGCTATAAAGGCCTCGGCCCGTGTACCCGCGGCTGTCGCCGTTGTCGAACAGGAGGATCGACCCGTCGGGGAGGATCTCCGGGGCGTGCTGGTACCACGCCCAGTCGAAGTCGACGTGCCGCTGCGCGCCGTCGAGCACGGCGGGGTCGGTGATCGGCTGGCCCGCCGCGTCGAGCGGCTGGAGAAGCTTCGTCGCGAGGTCCGTCCCGTCGCCTGCTGTCCCCCAGTCCCGGTGCGGCGCGAGGATCCACACGACCTCGTTGCCGGCGGTGAGCTTGACGAGGCCCTGCGTGCGCCCCGAGACGAGGATCGTGTCGTCCCGCTCGTCATACACGAGCGCGTTGGCATGGAACCAGTCGACGTTGAGGTCGGCGAGGTCCGTGGGCCACGCCCGGCGGTATTGATTCAGCGACTGGCGGAGGTCCCAGTCGCGGACGATCTGGCCGGTCTCGCGGTCGACCTCGACGACGGCGTCCTCGACCGTCGCCGCGCCGTCGCGGTTGACCGTGACGAGGAAGTTGCCGTCGGGCTTCTCCAGCACGTGGTGGTGGAACCCGAAGCCTGGGAGGTCCCATTGGCGCACGATCCGGCCGAACAGATCGACCTCGTAGATCCGGTCCGTGGCGCCGTCGCCGAAGTACAGATTCCCGTTCGCCAGCCGGTCGATCCCGTTGTCGTAGAACAGGGTCGTGAGCGGCGGACGGCCCGAATAGTCGAGCACCCAGCGGATCGTCCCGGCGGCGTCGTAGGCAAACGGAGCCTGCGGCGTCGCGCCCTCCCCCGCGAACGAGCTGACGAACGTGAGGCCCGGCCGGACCGCGCCCGGGGCCGCCGTGTTCACCGTCACCGCAGGGAGGCCGCCGGGGACCCGTCCCGTCTCGACGTCCCGCTCGACCCGGCCCACCTCGGCGCCGCTCTCGTCCCGGAGGACGAGCGTGACGGCCGTGGTAGTGTTGGCGTAGAGCCCGAGGACGGGGATGCGGTGGACGGTCCCGAGGTCGTCGAACCGGTGGCGGATCTCGGTGGCCGCCCCCTCCTTCCCTTCGACCACCACGTCGATCGACACCGGCACGTCGGCCTCGAGCGTCACCTCGGCCGTCAGCGGCGACGTCCCCGCCGGATCGACCTCGACCTCGAACCGTGAGACGACGGCGGGCAGCGCGTCCGTCTCGTCGGGCGGCTCGGGCCTGGCGCCGTCGCACCCCGCCACGCCGAGTCCGAGCAGGAGAAGGACGAGGACGGACCGGGTGAGCATGAGCGTGGTGGGAGCGCCCCAGACGATACGACCCGCCGGCGAGGCGGACGAACGCACGACGCCCCGGCCACCGCGAGGGCAGCCGGGGCGTCCGGTTCAGCGTGCGCACGGGGCGCCTGAGGTGGGGCTACCCGAGGCGGCGGTTGATCTCGGCGAGCGTCTCGTCGTCCGCGGCCGGGGAGGCCGGGGCACCGAGGATGTCGCCGTCGCCCGTCGCGAGGCCGCGGTCGAGCGCGTCCTGCGTGGCCTGCAGCGCCTCGAGCTCCTGGCGGCTCCCAACGACGATGTCGGCGTAGTCGCGGAGCCCGGTGCCGGCCGGGACGAGGTGCCCGACGAGCACGTTCTCCTTGAGCCCGAGGAGGCTGTCGACCTTCGCCGCGATGGCGGCCTCGGTGAGCACCTTCGTCGTCTCCTGGAAGGACGCGGCCGAGAGGTACGAGTCGGTCTTGAGCGCGGCCTGGGTGATGCCCAGCAGGACCGGCTCGGCGACGGCGAGCTCGGCGTCGCGGACCTCGACCTCGCGCTTGTCCTCCCGCTTCATCGCCGAGTTGGCGTCGCGGAGCTGCCGGCGCGTGATGGTCTGCCCGATCTGGAGGTCGGACTCGCCCGCGTCGACGACGACGAAGTTGTCGTAGAGCGCGTCGTTGACCTTCTCGAGCTGGAGCCGGTCGACGAGGTCGTCCTCGAGGAACGGCGTGTCGCCCGGGTCCGTGATCCGGACCTTCTGCATCATCTGCCGGACGACGACCTCGATGTGCTTGTCGTTGATCCCCACGCCCTGGAGCCGGTAGACCTCCTGGACCTCGTTGACGAGGTACTCCTGGACGGCCGTGGGCCCGAGGATGGCGAGGATGTCCTGCGGCGAGATCTGCCCGTCGGACAGCGCCTCACCGGCGCGCACGAAGTCGTTCTCGTGGACGAGGAGGTGCTTCGAGAGCGAGACGAGGTACGTCTTCTCCGTCAGGCCGTCGCGGGACGTCACGATGACCTCCTGCGAGCCGCGCTTCCGGCCGCCGAAGCTCACGACGCCGTCGATCTCCGACACCACGGCCGGGTCGCTCGGCGAGCGGGCTTCGAACAGCTCGATGACGCGCGGGAGACCGCCCGTGATGTCGCGGGTACCGGCCGACTGGCGCGGGAGCTTGGCGAGGATGGTGCCCGCCGTGATCTCGTCGCCCTGGTCCACCTGGAGGCGGGCCCGGACCGGCATCGTGTACTCGCGGCCGCCCTCGCCCTCGACGACGAGCGCCGGCGTGAGCGAGCGCTCGCGCGTCTCGGTGATGACCTTCTCGCGGAAGCCGGTCTGCTCGTCCGACTCCTCGCGGAACGTCGTCCCTTCGATGACATCCTGGAAGCGGACCGTGCCGGCCGTCTCCGCGATGATGACCGAGTTGTACGGGTCCCAGCTCGCAATGACGTCGCCCTTCTCGACCGACTGGCCCTCGACGACCGCGACGTCGGCGCCGTAGGGGATCGTGTAGGCGATGCGCTGGCGGCCGTCCTCGTCGAGCACGCGGACCTCGCCCGACCGCCCGAGGGCGATCGTGCGGGCCGTCTCGCCCGACTCGTCGGTGACCGTCCGGAGGTTCTCGAAGACCACCTTGCCGCCGAACTTCGTCTGGATGGTCGACTCGGCCGCGATGCGGCTGGCCGTACCACCGATGTGGAAGGTCCGGAGCGTGAGCTGCGTGCCGGGCTCGCCGATCGACTGCGCCGCGATGACACCGACGGCCTCGCCGGTCTGCACGAGGCGGCCGTTGGCGAGGTCGCGCCCGTAGCAGAGCGCGCACACGCCCCGGTCGGACTCGCAGGCGAGCACGGAGCGGATCTCGACCGTCTCGATCGAGGTCGCCTCGATCTGGTCGGCGATCTCGTCCGTGATCTGGTCGTCCCGGCGGAGGATCACCTCGCCCGACTCGGGGTCGCGGACGTCGTGGACCGACACGCGGCCCACGATCCGGTCGCGGAGCGACTCGACGATGTCCTCGTTGTCCTTGAGCGCCTCCATCCGCACGCCGCGGAGCGTGCCGCAGTCGTGCTGCGTGATCGAGACGTCCTGGCTCACGTCGACGAGACGGCGCGTGAGGTAGCCGGCGTCGGCCGTCTTGAGGGCCGTGTCGGCCAGGCCCTTTCGGGCGCCGTGCGTCGAGATGAAGTACTCGGCGACCGAGAGGCCCTCCTTGAAGTTGGACTTGATCGGGTTCTCGATGATCGCGCCCGCCGAGCCGGCCTGGCTCTTCTGCGGCTTGGCCATGAGGCCACGCATCCCGCCGAGCTGGCGGATCTGCTCGCGCGAGCCACGAGCGCCCGAGTCCGCCATCATGTAGATGGCGTTGAAGCCCTCCTGGTCGTTCTGGAGCGACGTGTAGAGGACGTCCGAGATGTCGTTGTTCGTCGACGTCCAGACGTCGATGACCTGGTTGTACCGCTCGGCCTCGGTGATGAAGCCCATCTCGTAGTTCGAGCGGATCTCGTCGACGCGGTCCTCGGCCTCCTTCAGGAGCGTCTGCTTCGCGTCCGGCACGACGATGTCGGCCAGCGAGAAGCTCAGCCCGCCGAGCATGGCCTGACCGAAGCCGAGGTCCTTGATCTCGTCGAGGAACTTGGCCGTCCGCGGGAAATCGGTCGCCTTGAAGACGCCCGCGATGATGTTGCGGAGGTTCTTCTTGGTCAGGACCTGGTCGATGTACCCGACGCCGGCCGGCACGATGTCGTTGAAGAGCGCGCGGCCGACGGCCGTGTCGATCGTCTCGCCGGGCTGGTGCTGCCCGTCGAACGTCGGCTCGTTGAGCTTGAGCTTGATCCGGGCGTGGAGCGAGACCTTGCCCTGGTCGAACGCCTGGCGAACCTCGCGCGTCGAGCCGAACATCATGCCCTCGCCCTTCTCGTCGGCCCGGTCCTTCGTCATGTAGTACATGCCGAGGACCATGTCCTGCGACGGGACCGCGATCGGGCCGCCGTGCGCCGGGCTCATGATGTTGTGCGACGACAGCATGAGGATGCTCGCCTCGAGCACCGCGTCATGCGACAGCGGCACGTGGACGGCCATCTGGTCGCCGTCGAAGTCGGCGTTGAACGCCGTCGTCACTAGCGGGTGCAGGCGGATCGCCTTGCCCTCGATGAGGACCGGCTGGAACGCCTGGATGCCGAGCCGGTGGAGCGTCGGGGCGCGGTTGAGGAGCACCGGGTGCCCGTCGATCACCTTCTCGAGGATGTCGAACACGTCGGCCGTCCGGCGGTCGACCACCTTCTTGGCGCTCTTGACCGTCTTGACGATGCCGCGCTCGATGAGCTTCCGAATGATGAACGGCTTGAACAGCTCGACGGCCATCTCCTTGGGCAGGCCGCACTGGTGGAGCCTCAGCTCCGGGCCGACCACGATGACCGACCGGCCCGAGTAGTCGACGCGCTTGCCGAGGAGGTTCTGGCGGAACCGGCCCTGCTTGCCCTTGAGCATGTCGCTCAGCGACTTCAGCGCGCGGTTCGAGTCGGAGCGGACGGCGTTGGCCTTCCGCGAGTTGTCGAAGAGGCTGTCGACGGCCTCCTGGAGCATCCGCTTCTCGTTGCGGAGGATGACCTCCGGCGCCTTGATGTCGATCAGGCGCTTGAGCCGGTTGTTCCGGATGATGACGCGCCGGTAGAGGTCGTTGAGGTCCGACGTGGCGAACCGGCCGCCCTCGAGCGGGACGAGCGGGCGGAGCTCCGGCGGGATCACCGGGACCACCTTCATGACCATCCACTCCGGCTTGTTCTCCATCCGGGCGTTCGCCTGGCGGAACGCCTCGACGATGCCGAGCCGCTTGAGGGCCTCGGCCTTGCGGGCCTGGCTCGTCTCGGTGCGGGCCTGGAACCGGAGCTCGACGGCGAGCGAGTCGAGGTCGAGCCGCTTGAGGAGCTCCTCGACGGCCTCGCCGCCGATCATCGCCACGAACTTCTCCGGGTCGTCGTCGGCGAGGCGGTTGTTGTCCTCGCGGATCTGGTAGAGGACGTCGAAGTACTCGTTCTCCGTCAGGAGCGTCCCGCGGTCGATGCCGAGGTTCTGGGCCCCGCCCGGGTTCACGACGACGTAGGCCTCGTAGTAGATGACCTTGTCGAGGTCCTTCGACTTCATCCCGAGGAGCGCGCCGATCTTGTTCGGCAGGCTCTTGAAGTACCAGATGTGGACGACCGGGACGGACAGCGTGATGTGCCCGAACCGCTCACGACGGACCGACTTCTGGGTCACCTCGACGCCGCAGCGGTCGCAGATGATGCCCTTGTACCGGATCCGCTTGTACTTGCCGCAATGGCACTCCCAGTCCTTGACCGGGCCGAAGATCTTCTCGCAGAAGAGGCCGTCCTTCTCCGGCTTAAAGCTCCGGTAGTTGATCGTCTCCGGCTTGAGCACCTCGCCGAACGACCGCTCGAGGATCGTCTCGGGCGAGCTCAGGCTGACGGTGATCGAGCTGTAGTACTTCTTCTGCGCCGGCTGGGCCGGCTGGATGCCGAATGCCATATTGGGGGACTAGGGTATAGGAATCGGGGGTGTGGGGAGCGCGCCCGAGGCCGAGGGGGCCGGCCTCGGGCGCGTCGCCAGAGCCCCTAGTCGATGCGGACTTCGAGGCCGAGGCCCTGCATCTCGCGGAGCAGGACGTTGAACGACTCGGGGACGTTCGGCTCGGGGAGGTTGTCGCCCTTGACGATGGCCTCGTAAGCCTTCGAGCGGCCCTGGACGTCGTCGGACTTGACGGTCAGGAGCTCGCGGAGGACGTTCGAGGCGCCGTAGGCGTAGAGCGCCCACACCTCCATCTCGCCGAACCGCTGGCCGCCGAACTGGGCCTTGCCGCCGAGCGGCTGCTGCGTGATGAGGCTGTAGGGCCCGATGGACCGGGCGTGGATCTTGTCGTCGACGAGGTGCGACAGCTTGAGCATGTAGATCTGCCCGACCGTCGTCTTCTGGTCGAACGGGGCGCCGGTTTGGCCGTCGTAGAGTTGGACGCGGCCGTCCTCGGGGAGGCCCGCCTCGCGGAGCTTCGCGGCGATGTCGTCCATGGACGCGCCGTCGAAGGCCGGGGTGGCGTAGGTCTCGCCGAGCTTGGAGCCGGCCCAGCCGAGGAGCGTCTCGAAGATCTGGCCCAGGTTCATGCGCGACGGCACGCCCAGCGGGTTGAGGCAGATGTCGACCGGCGTGCCGTCCTCGAGGAACGGCATGTCCTCTTCGGGGACGATCTTGGCGACGACGCCCTTGTTGCCGTGGCGGCCGGCCATCTTGTCGCCGACCTGGAGCTTGCGCTTCTTGGCCACGTAGACCTTCGCCAGCTGGACGATGCCCGGGGGCAGCTCGTCGCCCATCTGGATCCGGTACTCCTCCTGCTCGGCCGCGCCGGTCACCTCCTGGTGCCGCCGCTGGTAGTTGGCGAGCAGCTTCCAGGCCTGCCGGTTGGTGTCGTCGTCGTTGGTGTACGCCTGGCGGATCTTGAGGTCGGCCGGCTCGATCTCCTTGAAGCCCGTCTTGGTGTACTTGGCCCCCTCGGAGATCACGATCGTGCCGTCGCGGAGTTCGATGGCCGCGCCCGCCTGCTTCGAGCCGATGAGGCTGAAGAACCGCTCGTAGAACGACTGCTGGAGGGCGTCGACCTCGCGGTCGAGCTGGCGCTTGATCTCCTCGAGCCGCTTCTCCTCCGCCTTCTTGGTGATGGCGTCGGTCTTGCGGCGGCTGAAGAGCATCGTGTCGATCACGACGCCGTTCATGCCCGGCTTGGCCTTGAGCGAGGCGTCCTTGACGTCGCCGGCCTTGTCGCCGAAGATGGCCCGGAGCAGCTTCTCCTCCGGCGTCGGGTCGGTCTCGCCCTTTGGCGTGATCTTGCCGACGATGATGTCGCCGGGGTTGATCTCGGCGCCGACGCGGACGATGCCGCGCTCGTCGAGGTCCTTCGTCGCCTCCTCGGAGACGTTCGGGATCTCGCGCGTGAGCTCCTCCTCGCCGCGCTTCGTGTCGCGGACCTGGTGGTCGAACTCCTCGATGTGGACCGAGGTGAAGATGTCCTGCTTGACCACCTTCTCCGAGATGACGATGGCGTCCTCGAAGTTGTAGCCCTTCCACGGCATGAACGCCACGAGGACGTTCTTGCCGAGCGCGAGCTCGCCCTTCTCCGTCGAGGCGCCGTCGGCCAGGAGGTCGCCCTTCTTCACCCGCATGCCGGCGGCGACGCGCGGCTTCTGGGTGACGTTGGTGTCCTGGTTGGTCCGGCGGAACTTGATGAGCGGGTACGTCCGGACGGGCTCCTCGAACGCCGCGTCGGCGTCCTCGGGCGTCTCGTCGTAGCGGACCGTGATCTTGGTCGCGTCGACGTACTCGACCACGCCGTCGCCCTGGGCGACGAGGATGGCACGAGAGTCGCGAGCGATCCGGCCCTCCAGGCCCGTGCCGACGTACGGCGCCGACGGCTGGAGGAGCGGCACGGCCTGGCGCTGCATGTTCGAGCCCATCAGCGCGCGGTTGGCGTCGTCGTGCTCGAGGAACGGGATGAGCGAGGCGGCCGGCGAGATGATCTGGTTCGGCGCCACGTCCATGTAGTCGATCTCGTCGGGCGTGACGAGCGGGACGTCGCCGCCGATCCGGGCGCGCACGAGGTCGTTGGCGTACGTCCCGTCGTCGTTGAGCGGGGCGTTGGCCTGGGCGATCGTGTAGCGGTCCTCGTCCTCGGCCGAGAGGTACTCGATCTTCGACGTGACCTTGCCGTTGTTGACCTTCCGGTAGGGCGTCTCGATGAAGCCGAACTTGTTCACGACGCCGTGGGTGCACAGCGACGAGATGAGGCCGATGTTCGGCCCCTCCGGCGTCTCGATCGGGCAGAGCCGGCCGTAGTGCGTGTAGTGGACGTCGCGGACCTCGAAGCCGGCGCGCTCACGCGTCAGACCACCGGGCCCGAGGGCGGACATCCGACGCTTGTGCGTCAGCTCCGCCAGCGGGTTCGTCTGGTCCATGAACTGGCTCAGCTGGTTCGTCCCGAAGAAGGTGTTGATCACCGACGAGACGGTCCGGGCGTTGACCAGGTCCTGGGGCGTGAATTTGTCGGCGTCGCGGAGGTTCATCCGCTCCTTGATCGTCCGCGCCATGCGGGCGAGGCCGAGCGAGAACTGGGCCTGGAGCTGCTCGCCGACGGTCCGCACCCGGCGGTTGCCGAGGTGGTCGATGTCGTCGACGTTCGACTTGCCGTTGAGGAGCTTGACGAGCTCGGTGATGATCGCGACGAGGTCCTCCTTGGTCAGCGTGACGGCGTCGTTGTCGCTGTCGAGGCCGAGCCGCTTGTTCATGCGGTACCGGCCGACGGCGCCGAGGTCGTAGCGCTTGTCGGAGAAGAAGAGGCGGTCGAGGAGCGCGCGCGCCGCGTCGACGTCGGGCGCCTCGGCGCTCCGGAGCGTCTCGTAGAGGTGCTTGAGCGCCTCGGACTCCGAGTGCGTCGGGTCCTTCTTGAGCGTGTTGAGGAGCGTCGACATGTCGAGGCCGCCGTCGTCATCGTCCTCGCTCTGCTCGCGGCGAAGGATGACGGACTCGACGCCGGCGTCCTTGAGGAGGCCGTAGTCGTCCTCTTCGAGCACGTGCTCGGCCGGGAGGACCACCTCGCGCTCGACGTTCTCCTGGAGCACCTCACCGGTGTCCTCGTCGATCACCTCGTGCTTGACCTCGACGGTCACCGACGAGGCGAGCGTCCGGCCGGCGAGCTTCGCGAAGGCCTTCTTGGTCGAGACCTTCTCCTCGTCGGCGAGGTCGAACAGGTTGACGATCTCGCTGTCCGACGAGTAGCCGAGCGCGCGGAGGAGCGTCGTGACCGGCAGCTTCTTCTTCCGGTCGATGTAGGCCCACATCACGTTCGCGACGTCGGTCGAGAACTCGATCCACGACCCCCGGAAGGGGATCACGCGGGCGCTGTAGAGGTCCGTCCCGTTCGGGTGGACGCTCTGCGAGAAGAACACGCCCGGGCTCCGGTGGAGCTGGCTGACGATGACCCGCTCGGCGCCGTTAACGACGAACGTGCCCTTGTCGGTCATGACGGGCAGGTTGCCGAGGTAGACGTCCTGCTGGATCGCCTCCTCGGGCTCGTCCTCGTCCTCGTCCTCCTTGGCGCTCAGGCGGAGCTTCGCCTTGAGCGGGAGGGCGAACGTGAGGCCCTGCGCGAGGCACTCCTCGATGGAGTGCTTGGGCGCCTCCAGCGTGAAGTGGAGGTACTCGAGCGTGTAGCGCTCGCGCGTGTCGGTGATCGGGAAGTGCTCCCGAAACGTGGCCTCGAGGCCCTTTTTCGGGTCACGCTCTTCTGGGACCAGTTCGGCCTGGACGAAGTCGTGGTAGGACCGGAGCTGGATCTCGAGGAAGTCCGGGAAATCGAGGACCGGCGCGATGTCTGCGAACGACTGACGAGTGCTCTCGCCGCTGGGCGCCGGTCGCGCCGCGCTCTTGCTGTTGCTCAAGGCGTACCCCTGGGGTGTGATGACCGCTGATGCTGGTGGGCCCGGCCGCGGCCCACACGCGGGTGCGTGCGAGCCGCCGGGCGGCGCCGGCCGAGGTGGGATCGGACGGCGCGGGCATCCGGGACCCCGGGCGCCTCGAGCGCTGCCCGGAGGCAGGCGCGTTGGCGCAGCGGGGCCGACGGAGCGGAACGCGACGTGGAACGCGGAGTTCCAGCCGGTTCGCGTCCGGCGCGGGCGGGGCCCGGCCGGGATTCGACGAACGCTCGAAAAGGGCGTGCCGCCGGATGCCGCGAACGCCCGCCCCCCACTCGGCAGTGCCGGGGAGGGCGGGCGAGACGCGGCGGGCTGGCGGGGACCGCTCGGTGCAGCGCGGGGCTGTCGGGGCGGGCCGCCAGCGCGGGCTTACTTGAGCTCGACCGTGGCGCCGGCGCCCTCGAGCTTGGCCTTGACCTCGTCGGCCTCCTCCTTCGAGGCGCCCTCCTTGATCGGGGACGGGGCGTTGTCGACGAGCTCCTTGGCCTCCTTGAGGCCGAGGCCCGTGATGCCGCGGACCTCCTTGATGACGGCGATCTTGTTGCCGCCGATGCCGGCGAGGATCACGTCGAACTCGGTCTGCTCCTCGGCGGCGGCGGCGCCGTCGCCCCCGGCCGGGCCGGCGACCACGGCCGCGGCGGCGGCCGGCTCGATGCCGTACTCGTCCTTGAGGACGGTGAGGAGCTCGTTGGCCTCCTTGATCGTCAGGTTGACGAGGCTCTCGGCGATGCTGTTGATGTCTGCCATGATGGTGGGTTGGTTCCTGCGGCGGTCTCGGCCGGGTGTCGGCTACGCCGCTGATTAAGGGAGTGCCGGCGCGGGCGCCGGCGGGGTGAGATCAGCCTTCCTCCTTCTCGGAGATCTGCTGGATGACGCTGGCGAGGCCAGCGCCCTGCGCGCCGAGGGCCGACGCGACGTTCGTGATGGGCGCCATGAGGAGCCCGAGGATGTCGGCGAGGAGCTCGTCCTTGCTCTTGAGGCTGGCCAGCACGTCGAGCTGGTCGTCGCCGTAGATCGCGCCGTCGATGTAGGCGCCCTTGAAGCGGGGGACCTCGAGGTCGTTGTCCTCGAGGAACTTCTTGAGCACCTTGGCCGGGCCGGCCGGGTCGTTCGTGAACGCGACGGCCGTCGGGCCGTTGAGCTGCTCGAGCAGGTCGTCGAACCCGCCCTGCTGCTCCATCGCGCGGCGGAGGAGCGTGTTCTTGAGGACCTTGTACTGGACGTCGGCCTCGCGGAACGCCCGGCGGAGGCCGGTCGCCTGCTCGACCGTCAGGCCCTGGTAGTCGGTGAGGTAGACGGTGTTGGCGCCTTCGAGCGTCTCCGCGATGGCCCCGAGCGCCTCCTGCTTCTGCTCTTTGGTAAGCGGCATGTCAGTGGGAGTTGTCGGTTATCGGGTGGCGGAAACAGCGGCGGCGCGCTCGACCGGGACCGGCGGGCCCATCGTGGTCGAGAGCGTGACGCTCTTGACGTAGAGGCCCTTGGCGGCGGCCGGGCGGAGCCGGACGATCTCCTTCAGGAAGGCGTCGGCGTTGTCGCGGATCTGGTCGTCCGAGAACGACACGTTGCCGATCGAGGTGTGGATGATCCCGGCCTTGTCGACGCGGAAGTCGATCCGGCCCGCCTTGACGGCCTCGACGGCCTCGGCGAGGTCGTTCGTGACCGTCCCCGACTTCGGGTTCGGCATGAGCCCGCGGGGGCCGAGCACGCGGCCGAGCCGGCCGACCTGCGGCATCACGTCGGGCGACGCGATGAGCACGTCGAAGTCGGTGAAGCCCTCATTCTGGATCTTGTCGACGTACTCGTCGAGGCCGACCATGTCGGCGCCGGCGGCCTCCGCCTCGGCCTGCTTGCCCTCGTTCGTGAGGACGAGCACGCGGACGGTCTTGCCGGTCCCGTGCGGGAGCGCGACCGAGCCGCGGACCATCTGGTCGGCGTGGCGGGGGTCGACGCCCAGCCGGATGTCGATGTCGACGGACTCCTCGAACTTGGCCCGACCCGTCATCTTGACGAGCTGCGCGGCCTGGTCGAGCGGGAGCGCGCCGCCGGCCTGCTCGGTCGCGGTCGCGACGAGCTCGGCCGCCTGACGGTAGCGCTTGCCTCTCTTTGCCATGGTTGTGTGGGGTGTGCGGTCCGAACGCCAGCGTGACTGGCTCCCGCGGTGGGGGGCGCGACGGGCGCCCGGTCAGTCGCCGCCGGGGCGGCGCGAATCGTTACGCGACCGGCGCGCCGGTGACGGTGATGCCCATCGACCGGGCCGTCCCCGCGATCATGCGGGCGGCGTTGTCGAGGTCGGTCGCGTTGAGGTCCTCGAGCTTCTGCTGAGCGATGTCGCGGCACTGCTCCCAGGTCACCTTGCCGACCTTCTCGCGGAGCGGGTCGCCGGCGCCCTTCTGGATCTTCGCCGCGTTCCGGAGGAGGACCGCCGCCGGCGGGCTCTTCGTGATGAACGTGAAGCTCTTGTCGCCGAAGACCGTGATCACGACCGGGATCACGAGGCCCATCTTGTCCTGCGTCGCGGCGTTGAACGCCTTGCAGAACTCCATGATGTTGACGCCCTTCTGACCGAGCGCCGGGCCGATCGGCGGGGCCGGGCTGGCCTGGCCGGCCTTGATCTGCAGCTTGATGTAGCCGTCGATTTTCTTCGCCATCGATATCTGTGCGGTGCCAACGCCGGGGTCACCGGCTCCCGCGAATGTGAGGCCGTGCCAACGCGGCACGGCGGAACGGAGAAGCTAGAGGCGGAGCCGCCCCAGAATGAGCCCTCAGACCGGCTTCGCCCGCCTTTCACCCCGCCTCGGCGGGCCGTTCGAAGAGACCGGCTCTCCGCCCTCCCAGAGCGACGACGAGGAGCGGATCAGCCCTCGTGCTCCACCTGGAGGTAGTCGAGCTCCAGCGGCGTCTTCCGCCCGAAGATCGAGACCATCACGCGGACCTTCATCTTGTCCGGGTAGACCTCCTCGACGAAGCCGGTGAACGTGTTGAACGGGCCGTCGACGACCTTGACGGCGTCGCCCTCCTTGAACGGGATCTCCATGACCTCGCCCTTGTCCTCGTCCATCATCCCGAGGATCCGGTTGACCTCGTCGGGCCGGAGCGGGACGGGCTCGCCGTTGGCGCCGAGGAAGCCGATCGTCGACGGCGCCCCGTTGATGACCTCGCGGAGGTACGGGTCGACGATGGCCTCGAGGAGGATGTAGCCGGGGAACGACGTCTTCTCGCGCGTCCGCTTCTTGCCGGCGCGCATCTCGAAGACCGTCTCGGTCGGGATCACGACCTGGGTCAGCTTGTCGTCGTAGCCGAGCCGCTCAACCTCGCTCTCCAGGTACTCCTTGACCTTCTTCTCGTGGCCGGAGAACGTCCGGAGGACGAACCACTTGCGGATCGGGGGGCGGGCCATGGGGGTATCGATGCGGGTGCGGAGCGCGGAGGGACGTCGCCTAGCTGCCGTAGATGAACCGGAGGGCCGTGCTGATCACTTCGTCGGCGAAGAAGATGAACAGCGCGGCGATGAGCGCCGCCACGAGCGTGAGCACCGTGTTGCTGATGAGCTCCTGGCGCTTGGGCCAGTTCACCTTCCGCATCTCCTTGCGGACCTCGACGAGGTAGTTCCCGAGCGCGCCACCAGGGGGCTTCGTCTGCGTCTGTGTCGCCATGAGTCGTGCCGCGGGGCGGCGGTTCTGTCAGTGAGGGCCGAGAGGCCGGGCACGGGCGGCAGGACTCGAACCTACAACCTGCGGTTTTGGAGACCGCTGCTCTGCCAATTGAGCTACGCCCGTTTAGCGGACCGCCGGCGCCCCGAAGGACGCCGGCGGACGCATCAATCTACGAACCGGCGGGCACCGTGTTCGGAAGGACCGATGGAGACCGCCGCCTCGGCGCGGGCGCCGAGGCGGTGACTCCAGGCCGGCTCAGTCGAGGATCTTGGAGACGACGCCGGCCCCCACGGTCCGCCCGCCCTCGCGGATCGCGAACCGGAGCCCCTCCTCCATCGCCACCGGGACGATGAGGTCCACCGTGAACTGCGTGTTGTCCCCCGGCATGACCATCTCGACCCCCTCGGCCAGCTCGATGTCCCCCGTCACGTCCGTCGTCCGGAAGTAGAACTGGGGACGGTACCCCTTGAAGAACGGGGTGTGCCGGCCCCCCTCGTCCTTCGACAGGATGTACACCTCGCACTCGAACCGCTTGTGCGGCGTGACGGCCCCCGGCTTCGTCAGGACCATCCCCCGCTCGACCGCCGTCTTCTCGATCCCCCGGAGGAGGATCCCCGCGTTGTCCCCGGCCTGGGCCGAGTCCAGGAGCTTCCTGAACATCTCGACGCCCGTCACCGTCGACGTCATCTTCTCCTCCTGCATCCCGACGATCTCGACGGGGTCCCCCACCTTGATCGACCCCCGCTCGACCCGGCCCGTCACGACGGTCCCCCGGCCCGTGATCGAGAACACGTCCTCGACCGGCATGAGGAACGGCCGGTCGACCGCCCGCTCCGGCGTCGGGATGTACGCGTCGACGGCCGACATGAGCTCGTCGACCTTCGCCACCCACTCCGGCTCCCCGTTCAGGGCCCCCAGCGCCGACCCCTGGATCACCGGGAGGTCGTCGCCCGGGAACTCGTAGCTCGAGAGGAGCTCGCGGACCTCCATCTCGACGAGCTCCAGGAGCTCCTCGTCGTCGACGAGGTCCGCCTTGTTCATGAACACGACGATGTAGGGCACGCCGACCTGGCGGGCCAGGAGGATGTGCTCGCGGGTCTGGGGCATCGGCCCGTCGGTCGCCGCGACGACGAGGATCGCCCCGTCCATCTGGGCCGCCCCCGTCACCATGTTCTTGACGTAGTCCGCGTGGCCCGGGCAGTCGACGTGGGCGTAGTGCCGCTCGGCCGTCTCGTACTCGACGTGGGCCGTGGCGATCGTGATCCCCCGCTCCCGCTCCTCCGGGGCGTTGTCGATGTCCTCGAAGTTCTTCGCCTCGCCGCCCGACGCCTCGGCGAGCACCTTCGTGATCGCCGCCGTCAGCGTCGTCTTGCCGTGGTCGACGTGGCCGATCGTCCCGACGTTCACGTGCGGCTTCGTCCGCTGGAATTGCTCCTTCGCCATGGGTCTGTAGTCTGAGCGCTCGCTGCGCGTTGGGTTGGGTGTCACTGGGCGGCGCGGGCCGCGGAGCCTCCTCCCGGACTTGAACCGGGGACCCCTTCCTTACCATGGAAGTGCTCTACCGCTGAGCTAAGGAGGCGGGGGTGGATTGTCGACTGAAGAGGGGGATTGAACGATGGGTTGTTCCCAATCGATCGATCGCCGATCACCTCATCGCCAAGTCCGGGAGCGGGAGACGGGACTCGAACCCGCGACCCTCAGCTTGGAAGGCTGATGCTCTACCAACTGAGCTACTCCCGCATCGCATGAGCGACTGGGTGACGTTCGACTCGCGATCGAGCGGCGCGGCCCAATCACCAATCGGCGGTCTCCCGATCGACAATGCCTAATCGTGGGCAGGGAAGGATTCGAACCTCCGTACTCGTGAGAGAACAGATTTACAGTCTGTCGCCTTTAACCACTCGGCCACCTGCCCGGAAGAAAGAACGTGCGAGGCCGCGTCACGGGTGGCTCGGCGGAGCTGGCGAAGGGACTCGAACCCCCAACCTGCTGATTACAAATCAGCTGCTCTGCCAGTTGAGCTACGCCAGCGGCGCGGGCATCGCGGATCGCGAAGCTAGCCCGTCCCGGAGGGGGGCGTCAACCGAAGGTGGCCCGACTCAGCCTGCCTCGGCGTCTCTTCGCCGTGAGTTCTTCGGTCGACGGAGCCACCAGCGCACCGCGACGACGGCCAGCACAACGGCCAGCACGACCGTCACGACCCGCCCGTAGGCCGCCAGCCAGTCGAGCACGCGTTCCCACTCGGACCCCAGGACGGCGCCGCCCCACACGAGGAGGGCGCTCCACGCGACCGCGCTCACCGTCGCCCACACCGCCGTCGGGGCCCAGCGGAGATCGGAGGCGCCGGCGAGGAGTCCGATGACGGCCCGCCCGCCCGCGAGGAACCGGTTGGCCGCGACGACGCCGTAGCCCCACCGGTTCAGCCAGCGCTCGGCCCGGGAGATAAAGTCGCGTGGGATCCACCGCAGCCGCGTCGGGTCGTGGATGGCGTGCCCCATCCGCCGCCCGAACCAGAAGACCGTCAAGAAGCCGAGCGACCCACCCAGCGCCGCCAGAGCGATCGTAGGCCCCAACTGGAGCACGCCGAGACCCACGAGCGAGCCGCACAGAACGATGACCGTGTCGCCCCAGATCGGGGGCACGAGGTTCTCGCCGTAGGCCACGGCGAGCAGGACCGCGTAGATGCCGCCGGGCGGGAGCCCCTCGATCCACCCGACGAGGTCGGCGACCCACTCGCCCACCTAACCCTCGCGCGCGACGAGCAGGCACACGGCGTGCGCCGCGGCCCCCTCGCCGGTCCCCACGAAGCCCATCCCCTCCCCCGTCGTGGCCTTGACTGAGACCTGCCCGAGGCCGACCCGGAGCGCCCCGGCCAGACGCTGGCGCATCGCGTCGACGTGGGGCCGGAGCTTCGGGCGCTGGAGGACGACGGTCGCGTCCACGTTGCCGACGGCGTACCCGGTCTCGGCCACCTTCTCCATCACGGCGTCGAGGAGGCCGATGCTGTCGGCGCCTTTCCACTCGGCGTCGGTGTCGGGAAAGAGGGCGCCGATGTCCCCGAGCGCGGCGGCGCCCAGGAGCGCGTCGATGATCGCGTGCGTGAGGACGTCGGCGTCGGAGTGGCCGTCGAGGCCGACGGCAGCCGGGACCGTCACACCACCCAGGATGAGCGGGCGCCCCTCGACGAGGCGGTGGACGTCGTAGCCGTGGCCGATGCGCATGCGGGGTGGAGGTGTGAGGTGTGGGAAGGTCCGGGCATGGAGGCCGGGGCGCCACCCCAAACGGTCAGACCGCGGAGTCCCCGTCTCCCTGCCCGACGTCGTCGCGCTCCCAGGTGGTCCAGAGCGCCTCGGCGAGGGGCCAGTCGGAGGGGCGCGTGATCTTGACGTTCCGGGCATCGCCCTCGACGATCCAGACGGGGTGGCCGGCGTGCTGGAGGAGCCCGACCTCGTCGGTGGCGACGTGGCCGGCCGCGTTGGCCGCGGCGCGGAGGAGCCAGTCGCGGCGGGCGCCCTGCGGCGTCTGCATCGCCCAGAGGCCGTCGCGGGGGACGGTCGCGCCGAAGAGCGGGCCGTCACCGCCCGCCCGGAGCGTGTCGGCGACGCGGACCGCCGCCGCAGCGGCTCCGTGTGCGCGAACGGCCTTCACGACGTGTGCGATCACGGATCGTGTCACGAACGGACGGACCGCGTCGTGCACCAGCACGGCCTCGACCGGCGCGGGCAGCGCACGCACGCCGCAGTGGACCGACGCCTGTCGCGTCGGCCCGCCCGTGACCACGTCCGCCTCGGCGCCGTGATCGGCTAGGAGGTCGCGCGTCGCCCCCTCCTCCCCCGCCCGGACCACCACGACCGCCGGCCCCACGTCGGGGTGCCGGAGGAACGCCCGGAGCGTCTGGACGAGGACGGGCGCGTCGCCGAGCAAGCGGAACTGCTTCGCCGGCGCCTCAGCCGTGGCCATCCGCGACCCCGACCCGCCCGCCGGAAGCACCACGCCCACTCGCTCTGCAGAGCCACTCATCGCCCCCTCGTGCTGCGGCTGGCCCGACCGAGCGTGACGCCGAGGCGGGCCCACCTCAGTCCCCGGTCCCTCATCCCCTACAACACCAGCATCGCGTCGCCAAACGCGAACATCCGGTACTCCTCGCGGACCGCCTCCTCGTACGCCTCCATCAGGAGGTCGTAGCCCGCGAACGCCGCGACGGTCATGAGGAGCGTCGACTTGGGGCGGTGGAAGTTGGTCAGCAGCCGCTCGGGGATGTGGAACGAGTAGACAGGGTAGATGAACTTGTCGGTCCAGCCGCGCCCGGCCTTGAGCGTCTTCGACGCCGAGAGCGACGACTCGACGGCCCGGACGACCGTCGTGCCGCAGGCCGTGACGGTCCGCTCGGGGTGGGTGAGCGCGGCGTTGACGGTCTCGGCCGCCTCGGGCAGCACCTCGAAGAACTCGGAGTCCATCCGGTGCTTCGAGAGGTCCTCCACCTCGACCGGGTTGAACGAGCCGAGGCCGGTGTGGAGCGTGACGTAGGCGACCTCGCAGCCCTGGTCGGTGAGGGACTGGAGCAGGCCCGGCGTGAAGTGGAGGCCGGCCGACGGCGCGGCCACGGCCCCGCGCTTCCGCGCGAAGATGGTCTGGTAGCGGACGCGGTCGGCGGGCTCCGCCGGCCGCCGGAGGTACGGCGGGATGGGCGTCTCGCCGATGGCGTCGATCCGGGCGTAGAGCTCGTCGGGCGTCCCGTCGAACATGAACCGGAGCGTCCGCCCGCGGCTCGTCGTGTTGTCGATGACCTCGGCCGCGAGGCCGTCCCCGAACACGAGCTTGTTGCCGACGCGGACCTTCCGGGCGGGGTCGACGATGGAGTCCCAGAGCCGGTGCTCGGGGTTGAGTTCGCGGAGGAGGAACGCCTCGACCTTGGCCCCCGTGTTCTCCTTGATCCCGCGGAGCCGGGCCGGGAACACCATCGTGTCGTTGGCCACGAGGACGTCGCCCTCGTTGAAGTACTCGGGCAGATCGCGGACCGTCCGGTGCTCGATCGTGCCCTCCGCCCGGTCGACCACCATGAGCCGGGCCGTGTCCCGGGGCTCCGCCGGGTACGCCGCGATCAGTTCACGAGGGTACTCGTAGTCAAAATCGCTGAGGCGGAGCGAGTGTTGCCGAAACGAGGGATGAGCAACCTGCATACGAGGCGGGGCCGTGGCGCGGTGGGACCGCAGAGGCTGCGGCCGAGGGGGGCACGGGCCGGCGGTGGGGACCGCCCGAATGCGACGGAATATAGGCGCCTCCGGAGGAGGCGTGGGGACAAGGAGTTACGTCCGCGACGGCCGGATCGTCCCCGACACCTCGCCGAACCCGACGCGGCGCCCGTCGCGGGACGCCTCCCCCGAGAGCACCACGCGGTCGCCGTCCTGGAGGAACGTCCGCGTCTCGCCGCCGGGGAGGTCGATGGGCTCACTGCCGCGCCACGTGAGCTCAAGGAACGAGCCGTAGGTCCCCTTCTCCTCGCCGCTGATCGTGCCCGACGCCATGAGGTCGCCCGGCCGCGCGTTGCACCCGTTGACGGTGTGGTGCGCGAGCTGCTGCTCGGGGCTCCAGTAGAGGTTCGTCGCGTTCGAGCGGGCGACGATCTCGGGCGCCGTGCCGCCCTCCCGCATCGCGGTCGTCTCGAGCGCCACGGCCAGGTCCACGTCGAGCGAGCGCGGCTCCGACTGGCGGAGGTACGGGAGCGGCTCGGGATTGCCGGCCTCGGCGCCCTGGGGCTCCCCCTCGACGCGGAACGGCGCGAGGGCCGCCGTCGGTACGACCCACGGCGAGATGGAGGTCGCGAAGCTCTTGCCGAGGAACGGCCCCAGCGGCACGTACTCCCACTTCTGGATGTCGCGCGCGCTCCAGTCGTTGACCAGGACGAACCCGAAGATGTGGCGGCTCGCCTCCTCGACCGGGATCGGCTCGCCGAGCGCGTTGCCGGGCCCGACGAAGAAGCCAAGCTCGAGCTCGATGTCGAGCAGCTTCGACGGCCCGAAGACCGGCGGCGCGTCGTCGTCCGGCTTCTGCTGACCGCTCGGGCGGACGACGTCGGTCCCGCTCACCACGACGGACGACGCCCGGCCGTGGTAGCCCACCGGGAGGTGCAGCCAGTTCGGCATGAGTGCGTTTTCAGGCCCCCGAAACATGGTCCCGACGTTCGTCGCGTGCTGGCGCGACGAGTAGAAGTCCGTGTAGTCGCCGATCCGGGCCGGGAGGTGCATCGTCACGTTCGCCAGGGGGACGATGGCGCGCTGGCGGAGCGTCGCAGCGTCGCGGAGGGCCGGCGAGCCCTCGGTGCTCAGGAGCTCTTGGAGATGCGACCGGACGGCCTCCCAGACGTCGGGCCCCAGGGCCATGAACGCGTTCAGCGAGCCCTTGTCGAACACGGGCTGGCGGCCCGCCCCGGGCACCCCTACGACGCCGTGGCTCTCCAACACGGCGAGGTCCACCACGAACTCCCCGAGGCGGACGCCCACTCGCGGCGGCTCTTTGTCGGTCGAGAACACGCCGTAGGGGAGGTTCTCGAGGCCGAAGCCGGTGTCGGGGTCGATGTCGAGAAACGGGGTCATGGGGAAAGGAGGGATGGGAGATCGGGCATGGGAATCGGCGGGCTCCGCCTCGCCGCGTTCCGCGTCGTCGGCGCCTCGACTTAGATCCAGCCCAGCGCGCGGAGGTCGTCGCGGGGCTCGGCGAAGGAGCAGGAGCCGAACGAGAGCGCCAGTTGCTGGCGGGCGTCGGCGACCTCGGCCGCGGACATCCGGAGCGACCGCCAGCGGAGACCGTCCTCGACCGACCACGAGGCGGGGTCGGCGTCGACGAGAATCTCAGCGAGGTCGTCGGGCCCGAGGCCGTGGAGACGGGCGAGCGCCGCGCCGCCGAAGACGCCCAGGAACCCGTGCATCCGAGTGCCGACGGCCTCGTCGTCGTTCGGGAGCGGGTGGTGGAGGCCGGCCGTGGCCTTGAAGGCCGCGCCGCCGCGGATCACGTGGTGGATCGCCCGCGCGAGCGCCTCCGCCTCGGGCACGAGGTCGGGGGTGACGCCGCCGCAGCGCAGCTTGAGCGCGAACGCGGGGCGCCCGGCCCGGCCGTTCGCGTCGGACACGGCCTGGGCCGCGGGTTCGACCGTCTCGGGGTCGTCGAGGTAGGGGACCTCGAGCGCGGCGCGCGGTCCGACGGACGCGCCGTCGAGGTACGCCGCGTCGAGGTCGCCGAGGAGGCCCGCGAGCGTGTCGGGGTCGCGGGCGAGCGGCGCAGGGAGCTTGAGCTCGAACCGCTCGGCGTTCAGCAAGCCGTCGTGCTGAGCCTCAGCGTCTCGTGCCGTCTGGAGCGTCTTTTGCGCCGCGTCGAGCCAGGCATCGGCGCCGTCGCCCTGAGGCGCGAGGCCGAGGACGGACAACGGCCACCGCGTGCCGCCGAGTCGGTGGACCTCTTCCGCGAGTTCGCCGAGGTGGGTGGCCGGGACGATGAACCGGCCCAGCAGGAACGCGTCGGGGCCGGCACGGTGCTCGGCGTAGAGGTCCGCGGCCGGGGCCATGTCGAGCCCGGCGGGCGGGAAGAGGCCGGCGTAGTCGACCAGGGCGTCGAGGAGGGCGTCGGCGGCGGGCGTCATACGGGGGGCGTCGTGCGAGAAGCCCGTGAGTCCTGAGGAGAGCCCCGGTGGGGTCGGACCCGGGCGGTAGCTTGGGCGTGGAAGGGTGTGACCCGCCCGACCCGCCCCGTGATCCCCCCAGGGGAGGCGCCGGGGCCACTCCTCGTTTTCGCCCGCCACCCTCTCATGCACTCTCGCATCCTCACCCTCTCCCTCTCGCTCGTCGTCGCCCTCCTCGTCGGCGGGGCCGACGGGTGCTCCAGCGACCCGAACGTCGAAGGCGCCAAGCTCGACCTCCGAAACGGCGACTACGACCGCGCGCTCGAGAACCTCGACGAAGCGCTCGCCGCGAACCCCGACAACGTCGAGGCCCTGATCCTCCGCGTCGAGGTCCGCCGCCAGCAGTACGAGAACACGGCCGGCGCCCAGCCGAAGGCCGCGTTCCTCGCCCAGAACTACGACGTCATGGTCGCGGACTACGAGCGCGCGCAGCAGCTCGCGCCCGAGGACCCCGACGTGACGGCCACCCGGCTCGGCCTGTGGGCCCTCGCCGTCAACGCCGGCAACGAGATCATCCGGAACCCCGAGGCCGACGTGGCCGACGCCGTCGACTACTTCGAGAGGTCGTCGGAGCTCTACCCGGACTCGTCGCAGGGGTACCTCGGCCTCGGCCTGGCCTACCTCCGCACGGGGGACGCCTCGCAGGCCATCCCCGCGCTCGAGCGCGGCACGCAGATCGCCCCGAACGACCCGATCCTCGCTTACTACTACGGCCGCTCCCTCGTCCTCGCCGATCGGGGCGTCGACGCCGTCGCCTTCCTGGAGGACGCCCAGACGCGGTTCCCAGACGACGAGGACATCCAGACGATGCTCCTCAACGCCTACACCCAGTCGGGCAACACCGAGCAGGCCGTCGAGCGCTACGCCGACGCCGTCGCCGCCCAGCCGGACAACCCGACGCTCCGCTACAACTACGGCGCGCTCCTCCTCGAGTCCGAGCGGTACGACGAGGCCATCGACCAGTTGACGCGGGCGACCGAGCTCGCGCCGGACAACTCGGACGCGTTCTACAACCTCGGCGCGGCCTTCCAGAACCGCGCGGCCGCGCTCAACGAGCGGGCCAACGCCGAGCAGGACGTCGACGCGGCCAACGCGCTCATCGACGAGCGGAACGACAACCTCGAGATGTCGCTCGCCCCGCTCATGCAGGCCCGCACGCTCGCGGCCGGCACGCCCGACGAGGCCGGCGTCTGCGACGCCCTCTTCCGCGTCTACACCCAGCTCGGCCGGGTCGACGACGCCGAGGGCGTCTCCGAGTGCGCCGGGATCTCGATGAACTAGCGCCGACCTCGGATCTTTCCCCCGCGGGGGCGTGGTTCGCCGCGCCCCCGCTTTCTTTTTGCCTCCTCTCCGCTCGCCCCTCCATGCCCGACTCCCCCCGCCTCGACACCGAGGCCGACGCCCTCGGCTTCGGCACCCGCGCCGTCCACGCCGGCCAGGAGCCCGACCCCTCCACCGGGTCCATCATGACGCCGGTCCACCTCACGAGCACGTTCGTGCAGGAGGCCCCGGACGTCCACCAGGGCTACGACTACGCCCGCGTCGCCAACCCGACCCGGACGGCGCTGGAGCAAAATCTGGCCTCGCTCGAAGGGGCGGCGCACGGGATCGCGTTCGCCTCCGGCGTGGCCGGGATCGACGCCATCCTCCGGCGGCTCCGACCCGGCGACCACGTCGTCTCGACGAGCGACCTCTACGGCGGGACGTACCGGCTCATGCGCCAGATCCACGAGCCGATGGGCGTCGACTTCACGTTCGTCGACCTCCACTCGACGGAGGCCCTCGCCGAGGCGATCACGGACGCGACCAAGCTCGTCTGGATCGAGACGCCGACGAACCCGCTCCTCCGCGTCTACGACATCGAGGCCCTCGCGGACGTCGCCCACGAGAAGGGCGTCGACGTGGCGGTGGACAACACGTTCGCCAGCCCGTACCTCCAGCGGCCGCTCTCGCTCGGGGCGGACCTCGTGCTCCACTCCACCACGAAGTACCTCGGCGGCCACTCCGACGTCGTCGGCGGAGCCGTCATGACGTCGGACGACGGGTGGAATGAGCACCTCCGGTTCCAGATCAAGTCCGTCGGCGCCGCGCCGGGGCCGATGGACTGCTTCCTCCTGCTCCGCTCAACGAAGACGCTCCACCTCCGCATGGAGCGCCATTGCTCAAACGCTCGCGCGGTGGCGGACTTCCTGCGCGGCCACGACAAGGTGGCCCGCGTGCTGTACCCGGGCTTCGAGGACCACCCCGGCCACGAGACCGCCGCCCGCCAGATGGACGGGTTCGGCGGGATGGTCTCGCTCGTGCTGGAGGACGACGCGCTCGAGACGGCCGTCCGCTTCATGCAGTCGACCGAGCTGTTCGCCCTCGCCGAGAGCCTCGGCGGCGTCGAGAGCCTCGTGTCGCACCCCGCGAGCATGACGCACGGCTCGATCCCCGCCGACGTCCGCCGCGCGGCCGGGCTGCCCGACAGCCTCGTCCGCCTGAGCGTCGGCGTCGAGGACGAGGCCGACCTCGTCGCCGACCTCGACCGGGCGCTCGCCGCGGTCTGAGGCCGCCCGCCTCGGGGGCTCTGGCAGCCCCCCGAGGCGGGCAGGATCGCGTGTGTGGGGCGATCGTACCAGAGGTCCGTGTTACGGCAGGGTTAGCTTCTGCCCTCCGCCCGACGTTCCCCGCTGCTCGTGCCGACTGTCCCCGCTCCCGCCCGAACGCCTGAGCGGCGGACGCCGCCGGATGGCGCCGCGACGGCCCAGACGACGCCGCCCAAGGCCAAGCGCCGGGTCAACGACATCGTGCTCGGCCGCTTCGAGCGCTGGGCGCTGCCGAAGATGGCGGCCCGGATGCCCCGCTGGGTCACGCCCGACGGGCTGACCGGCATCGCCCTCGCCGGCGCGCTCCTCTCGGCCGTCGCCTACGCGCTCGCGGGCGAGAACCTGCTGTGGCTCCACGTGGCCTCGCTCGGCCTCGTCGTCCACTGGTGGGGCGACAGCCTCGACGGCACGCTCGCCCGCGTCCGCCAGATCCGCCGCGAGAAGTACGGGTTCTTCGTCGACCACCAGGCCGACGCGATCTCGGTCGTCCTCCTCACGGTCGGCGTCGGGGCCGGGTCGCTGATGCGGATGGAGATCGCCCTCGCCATCTGCGTCGGCGTGCTCCTGCTGATGCTCCTCGTCAACATGGTGACGATCGCACGGAACGTGTTCAAGATCTCGTTCGGCGGCGTCGGCCCGACGGAGCTCCGGCTGGGGGGCGTCCTCCTGAACACCGTCGCGTGGGCCGTCGGGCCGCGCGAGTTCGTCGTCCTCGGCCATCCGTGGACCCTGTTCGACCTCCTCGGCCTCGGGCTCACCGGGCTCCTCGTCGTGTTCTACGTCGTGTCGGCGACGAGGGAGACGCGCCTCATCGGCCGGCTCGACCCGACGCCCGAGGCGGGCGAGGACGGCCTCCCGCCCGACCCCACGGGCCAGGCCCGGGGCGGCAGCTGAGCCTCAGCCCTCCGCCACGTGGATCTCGTCGCCCGGACGGACGACGCCCTCGGTCAGCACACGGGCGTACCACCGCGTCTGGTCCGGCACGCGGTCCGGTTTGATCCGCTTGAACTGGCGGTCAGCGAATGCGTCCGCGATCGTGTTGCACGGCTCGGCGCGCTGCGTGAGTTGGAGCCGGGCCTCGCCGACGTCGAGGACGGCGCCGACCTCCAGCGACGGCCAGTCGAGCCCCGCGACGGTCAGGTTCTCGCCGACGGCCCCGGGATAGATCGGGTGCCCCTCGGCCTGGAGCGCCTGGATCAGCTCGAGCGGGAAGAGGCACACGGCCCGCTCCGGCCCACCGTGGACCTTCGGGTGGTTGACGGCGTCGCCGTCGAGCCCCTCACGTCCGACCCGGGCCTCGGCGACGGCCCGCTTCGGCACCCCGCCGGGCGACGTGTTGACCTGGAGGACGCGGGCGCTCATGGGGAACGGGGCAACGAGAACGAGGGACCTGGCGAACCAATCTCGAGACGACTGGCGCCCGAAGGCTACGTCGGAGGCATCGCGCGGCGCTCTGCCATTTCCCATCTTCCCGTTCCCCTCATCTCGACCGGTTCACCGTCCAGTCGTAGGCGAACGAGACGCGGTCGTCGGCACGGAGGTCGGCGGCGGAGCGGCCGGCGAGGGAACGGCGGTACGTCACGGCACGCTGGCGGGGCATGCCCGCGAGGATCACGTCGCCCAGTGCCTCGCCGCTGGCCTCGAAGTCCTCGGCAAACCAGTCGAAGAGGGACGAGAGGGTGAGGCGGCCGTTGCCGTCGAGACGCGCGGCGCGGGACGAGCCGAGGAAGGCCCGCCAGCGGGCGGCGAGGTCCGCGTCGAGCGTCTCGGCGGTGTAGGCCCGGTCGAGCAGCGGCGGGCACGAGACGGCCGCGCAGTTGAGCGCCGCGTGGATGCGGACGTCGAACGCGCTCGGCCGCAAGGCGCGGAGCGCCGGGAGGACGGGCGCGCCGTCGACCTGCGCCTGTCGGCGGAGGACCCCGTGCTCGAGTTGGTCGAGCGTCATGCGGTGACCGGCGACGGGGAGCGGCGAGCGAAAGAACTCTTGAAAGAGGTCCTGGCGCTCCAAGTTTGTCGCTCCGTGCTCGAGGACGCGCCCCATCACGTGCGCGTTGTACGCGTTGACGTAGAAGGCGGTCTTCTGGGCGTCGGTGCGGAGCGCGGCCGGGTCCTGCCGGTCGATGGCGCGGAGCGCGGCGTCGAGGTCGTCGCGGTGCTCCGCCGCGAGACGCCGGTAGTCCACGCGCCCCTCGTCGGTGACGACGGCGCGCAGGACGCGGGTGAGGGGGACCTCGACGGCACGCTGGGCACGAGCCGGAACGACGGCCATCAGGACGAGAGCGGACAGCAGGACACGGCGCATGTCCCCTCAACGCGCCCGCCGCGCGCGGTCTTACTCGCCGTCGGGGATCACGCGCGGCGGCCCGACCCGCCCCGTCACCGTCACGCGCTTGACGGGCGCCTCCGCGTCGGTCGTGTGGAGGACGATCTCGAAGGCGACCGCGTCCGCCTCCGCGAGCACGGCGGGGTCGGCAACCGATACGAACAGGCCGCCGAGGCCGTCGGGGAAGATGGGGCGGGACGGCGAGGCGACCTCGACGCCCTCGGGAGCATCGACCCGCTCGATCCGCACGGGCCCCGCGCCGGCGTTCGCGAACTGGAACGCCGTCTGGAGCGGCTCGCCGGCCGGCGCCACGCCCGCGTCGGCCGTCGTGTGGTTGAACGCGAGCGAGCCGATGCGCTCGCCGGCGTCCGCGAGGGCAGGCCGGACGACGCCCTCGACCCGGAGCGTCACCGCGTTCGGCTCGGCGCCCTCGGCCTGGACGAACACGGCCTTCTCGAAGTCGCCGGGCCGGCCGGCCGGGTCGTAAGCCACGCGGATCACCCCCTCCTCCCCTGGCGCGACCGCGTCCTCCGTCCACGACGGCGTGGTGCAGCCGCACGACGCCTCGACGGACGTGAGCCGGACCGGTTGGTCGCCTGCGTTCGTGAAGCGGAACGTCCGCTCGACGGGTCCGTCCGCCTCGGCGATCCGCCCGAGGTCGAGGATCTCGGCGTCGAAGGCGAGGCGGCCCTGGGCGCTGGCGGACGCCGCCAGGAGGGCGAGAAGGAGGAGGCGGAGGGCCATGTTAGAAGTCGAGGACGGCGCGGGCGGCGGTGAACACGTCGTCGTCCTGCGGGAGGACGACCTTCTCGAGGACGTCGGCGTAGGGGATCGACGAGAAGGCGCCGGCGACGCGTCGGACGGGCGCGTCGAGGAAGCCGAAGGCCGCGTCGGCGACCTGGGCGGCGACCTCGGCGCCGAAGCCCATGAACTCGTGGTCCTCGTAGGCCACGAGCGCGCGGCCCGTCTTCTTGACCGACTGGAGAACCGTCGCGGCGTCGAGCGGGAGGATCGAGCGGAGGTCGATGACCTCGACCGACACGCCCTCCTTCTCGAGCGCCTTCGCCACGTTGAGCGCCTTGTAGACGATGGCGCCCCACGTCACGATGGTCAGGTCCGTACCGGCGCGAGCGATGGCGGCCTTGCCGAGCGGGACGAGGTACTCGGCGTGGGGCTCGGGGCGCCGGGCCGGGCCCTGGCGATAGAGCGCCTTGTGCTCCAGGAAGAGGACCGGGTCCTCCCCGCGAATCGCCGTCTTCAAGAGCCCCTTGGCGTCGGCCGCGTTCGACGGCAGGACGACGTGGAGGCCGGGGAAGTGGGCGAACAGGGCCTCGACGTTCTGGCTGTGGCAGAGGCCGCCGTGAATGTAGCCGCCCGTCGGGACGCGGAGGACCATCGGGCAGGCCCACGCGCCCTTCGACCGGTAGCGCATCGAGGCCACCTGGTTGCGGAGCGACTGCATGCCGGGCCAGATGTAGTCGGCGAACTGGATCTCGACGACGGGCTTGTAGCCGGCGCCGGCCAGCCCGACGGCGCTGCCGATGATCGAGTTCTCGGCGAGCGGGCTGTTGAAGCACCTGTCGCGCCCGAACCGCTCGGTCAGTCCGCGCGTGGCGGTGAACACGCCCCCCTTCCCGCCGCCGACGTCCTCGCCGTAGACGAGCACGCGCTCGTCACGCTCCATCTCCTCGGCCATCGCGTGGTTGATGGCGTCGACCATGACGACGAGGTCGCCCGTCTCGCCATCGGCCTCGTAGCGGCGGGTGTCCTCGCCTTCGAAGTAGACGTGGCTCGTGGCCTCGGCCGGGTCCGGGTCGGGCTCGGCGGCCACCTCGCGGGCGATCCGGTCGACCTCGGCGGCGACCTCGTCGCGGAGCGCGTCGACCTCCTCGTCGGTCATCACGCCGGCCTCGACGAGGCGGGTGGCAAAGCGCGGGAGCGGGTCGCGCGCGGCGTCGGCGTCGATGGCCTCCTGCTCGCGGTACTTCCGGTGGTCGTCGGACGACGAGTGGGGGAGGAGCCGGACGAGGTCGGCGTGGAGCGCGACGGGCCCGTGGCCGGCGCGGATGTGGGCCATCGCCGCCCGGGCCGCCGCCGCTGACTGGAAGAAATCGGTCCCGTCGTAGCGGATCCGCTGGAGGCCGGCGTAGCCGCCGAGGAGGTGCCAGATCGACCCGCCGGCCGTCTGCTCCTCGACCGGGACCGAGATCGCGTACTTGTTGTCCTGGATGTGGAAGAGGACCGGAAGCGCCTCGCGGGCGGCCCAGTTGAGCGCTTCGTGGAAGGCGCCCTGGCTCGTCGAGCCCTCGCCGCCGGACGCGTAGACGGCCCGGCCGGGCGCGTCCTCCGAGACCTCGCCGTCCTCCCGCTTGCACGCCAGCGCGAAGCCGACGGCCGGGAGGTACTGCGCCGCCACCGACGACGACGTCGACATGATGTTGAGCTCGCGCTTGCCGAAGTGCTCGGGCATCTGGCGCCCGCCGCCGAACACGTCGTCGGCCTTGCCGAAGTGGGCGCGGAGCACCTCGTCCGGCGTGATGCCGACCGTGAGCGCCGTTGCGAGGTCGCGGTAGTAGAAGCAGAACCAGTCGGAGCCGCCCTCGAACTCGCGGGCGACGGCCGTCTGGCTGGCCTCGTGGCCGGCCGAGCCGATGTGGAAGAAGCCCTTCCCCTGCTTGAGCAGGTTGAGCATCTTCTGGTCGAGCCGCCGCGAGAGCATCATCGTGCGGAGGACGCCGCGGAGGTCGTCCGGGTCGAAGTCCTCCGGCCCGAGCGGCTCGACCTCGAGGGTCCCCTCGATCTCGCCGGCCCCGTCCGCGTCCGCCTTGCCGGCGTCGGCCTGCATCTCGAACGCCTCGTCGACCGCGGCGGTCGTCGTCTCCTCGTCCGTGTCGGTGGGCTCGTCGTCCGCCAGCGTGGGCTCCGCTCCGACGGCCTCGTCCATCTCGTCGGCCACGCCCGCCTCGATGGGGTCGTGGGCCTCTTCCTCCACGACAACGTCCGCGGGTTCAGCGTCCGTCGCGTCATCGCCGGCGTCGACGATGGAGGCGGACGCCTGCGCTCCGTCACCGGCCGAGCGGAACGGGTCGTTATCGGATGGCTCTGCAGCGAGATCGTCCTCTGGCACGTCCGCGGCCTCAGGCTCCATGGTAAGCGGATCGTCCGACGCCGCCGCCTCGGCCATCGCGGGCGCCTCCGCGCCAGACGCCTCCTCCGGCTTCGACTCGGCGAGCGGCGCCGTCAGGGGCGTGGTGAGCTCGTCGATCTCGGCGGCGTCCGGCTCGTCGGCCGGTGACGCATCTCCCACTTCAGCCGTCGCCAACGACGCGGAAGGCTCGGCGTCCTCGGGCTGGTCCGCATCCTCGGTGTCGGACTCCACTGGCGACAGCCCCGAGGCGGACGGGGCGGGCTCCGGCAGCGCTTCCGGAACGTTCTCAGAGAAAGACGGCGTGAGCGTCTCGGTGGCCGGGCTGAGCTCCGAGAGGTCCATGACCTGCGGCGCGTCGGCGGCGTAGGTCGGCTCCGTGCCGGAGGCGCCCGCGGGCTCCTCCTCCGCCTCGGGGACCGACTCGGGGACTTCGGGGGCGGCCCACACGAACGAGGGCTCCTGCCCGGCCGGCGCCTCGGCTCCGGTCGCCTCCGCCGCGGGCTCGTCCGAGACCGGGGCCCCGCCACCGACCACGGCGTCGAGCGTGTCGTCGTCGACGCCGCCCGTACCGAACGACGCCTCGGGGGCCTCGTGCTCGACGGCGGCCCCGTCACCGGGTTCGTCGTCGGGCATCAGGAACGTCCGCGTCGTGAAGTGCGAGCGGGCGTTGGCGGAGTCGTCAGAGCGGCGATCGTCGGAGGCCATCGGGGGAACGGAGAGAACGAGAAAAGAGACGGGGCGACCGCACGAGACGCTGCGACGGCCCGTGCCGAAGATAAGCGGGCGTCTAACGCCTCCCCCCCACCCCGAGGTGCCCGACCGCCCGAGAAAGGGCACGACGGCGTGCCCGAGTGCGCGGGGATTGGGTTTCCGCGAGGACCCCCGTAGCTTGGCGGGTCCTCGTCCCCCCCACGAGATGTCTGCCCATCGCCTGCTCGTAGCCGCTCTGCTGGCGGTTCTCACCGTGCCCGCCGTGGGCGCGCAGGCTCTCCGCGTCAACGCGAGTGCCCCCCGCGTCCTGTTCGCGGTCACGGATTCAGTGAAGACCGACGACGGCACCCACGCGCGCATCACGCGGACCGTGACCTACGACCCCGTTGCGGGCACCTATACCGACGAGACCGTCGACGCCGACGGCGCGACGCTCAGCCGGGACGTCCGCTCGACGTCGGTCGCCGCTCCGACCGAGGCCGAGTTGGACGCGGCCCGTCTCCTCGTCGCGCGGCACCCCGAGGTGGCCCCGCTCATCGACGCGGCCGGCGGCGAGGTCCACGTCGAGGGCGGCTTCCCGCTCGTCCGCGAGGCGGGCCACCCCTGCGGCCCCGGCGGCCGGTGCGTGACCGTCGATGTGTTCGAGGTGACGCCCGAGGCCCCGGCCCGCCGGATCCGCTACGCCGTCGTCGACCTCCGCACGCTCCGCGTCCTCGACGCCGACGCCGACGCGGACGCCGACAGCAACCTGGCCCACCCGGCCGCCCGCCAGCAGTCCCGCCGCCAGTGACACGCGCCCTCTTCGCCTCCGCCGCGCTCGCCCTCCTGGCGCTCTCCCCCTCCGCCCAGGTCGGGCTGACCGACGCCACGTGCGCCACGAACGGCACGTACGGCGACGGCCCGCCGCCCGCGACCGTCCCCAACGGCCACATCGCGTGGCCGGCCGACGCCCCGCTCTGGGAGTTCGACGTGTACCGGCCGAACAACCGGACGACCCTCAACAGCAGCGGCCTCGAGATCCGCGACGTGACCTACCGCGGGCGGACCGTGCTGGCCCGCGCCGGCGTGCCCGTGCTCAACGTGGAGTACGATGAGGGCGGCTGCGGGTGCTTTCGCGACTGGCAGGACGACGAGGCCTCGATCGAGATCGGCGACGACGCCTCGGTCGTGACCGACTGCGGCACGTTCCGCGAGTTCCGGGCCAGTGCGGGGGGCGAGGTCACGATCCAGACCGGCATCGCACTGAGCGCGCCGGGCGTCGTGGAGACAGCCTGTGAGGCCAACGACACCCCGTCGAACCCCTCGCCCGGCGGTGACGTCGGCCTGTTCGAGGGGATCGCCGTCGAGGACTACGGCGACGAGCTCGTGCTCACGGCCCACACCGAGGCCGGGTGGTATCGCTACCGCATAAAGTGGCATTTCTACGCCGACGGCCGGATCTGGCCCGAGTTCTCGTTCGCCGCCGCCGACGCCGTCTGCACCTCCGTCGGCCACCGCCACCACGCCTACTGGCGGTTCGACTTCGACCTCGACGGGACGCCCAAAAACGATGTGGTCCGCGAGTTCGCGGCCGAGGGCACCGAGGGCCAGGTCTTCACGACCGAGTCGTCCCGCGTGCTCGGAGGCACCGCCGACCCGACGTACTGGAGCGTGGTCGACGGCGCCACGGGCATCGGCTACGAGATCCGCCCGAGCGACGCCGACCTCCGCCTCCCCGTCGACGAGTATTCGAAGACCGACGCGCTCGTCCTCCGCTACAAGATGGACGAGATCGACGACGGGAAGACGATCTCGTCCGGCTGCGCCTTCGCCTTCGAGCCCTTCGTCGACGGTGAGTCGGTCGAGGGCGAGGACACCGTGTTCTGGTACCGCTCCGGCGCGCTCCACACGGCCGGCTCCCCGTTCGAGTGCGACATCGCCGGTCCGATGCTCGTCCCCATCGGCTTCGAGCTCTCGACCGTCGACGGGGTCGAGGGCGTCGAGTTCGAGTCGGCCCGACCGAACCCGTTCTCGCTCACGACGGTCTCGCGCTTCCGCGTTGAGCGGACCCAGTCCGTGACGGCCGAGCTGTACGACCTCACGGGCCGCCGCGTCCAGGTCCTCTTCGAGGGCGTCGCGGTGCAGGGCGAGTGGCAGGAGCTCCGGATCGACGGGCGCCGACTGCCGGCCGGGACGTACGTCGTCCGCCTCCGCGGCGAGACGGCGCGGGGCACCACGCGCGTCGTCCTCGTCCGCTAGGCGTGGCGGTCGACCTCGTGGTCGTCGGCGCCGGGCTCGTCGGGCTGGCGACGGCCCGCGCGGCGCTCGCGGCGCGGCCCGACCTCCGCGTCGTCGTCGTCGAGAAAGAGGACGTCGTCGCCTGCCACCAGACCGGGCGAAACTCGGGCGTCCTCCACGCGGGCCTCTACTACCGCCCGGGAAGCCGGAAGGCCGCGCTCTGCCAGGCCGGTAAGGCCCGGATGGAGGCGTTCTGCGACGAAGAGGGGATCCCGTGGACGCGCTCCGGGAAAGTCGTGGTGGCCGTGACCGACGACGAGGTCCCCCGCCTCGACGCCCTCGCCGAGCGGGCCGTCGCCAACGGCGTCGCCACCGAGCGGCTCGACGCCGACGGTCTCCGCGAGCGCGAGCCCCACGCCGCGGGCGTCGCCGCGCTCTGGGTCCCGTCGACAGGCGTCACCGATTTCTCGGCGGTCGCCCGCCGGATGGCCGAGCGGCTGGAGGAGGCCGGCGCCGAGATCCGCACGGGCACGGCGGTCATGAGCGGACGCGAGACGAGCACGGGCGTCGTGGTCGAGACGGACGGCGGCGCCATCGAGGCGCGCGCCCTCGTGACCTGCGCGGGGCTCTGGGCCGACCGCGTGGCGAAGCTCTTCGGCGCCACGCCGTCGGTCGAGCTCGTCCCGTTCCGCGGCGAGTACGCGCTCCTCAAGCCCGACGCGGCCAAGCTCGTCCGCGGCCTCATCTACCCGGTGCCGGACCCCGCGCTTCCCTTTCTCGGCGTCCACCTCACGCGCCGGGTCGACGGGACGGTCGACGCCGGGCCGAGCGCGGCGCTGGCGTTCGCGCGCGACGGCTACCGGTTCTCGACCGTCCGCCCCCGCGACCTGGGCGAGGCGCTCGCCTCGCCGGCGTTCCGTCGGCTCGCCCGCCGCCACGTCCGGTCGGGCCTCGACGAGCTCGCGCGCTCCCTCAGCCTGACGACGTTCTGGAAGGCCGCCCGCCGGCTCCTCCCCCAGCTCCGGCGCCAGGACCTGGAGCGAGCCCCGGCCGGCGTCCGCGCGCAGGCCCTCCACCCCGACGGCACGCTCGCCGACGACTTCGTGATCGAGGAGACGGCGCGGGCCGTCCACGTCATCAACGCACCGAGCCCGGCGGCGACGGCGTCGCTCGCCGTCGGCGACGAGGTCGCCGGCCGGGCACTCCAGCGCCTCTAGCTCTTCCGGCCCCGGCACCGAGGCGGACGAGGTCAGGCGGTGCCCACGTCGAGGTCACCGCTGGCGTCGGCGTCGAGCGCGGCCTTCTCGGCGTCGGTGAAGCTGGTCCAGTGGCGGTCCTGCAGTGCGCCCGCCAGCGCCCACAACGCGAGCCGGTTGACGCCCGGTCCGAAGCGGTGGCGCATCATCCGGTAGGCCATCGCCGCGCCCACCTCGCGGAGGTCGTCGGCCGTCTCGATCCCGACGGCCGCGAGCATCTCGTCACTCTTCGGCCCGAGGTTTTTGAGCGACGACGGCCGCGGCACTCAGGCGGTCTCGGTCTTGGCCTGGGTCACGGCGCCGTCGCCGCCCGCCGTCTCCGCGAGCGGGAGCTCGAACCAGAACCGCGTGCCCCGGCCCTTCGTGCTCTCGACGTGGATCGTCGAGCCGTGGGCTTCCAGGATCTGCTTGACGATAGCCAGCCCGAGCCCCGTCCCGCCCTCCTTCCGGGAGCGCGCCGCGTCGACCCGGTAGAACCGCTCGAAGATCCGGTCGAGGTGGTCCTCCGGGATCCCACGGCCCGTATCGACGACTTCCACGCGCGCCTTGTCGAGGTGGCGCCGCATCCGGCACTTGACGGTCCCCTCGTCGGAGTACGCGATGGCGTTGTCGATCAGGTTGGTCAGGACCTGGCGGATCCGGTTCCGGTCGGCCTCGACCCAGAGGGCGTCGTTGTCGTAGGTCAGCTCGAGGCCCTTCGCCTCGGCCTTCGGGTCGAGCATCTCGCCGATCTCCCCGATGAGGTCCTGGAGGTCGAACGCGGTCGGCCGGATCTGGTCCTCGCGGTACTCCAGCTTGGCGATCTCGATGAGGTCCGAGAAGAGCGTGTTGAGCCGCTGGAGGTTGGCGAGCCCCTTCTGCGCGTACCGCTTCCGCTGCTCGGCCGGGAGCGACTCGCTAGCGAGCGCCTCGAGGTAGCCGAACACGGCGAAGATCGGGTTCTTGACCTCGTGCGAGACGTTCCCGATGAACTCGTTCTGGACCCGCTGCATCCGCTGGAGCTCGTGGATGTCGGCGCGGAACCGGCCGGCCATGTGGTTCAGGCTCCGGGCGAGGTCCTGGAACTCGGCGGCCCGCGTCTTGACCGAGATCCGGCCGTCGAGGTCGCCCTCGTTGATCTGCTGCGCGCTCCGCGTGATGGCGACGAGCGGGCGCGTGACCTGCCGCGCCGCCAGCCACGCGCCGATGAGCGCGGTCAGGAGCGCGAGCGCCATCCCGATCGTGAGCGCCGCCTGGAGCGACTGGATCGCCCGGAGGAGCTGGGGCACCGGCTCCCCGAGGCGGATCAGGAGACCCGTCTGGGGCCGGTACAGCGCGAGGTAGAGCCGCGCCCCGCCGTCCGGCCCACGCCGTTCGGCGAACCCGACGTCGTCGGCGGCCGCGAGCGCCTCGACGACCTCCTCGCGCTCGAAAAACGGCGTCGCCTCCCCGAGTCCGTCCGCCTCGGTCGACGGGCCGAAGTCACCGATGACCCGGTCGCGCGTGGCGAGGGCCACGTCGATCTGCGTCAGCCGGGCGATCTGCTGGCCGAGGTCGAGCATGGCCGTCCGGTCCGGCTCGGCCTCGAGCTGGACCGCGAACCGCTCGGCCTCCTCGCGGAGCGTCTGCCGGGCCGCGTCCCGCACCTGCCCGCGGAGGATCAGGAACGAGTACAGCCCGACGCCCACGACGGCCAGCCCCACGAACAGGGCGAACGTCAGCATCATCCACGTCTGGGTCGAGGCCCGACGCGGGTAGAGCAGTTCGCGGACGTTGCGCCAGCGCATGGTGAACGGGCGAAGGGGACGGGGCAAGGGGCACGAGGCGAACCGCCCCGCCCCCTAGGCCCTCTCCTCAGGCCTCGGCTTCGGCTTCCTCGACGAACCGGTAGCCGACGCCGCGGACCGTCTGGATGTGCTTGGCGAACTCGCCGAGCTTCTCGCGGAGGTTCTTGATGTGCGCGTCGACCGTCCTCTCGGTGACCATCATGGCGTCCTTCCAGATCGTCTCCAGGAGCTGCTGGCGCGTGAACGCCTTGCGCGGGTGGCGGACGAGGTAGCGGAGGAGCTCGAACTCGGTCAGCGTCAGGCCGAGGTCGTCGCCGTCGAGCGTGGCCCGGTACTCGTCCTCGTAGATCGTGAGGCCGGCGACCGAGAGCGTCTTGCTCTCCTCGGTGCCCGTCCGGCGGAGGACCGCCCGGATGTTGGCGAGGACGACCTGCGGGCTGACCGGCTTCGTGAGGTACTGGTCGGCGTTGGCGAGGCCCTCGAGCTGGTCGGTCTCCTCCGTCTTCGCCGTGAGCATGATGATCGGGATCTTCTCCGTCTCGACGCGGCCGCGGAGCCGCTTGGCGATCTCGAACCCGCTCATGCCGGGGAGCATCACGTCGAGCACGATGGCGTCGACGTCGGGGCTCGCCTTCGAGAGGGCCTCGTCGGCGTCGTGGGCGGTGAGGACGTTGTAGCCCTCCTCACGGAGGAAGTGGGAGATGATCTCGACGACGTCCTCTTCGTCGTCGACGACGAGGATGGTGATCTCCTGGGGAGTGGAGGTAGCCATGGGGCGAGGGTTGGGTGATCGGGTGAGGGGAACCCTCAAACCGAGGGCGCTCTGCGATATACACGGCGGGCGCGCTCGGGTTCTGCCCCGCCTTCACACAACCCGATCCCGGGTCCGCATCCGGCATCCTCCGCCCGTGTCACCCGTCGGAGACGATGCGAGGCACGCGACGGGTGAGGCCCGTCGTCAACTCGTAGGGGATGGTCCCAGCAGCCGCCGCGGTCTGTTCGGCCGACGGCCCGCCCCGCCCGAACAGGACCGACTCGTCCCCGCGGCGGACCTCACGGCCCGCCCCGTCGGGGTCGCCGAGGGACACCATCGTCATGTCCATGCACACGCGCCCGACGATGGGATACCGCGCGCCGCGGATGCCGACCGCGCCCCGGTTGGAGAGCGCGCGGGGGATTCCGTCGGCGTACCCGACGGCCAGCGTGGCAATGACCGTCGGCCGCTCGGCCGTCCACGTCCGCCCGTAGCTGACCGACTCCCCCGGCGGCACAGTCTGGAGGTGGACGACGCGGGAGACGAGACGCATCGCCGGCCGGAGGTCGACCGTATCGGGCGTCATCGCGCGGTCGGAGTCGAGCCCGTAGAGCACGCCGCCGAGGCGGACCAGCGCGGGCCGCGACGTGAGCGGCGGGAGCCGGACGTGCGCCGGCCCGTTCGCCACGTGGACGAGCGGCGGGGCGTCGGCGCCGAGGTCCCGGAGCACGCCGTCGAACCGGCGGACCTGCTCGAGCGCGAAGCCGGGGTCGTCGGCGTCGGCCGTGGCGAGATGGGTCCAGACGGCCACCACCTCCACGCCCGCCTCGGTGAGCCGGCGGACCGTGCCGGCGGCCTCCTCCGGGGGCACGCCGAGGCGGTGCATCCCAGTGTCGACTTTGACGTGGACCGGCACGAACGGCGCGCGCCCGATCACGGCGTCCGCGACCTCGACGGACGACACGACGGCGTCCAGGCCCAAGGCCTCGTAGGCCGGCAGGTAGTCGGGCAGCGGCGCTGCGAGCACGAGGATCCGCGTCTGGACGCCGGCCTCGCGAAGTTCGGCGGCCTCGGGGACCGTCGCCACGGCCAGCCACCCGACGCCCTCCTCGATCAGCACCCGTGAGACGGGGACCGCCCCGTGCCCGTATCCGTCGGCTTTAACGACGCCCATGATCTCGCCCCGCCCCGCCAGCTGGCGGACGTTGTGGCGGATGGCGGAGAGGTCGACCTCGGCGCGGAGGGCGACGGCTCGTTCGGGACTCACAGCGGTCGGTGGAAGGTGGCGCGTGGAAGGTGCCTCTGTCCGTCACGGACTGCCAGCCCGGAGCGCCGCGCTCTCGCTCCCGTCGCGGTCTTCACGGCCGCGTCACCACCGGATCGGCTCCGCCCGCCTCGGCGCCGAGGCGGAACGACCCGGCCCGGACCGTCGCCGATGGGCCGCCTCAGATCCCGCTCGCGATGAGGAGCTCGATGTCCCGGTGCGGCATGTTGAACATGGCCGCGAGGCTCTTCTTGGTGAGGTGCCGGCGGTAGACGTAGGCGCCCGTGCGGAGGCTCACGTTCGACCACAGCGCGTCGTTGATGCTCCCGGCCTCGCCGATATCGAGGAGGTACGGCGTGAGCGCATTCGAGAGCGCGAACGTGCCCGTCCGCGCGACGGCGCTGGGGAGGTTCGGGAGACAGTGGTGGACGACGCCGTGGCACACGAACGTCGGGTCCGAGGGCGTCGTCGGTCGGCTCGTCTCGACGCACCCGCCCTGGTCGATGACAAGGTCGACCACGACGGAGCCGGGCCGCATGGTGGCCACCATCTCCTCGGTCACCACGACAGGCGAGCGCTGGCCCATCGACATGGCCGCGCCGATCACGACGTCGGCCGTCTTGACGGCGCTCTCGACGTAGGTCGGGTTGGCCATGGCCGTCGTCACGCGGCGGTCGAGGACGTGCTCGATGGCCCGGAGCGCCGTGAGGTCCGTGTCGAGGACGATCGTGTGGGCCCCGAACCCGATGGCCGTCCGCGCCGCCCACTCGCCGATGACGCCGGCCCCGAGGATCACGACCGTCGCCGGAGGGACGCCGGAGATCCCGCCGAGCATCACGCCGCGCCCGCCCTCCGACGACTCCAGGAGCCGGGCCGCGGTCTGGACTGCCATCGACCCCGAGATCTCGTGCATCATCCGGACGATCGGGAGCGTCCCGTCCGAGTCGGCGATGAACTCGAAGCCGATGCCGGTGACCTTGAGGTCCATCAGCCGGCGGAGCGTCTCGGCCTCGAGGCCGCCGAGGTGGAGGGCCGAGATCAGGACCTGCCGCTCGCGCATGAGGTCGAGTTCGTCGGCCCGCGGGGGGAAGACCTTCGCGATGAGGTCGCTCTCGCCGTAGACCTGCGCCGCGGAGTCGACCACGTCGCACCCGGCGTCGGCGTACTCGGAATCCTTGAACTGGGCCTCGGCCCCGGCCCCGGCCTCGATCCGGACCTCGTGGCCCGTCGAGACGAGGAGCGCGGCGGCGTAGGGCGAGAGCGCGACGCGGCGCTCCGCGTTGCCGGACTCGCTCGGCACGCCGATGCGGAGGCGCTGCTGGCGCTCGCCGAGCTGCGACGGCTTCTCCAGCGGCATCAGCGACGACTCGACCTTCAGGCCTTGGATGGCAGGGATCTCCATCCTGCAAGCTACACCGGAGGGCGGGCCATCCCCCAGTACCGGTGTGCCCCCGGCACCCGGCGCTCGCCGACGACCTCGAACCCGTGCCGTCGGTAGTACGGGAGGTTCGACGGCGTCGACGTTTCGAGGTAGACCGCGCGGCGGTTCACGTCGGCCTCCTCGAAGAGCGGGGCCATGAGGGCCTCGCCGAGGCCGGTCCCCTGCGCCTCGGGGTCGACGCCGAGAAGCAGGAGGTACCAGTGGCCGGGTGGGGCCGCCTCGGCACGGAGCGCGTCGATGGTGTCGGCCAGCCGCTTGAGGCGGAGCGACGCCGCGACGCCGAACCGCGAGACGAACCGGAGTGCGCCGGCCCGTACCGCGGCAGGGACCGTGATGCCGTTCCCGGGGGCGATCCACACCGACTGGCCGGCCCCGCTCTCGGCCACGTAGACGCGCCCGCCACCGAAGCCGAGCCGGGGCACCAGCACGCCGTAGTACCAACGCAGCCCCTCGTCGCGCGTCTCGGGGTCGGGCCACAGGAACGTGCTGGCGGAGTCGTCGGCGAACGCCGCGCGCATGGCCTCCCCGAGGCGGGCGGGGTCGTACGACGTGACGGTCGCGCGGCGGACGCGGGACTCCATGGCGGGCAGTCGGTGAGGACCGGGGACGCGCGGCGGCCGGGCGGGATCCGAGCGCGCGTCCCGGTGAAGGTCGGCGCGCTCATGTCAGACCATCCCCCATATCCGGGCGCGGGGGACCAGGCTGGGCCCGCTCGCGTCACTGCACCCGTCGCCCGCGCCGACTCCCATGCCGACCGTCCACCCCGTCACTGCCGCCCTCGCCGTGCTGCTCCTTCCCGCCGCGCTCCTCCTGGCCGGGCAGGCCGACGGCGGGCCCGAGCCCTCGCCCGACCTCACGCCGGCCGAGGTCGTCCGCATCCAGGTCGAGGCGCTCCAACGCAACGACGACCCGTCTCCCGACGCCGGCATCGAGACGGCCTTCCGGTTCGCGTCGCCGGCCAACCAGGTGGCGACGGGGCCCCTCGACCGGTTCGCCGCGATGGTCAAAGGGCCCGTCTACGGCGACATGCTCGACTTCGCGCGGGCCGACTTCGGGCGGATCGCGGTCGAGGACGACCGGGCCGCCCAGCGTGTGACGCTGACGCACGACGACGGCCGCCGGGCGGTCTACGTGTTCATCCTCTCGCGCCAGGACGGCGGCTTGTTCGACGGCTGCTGGATGACGGACGGCGTCACGCGCCGCCCGCTGCCGGAGGCCACGACCACGCGGATCTAGCCGAGCCAGCGCGCCAGCAGCACGCCGCCGGCCACCGACACGTTGAGCGACTCGACGCCCCGCGCGCCCTCCGCGCCGGGGATGTGGACCAGGCCGCCGCCCGAGTGCCGGAGCCGCTCGGCGACTGCGTCGGACAGTCCGTGCGCCTCGCTCCCCATGACGAGCGCGGCCGAGCGTCCCGGCGCCCACTCGGTAACGGACGTGCCGCCGAGGTCGGCGCCCCACAGCGCGACGCCGTCGCCGGCGAGTCGGTCGAGGCTGGCCCCGAGGTCGGGCACCCGGACCAACGCCACGTCCCAAATCCCACCCATCGAGGCACGGACCGCTTTGGGGTTTTCGAAGTCGGCCGTGTCCTCGTCGCCGACGACCGTGCTGACGCCGAACCACGCGGCCGTCCGTACGAGGGCGCCGACGTTGCCGGGGTCCTGTACGCCGTCGAGCAAGAGGACGGGCGCGTCGACCGGGCCCGCGCCGTCGCCGACGACGGACCGCGACACGGCGAGGACGCCCTGCGACGTGCGCGCATCGCCGACCCGGTCGAGATCGCGCGCCGCGACCGTGTGGACGACCGCGCCCGTCCGCTCCAGAAGTGCCGCGACGCGGTGGTCCCCGGCCGCCTCGGCCGTGACGAGGACCGCCTCGACCGGCGCCCCCGCGTCGACGGCCGCCTCGACCGACCGGACGCCCTCGACCAGAAACCGCCCCTGCTGGCGGCGGCCTTTCGAGCGCGAGAGCTGAGCGAGGTCTTTGAGCTGCTGGCGGGTCACGGGACGCGTCGGTGAAGGCTGGAAGGTGGGCCCACCGGGGCCCCTTCGCCAACTCCGGTGGGAGTCGAGATGCGCCATTTCCGGGCCCCGAAGCCCTCCGATCCATGAACGCCTCGCGGAGATGGAACGGAGCGGCGTGCCCACCGATAGGCGGGGTAGTTTCCTGTTCCGCCTGTTCGGAAGCGCTTCCGCGCTCTACCTTCCGGGCGCCCTCCCCCCGCCCTCCCCCGGTCCGCCGGGACGCCATGCCCGCCACCCCGTTCAAGCGCGACGTCGAGACGCGCGCGATCTACCAAGAGCCCGCCCCGCCCGTCGACAAGGAGAACCCGTTCCAGTCGATGATGGAGCGGTTCGACGTCGCCGCCGACCTCCTCAAGCTCGACCCCGGCCTCTACGACGTCCTCCGTTCGCCCACTCGGATCCACATCACGAGCATCCCGGTCGTGATGGACGACGGCCGGCTCAAGGTGTTCGAGGGCTACCGCGTGATCCACTCCGAGGTGCTCGGGCCGTCGAAGGGCGGCATCCGGTTCGCGCCCGACGTCCACGTCGACGAGGTCAAGGCGCTGGCCGCGTGGATGACGTGGAAGTGCGCCGTCGTCGGCGTCCCGTTCGGTGGGGCCAAGGGCGGCGTCTGCTGCGATCCGTCCGAGATGTCGGCCGGCGAAATCGAGCGGCTCACGCGGCGCTACACGGCCAACCTCCTCGACGTGTTCGGGCCGGACAAGGACATCCCGGCGCCCGACATGAACACGAACGAGCAGGTCATGGCGTGGCTGCTCGACACGTACTCGATGCACGCCCGCCGCACCGAGACGGCCGTCGTGACCGGCAAGCCGCTCCTCATCGGCGGCTCCGAGGGCCGGCGCGAGGCGACCGGCCGCGGCGTCATGACGACGACGCTCGGCGCGATGGACCGCCTCGGGATGCGCCCGGGCCAGGCCACGGTCGCCGTCCAGGGCTTCGGCAACGTCGGGTCGGTGGCGGCCCAGCTCCTCCGCGAGCAGGGCTGCACGATCGTCGCCGTCAGCGACGTCTCCGGCGGGTACTACAACCCGAAGGGGATCGACGTCGACGCGGCCATCGAGTACGCCGCCGAGCACGGCCGGTCGCTCGCCGGCTTCGACGGCGCCGAGACGATCTCGAACGAGGAGCTCCTCACCCTCGACGTCGACGTGCTGGCGCCGTGCGCCAAGGAGAACCAGATCACGGCCAAGAACGCGGCCGACGTCAAGGCCAAGATCGTGGCCGAGGGCGCCAACGGCCCCACGACGCCGAACGCCGACGAGATCCTCCAGCAGAACGGCGTCCTCGTCATCCCGGACATCCTCGCCAACGCGGGCGGCGTGACCGTCTCGTACTTCGAGTGGGTCCAGGACCGCCAGGGCTACTTCTGGACGAAGGACCGCGTGAACCGCCGGCTCGACCGGATGATGCGCGCCGCCTTCGACCGCGTCTACGACGCCGCCGAGCGCTACGACACGTCCATGCGGATCGGTGCGTACGTGATCGCCATCGAGAAGGTGGCCGGCGCGCTGAAGATGCGGGGGATCTACGCCTAGGGCGTAGGACGTAGAGCGTGGGGCCCGTTGTCCGGTCCCACGCTCTCCCCATCGTGTCCGTGCTCCCCACCCTCTGGCGTCTTCCGCGTCTGGCGCTCGTCGGGCTCGTTCGACTGTACCAGGGGGCCATCTCGCCGTGGCTCCCGGCGTCGTGCCGCTACACCCCGACGTGCTCGGAATACGCGGTCCAAGCGCTCCGCGAGTACGGCGCCGTCCGGGGCACGATCCTCGCCGCGTGGCGCATCCTCCGGTGCAACCCGTGGGGCGGCCACGGACACGACCCGCCGCGCTGGTTCGGGGAGAACGCAGGAACGGACGGTGCCGGCCCGGGGTGAGAGCGGCCCCACGCTCACCCCCGCATGTCCGCCGACCTCCACCGTACGCTCGCCCGCGACACGCCCGTCGCCTGCGCCGTCGTCACCGCCTCCGACTCCCGCACCGAGGCCGACGACACGAGCGGGAAGCTCCTCTGCGACGGGGTCCGCGAGGCCGGCCACACGCTCGAGTTCTACCGGATCGTGCCCGACGACGGCGAGGCCATCCGGGCCGTCCTGCTCCACCTCGCCGGCCGCGTCGAGGCCGTCATCACCACGGGCGGGACCGGCATCGGGCGCCGCGACCGGACCATCGAGGTCGCCGACCGGCTGATCCAGAAGCCCCTGCCCGGCTTCGGCGAGCTGTTCCGGATGCTGTCGTACGACGAGATCGGCGCCGCGGCGATGCTCTCGCGGGCGACGGCTGGGCTCTACGGACCCGAGGACGGCGACCCCGAGACGCTCCTGTTCTGCTGCCCCGGTTCGACGGCCGCCGTCGACCTCGCGCTCCACCGGCTCATCTTGCCCGACCTCCAGCACCTCGTGTGGGAGGCCGTCCGCCAGCCGGCCGCGAAGCCGCCGCCGCGCCCCCAGTTCCCCGTCGAGCCCGCCGGCTCCGGCCTCTAGTCCGACTCGGCCCACGTCGGGCGACTCCCCGAGGCGGACCGGCGGGGCGCGACTCTGAATCACCGGGGCTAGTTCCGGCGCGTCGGGCGGTTGACGCGGTTGGCGAGCGCCTCGTCGGCCTTGTCGGTCTGGGGGAGGTCGTCGCGGGAGGCCTCTCCGTACCAGCACGCTAGCGCGAGCGCGAGCGCCACGTCTTCGTGGTCGCCGAGGTCGACCTCCCCGCCGGTCGCGGACGCGATGCGGGCCTGCGGCTCACGGGCATCCACGGCGGCAGCGCTCGCCTCGTTGGCCGTGATCGGGGCCTTGATGACCTCCGTCGACGTGTTGGCGGCCGAGCCGGACTGCTCGACGACGACGGCGTCCGGGCCGTCGGTCCCGTCGTCGTCGAGGTCGCCCTCGGCGTCGCGGTCGGAATCCGGCGCGGCGGCCTCGAGGTCGGCGGAGGCGTACATCGCCTCGATGGCTTCGGAGGCCGCATCGAGCGAGCCTGGAGCGTCGATGGCGCCGTCGCGGTAGAGCCGCTCGAACGTGTCGACGAGGACCTGCGCCGGAACGTCGTGGGCGTCCGAATCGCCGGAGCCGACGTGGACGGCGACGGCGCTCGGGCCGATCTCGTGGAACGCGTCGGCGACGGCCTGGCCGCCCGACGTCACGAGCGTCGTCTGCCCGGCATACTGCTTCTCGCTCCCGATCGCGTCGAGGACGGCGCGGAGCGGGTCGTCACCGGTGACGCGGCGGAGGTCGCGGACGGCGTAGGTCGGGGCCGAGCCGTCGCCGAGGACCTCGACGATGGCGTAGGCACGGGGGGCGCCGTCGGTGGCGTGGACGGCGCAGAGGAAGCGGGCCATGAGTGGGGGACGGGAGAAAGAGGGGCCGATCTCAACGGGCCGCCACCGCCCCCCGTTCCTCCCTCGCCCCCTCCCACCTCGACGCCGAGGCGGACCACCTCGGGCAAACCGACGCGCCTCGGCACGGCGTCGCGTTCGACTCCTCCCTAATCCTCCTGTGCCGGGTCGTGCCTCGCCCGATCCCCTACACCCAGTCCTCGCCCAGCGACGACACGTGGACCATGTTCGTGAGCCCCATGGCCGGCAGCGGGAGCCCGGCCGTGATGACGATCCGCGTGCCGGGCTCGTAGTCGCCCCGCTCGAGGAGCTGCTGGTGGACCGTCCGGACGCCGTCGTCGGTGTGCTCCTGGAACCCGATGGCGATGGGCTCGACGCCCCACGTCAGGGCGATCCGGCCGAGCGCCGCCTCGTCGTCGGTGAAGGCGTAGATCGGGACGCCGGGCCGGTGGCTGGCGATCGCTCGGGCCGTCGAGCCCGAGTGGGTCAGGCAGCAGATGGCCTCCGCGCGGGTCTCGTCGGCCAGCCGGACGGCCGTGTACGAGACGGCGTCGGAGACGGGCTGCGCGGCGTCGGAGACCGCCTCCATGGCCTGTCGCCCGCCGAGCACGCGCCGGTTGGCCTCAGCCTGACGAACGATCTCGTCCATGATCCGGACGGCCTCGACGGGGTACTTCCCGGCCGCCGTCTCGCCCGAGAGCATGACCGCGTCGGACCCGTCGAGCACGGCGTTCGCGACGTCGGTCGCCTCGGCCCGCGTCGGGCGCGGGTTCTCGATCATCGACTCGAGCATCTGGGTCGCCGTGATGACCGGCTTGGCCGCCTCGAGGCAGGCCCGGATGAGCTGTTTCTGGACGATCGGGACCTCCTGCATCGGGATCTCGATGCCGAGGTCGCCGCGGGCCACCATCACGCCGGCCGTCGCCGCGAGGATCGCCTCGAAGTCGTCGACGGCCTCGGGCTTCTCGATCTTCGAGATCACCGGGATGTCCTTGCCAGCGGCCCGGATGCGCCGGTTGATGTCCTCGACGTCGGACCCCGAGCGGACGAACGACAGGGCGATAAAGTCGACGTCGTGGTCGAGCCCGAAGGCGAGGTCCGCGAGGTCTTTGTCGGTGAGCGACGGCCGGGCCGTCTTGAGCTTCGGCAGGTTGACGCCCTTCCGGCTCCGCAGCGGCCCGCCCACCACGACCTCGGTGTGGACGTCGTTGCCGTCGACGCGGGTCACGACGAGCTCGAGGTGGCCGTCGTCGAGGAGGATCCGATTGCCCTCGGAGACCTCCTCGGCGAGCGCGTCGTAGCTCACGTAGCACCGCTCGGCGGTCCCCTCGTCCATCCGCTCGCTCGTGAGCACGAGCGGCGCGCCCTTGTGGATGAGCACGCCGCCGTCCTTGACCTTGCCGAGCCGGATCTTCGGCCCCTGGAGGTCCTGGAGGATCGGGACCACGCGCCCCGCCGCCTTCGCCTCCTCGCGGACGATCTCCATCATCTCGCGGTGATCGTCGTGCGAGCCGTGCGAGAAGTTGAGTCGGGCCACGTCCATCCCGGCCCCGATGAGCGCGCGGACGCCCTCGCGGGAGGCGACGGCCGGGCCGAGCGTGCAGACGATCTTCGTACGACGGGGCGTGGGCCGGGGCATGGGTCGGGCTGAGAGGACGGGCAGAAGGGGACGCCGCGACGTGTGCGGCGGGTCCAACCTACGCCTCGCCCCGCGCGACCTGCGCGGCGGGCCCGCTAAATCTCATCGGCACGGCTGACACGGCGGGGTGCCCCCCGCTCACTCGCCGAGGATCCGGATGGCGCCGCCCTTCCCCTCCTGCTCGACGCGGACGGAGCCCGTCCCGTCCCCCGTGCGGAGGCCCGAGTACACCGTCGGCGCGGGCTCGGCGGGCATCGGCACGGGCGTCCCCGTCACGGCCGAGGCCGCGGGGGCCTCCGGAGCCGGGGAAGCCGCTGCAACGCCGTCCATCATCGCCTCGGTGACTCCGGCCTGTGCCAGCGCGCACGGCACGGTCGCCTCCATCGCCGCCTCGGCGACGGCGCGGATCTCGTCCGGCGCGGAGGCGAGGTCGGCGGAGGAGTACTCGATGCTCCGGTCGAGGTCGGCGGCCGGGATGCCGCGGGCGATCGTCCGCTCGGCGACGCAGCCGCAGAGTTGGCCGGCGTCGATCCCCTCAACCTGCTGGACGTCGGGCGACGCGGCGCAGGCCTGGACGAACCGCTGCTGGGCGGAGGCGGGCGCCGCAACGGCGGCGAGGGCGACGAGAAGGCCGAGGAGGCGCATGGCGGTGCGAGGAGTTCCGCCGGGGTATCGGCCGGCGGGGACGCGGCCTCAACTCCGCCCGCCTCGGTCGTCCGGGCCGAACCGCTCGGACCGACGCCGCGCCGAGGCGGACGCTGTCGCTCGCCCTACCCCGCCGTGACGCCCATCGACCGGCTCGTCCAGTCGTAGGCGAAGCGGGCCAGCTCGGCGCCGCTCCGGAGCCCCAGCTTCCGTTTGACGTTGGCGCGGTAGCTCTCGATGGTCTTGACCGAGAGGTTGAGCTCCCCCGCGATCTCACGCGTCGACATCCCGCCACCGATGAGGCGAACGACCTCGGCCTCGCGATCGGACAACTGCTCGGCGGGCGGGCGGCTCTCTTCGGGGCCCTCGACGGCCCGGCGCACGAGTTCGTCGGCGAGGGCCGGGCTGAGGTAGAGGTCCCCGGACAGGATCCGCCGGATGGCCGGGATGATCTCGCTCGGGTCGCCCTGCTTCATGACGTAGCCCTGGGCCCCGTTGCGGAGCACCCGCTCGGCGTAGAACCGCTCCTGGTGCATCGACAGGACGAGGACGGGCAGGTCGTCGCGGCGCGCGCGGATCTGGCCGATCACGTCGAGGCCCGACCCCTGCTTGAGCCCGATGTCGAGCACGACGAAGTCGACCTCCTCCGAGTCGATCACCCCCAGCGCCTCGTCGGCCGTGGCGGCCTCGGCGACGATCTCGAGGTCGGGCTCGCGCTCGACGAGCCGCTCGAGCCCCTGGCGGACGATGGGGTGATCGTCGACGATGAGGATGCGGACGCGAGCGCCGTTCGTCGGGGCGGAATCCATGGCGAGCAGGAGAAGCGGGGGAAAAGGGTACCACAGCTTCGAGGCGGAGCCGCAGCCATCCGCGCCGAAAGTGCGTGAGGGTTTCCCCCAAGGGCGGTCCGTGAGGTGCCGTCGAAGTCCCCGCCGAGGCAGGTCAGAGGGTGCCCTGTGACAGGTCGGCGTCGCTGGCTTTCGGTATCTTCGCCGAGATCCCCCCGCCCCTGTTTTCGCCCCATGGCTGAGATCCCCGACAGCGCCTCGCGCATCATCCCGATCAACATCGAGGAGGAGATGAAGTCCTCCTACATCGACTACTCGATGTCGGTGATCGTGAGCCGGGCGCTGCCCGACGTCCGCGATGGGCTCAAGCCGGTCCAGCGGCGCGTGCTCTACGGCATGCAGGAGCTGGGGCTGGCCGCCGGTCGGGCCCACAAGAAGTCGGCGCGCATCGTCGGCGAGGTCCTCGGCAAGTACCACCCGCACGGCGACCAGTCGGTCTACGACGCGCTCGTCCGGATGGCCCAGGACTTCAACGTCCGCGGGCCGCTCGTCGACGGGCAGGGCAACTTCGGCTCGATCGACGGCGACTCGGCGGCGGCCATGCGCTACACCGAGGCCCGCCTGACGCGGCTCTCGGAGGAACTGCTCCGCGACCTCGACAAGGAGACCGTCGACTACACGCCCAACTTCGACGGGTCGCTGAACGAGCCGTCGGTCCTGCCGGCGGCGCTCCCGAACCTCCTCCTGAACGGGGCCTCCGGCATCGCGGTCGGGATGGCGACGAACATCCCGCCGCACAACCTCGGCGAGCTCGTCGACGGGATCGTGGCGTACATCGAGGACCCGGAGGTCGAGCTCGACGTGCTCATGGAGCACATCCCGGCCCCCGACTTCCCGACGGGCGGCGTGATCTACGGCGTCGGCGGCGTGCGCGAGGCGTACCGGACGGGCCGCGGGCGCGTGGTGATGCGCGCCAAGATGCACGAGGAGGAGATCAAGCGCCGCGGCGGCGACGGCGTCGGGCGCGAGGCGCTCGTGGTGACCGAGATCCCGTACCAGGTCAACAAGTCGACACTAATCGAGAAGATCGCCCACGCCGTCCGCGACAAGAAGGTCGACGGCATCGCCGACCTCCGCGACGAGTCGGACCGCGACGGGATGCGGATCGTGATGGAGCTCCGCCGTGACGCGGTCCCGGAGGTCACGAAGAACCAGCTGTTCAAGTACACCCAGCTCCAGCAGACCTTCGGCATGAACATGATCGCCCTGGTGGGCGGTCGGCCGAAGACGCTGGGGCTGAAGGACATGATTCGGCACTACGTCGATCATCGTCACGAGATCGTCGTCCGGCGGACGGAGTTCGAGCTCCGCAAGGCCGAGGAGCGGGCGCACATCCTGGAGGGCCTGACGATCGCGCTCGACCACCTCGACGCGGTCATCTCGATCATCCGCCACTCCGCCGACACCGACGCGGCCAAGGTCAACCTCATGCGGGGCGTCTACCCGCAGCGGCTCTCGGCCGAGCAGCGCGACCGCCTCGGGCTGCCGGAGCGGTCGCCGGTGGAGATCACCGGCGAGCGCGAGGCGACGGGCTACGCGCTCTCGCGGGAGGACTTCACGCCGCAGCCGTGGCTCAGCTCGGCCCAGGCCGACGCCATCCTCGCCCTCCGCCTCAGCCGCCTCACCGGGCTGGAGCGCGACAAGATCGCCGCCGAGTACCGCGACATCCTCCAAGAGGTCGAGCGGCTCCAGGCCATCCTCGCCTCCCGCGACCTCCGCATGCAGATCATCGCGGACGAGCTCCGCGAGGTCGCCGAGAAGTACGCCGACCCGCGACGGACGGAGATCGACATCATGGGCGGCGGGGACATCGACCTCGAGGACCTCATCGAGGACGAGCACGTCGTGGTGACGATCACGAACCAGGGCCTCATCAAGCGGACGGCCATCGACGAGTACCGGTCGCAGAACCGCGGCGGGACCGGGCACCGCGGGACGGGGACGCGCGACGAGGACTTCGTGGAACACCTGTTCACGGCCGGCGCCCACGACTACCTCCTCTTCTTTACCGACCACGGCCAGTGCTACTGGCTCCGGGTCTACAACGTGCCGGAGGGCTCGCGGACGGCGAAGGGCCGCTCGATCCGGAACCTCATCCAGATCGACGCCGAGGACCGCGTCCGCGCCGTCATCGCGCTCAAGAAGGAGGACTTCCGCGACGACGACTTCCTCGAGAACCACTTCGTCACGATGGCGACGAAGCAGGGGCTCGTCAAGAAGACGGCGCTCAGCGCGTTCAAGCGGCCGCTCGTGACCGGCATCATCGCGATCGACATCGTCGACGGCGACCAGCTCATCGAGGCGCACCTCACGGATGGCGGCACGGAGATCCTCCTGGGGTCGTCAGAGGGCCAGGCCATCCGGTTCCACGAGTCGGACGTCCGGTCGATGGGCCGGAAGAGCCGCGGCGTGCGCGGCATGAAGCTCCCCGACGGCGAGCAGATCGTCGGGATGATCGCCGTGCGCCGCGACGGCGCCCAGGTGCTGACGATCTCGCAGAACGGCTTCGGCAAGCGGACGCCGGTCGAGACGCTGAAAGAAGGCGGCGAGGACGGCGAGACGAACTCGAACTACACGTTCCGCCTCCAGAGCCGCGGCGGCAAGGGCGTCCTCGCGCAGAAGACGACGGCGAAGACGGGCCCCCTCGTGGCGCTCAAGAGCGTGCTCGACGACGACCAGCTGATGATCGCGACGGAGGCCGGCATCATGATCCGGATGGCCGTCTCGGACATCTCGACGTACGGCCGCAACACGCAGGGCGTCCGCATCCTCCGGCTCAAGGACCACGACGCGATCGCCGACGTGGCCCGCGTGGTGATCGAGGACGAGGAGGACGTCGCGATCCTCGCGACCGACGGCGACGCGGTCCCCACCGAAGCCGCGGACGACGCGCCCGAGGCGGACGAGTAGGCCCGCCTCGGCGCCGAGGCGGGCCGGGTCAGGCGCTCCCGTCGACCTCGCCCCGTTCGCGAGCGGCGGCCTCGCGGACGCGCTCGACGGCCCGGGCCTCGATCAGCCCCAGCTCGGCGGCGGCCTCGGCGGCCTCGGCCGTGGTCTCGATCCTGCGCATCGGGACGCCGCGGGCCTCAACGTCGCGGGCGATCCGGTCGACCTCCCGCGTCCGCGCCGGGTCGCCCACGTCCCGGATGAACACGGCCCGGACGCGGCCCGGGTACCGGGCGACGGCCTGCTGGTAGATCTCGGCGTCCTCCTGCCCGCTGTCGCCAACGAGGACGGCGGGAAGGTCGGGGTAGAAGCTCAGCACCTCGCGGATCCGGGCGAGCTTGTGGTCGAGGTGGCCGGACTTGATGAACACCCCGGGGTCGACGCCGAAGTTCTTGAGGTACACGGCGCCCGGCGGCACGTCGCGGTGCTCCAGCGTCCCGACGAACTGGCGGTACAGGTTCCACGGCGACGACGACAGGTAGACGACGGGGTTCGTCGCCACGCCGCCCTCCTCCCCCAGCGCCCGGTACCACGCGCCGACACCGGGGAAGACCTCGCGCGTGGTGGCGTTGTTGAGCATCACCACGCGCGCGAACCGGATCTTGTCGGTGGCGCCGGTCCGCACGACGGTGTCGTCGAGGTCGGAGACGAGGACGAACCGGGCGCCGGGAGGCGGCACCTGGAAACGGTGGACCACCTCGGGCGCAGGGCGGTCGGCCTCGGCGGGCTCGAGGAGGCGGACGACGGCCTCCCGCCAGAGGGGACCGTCGGGGAGATCGGCGGCGAGGTCGAGGTCGTAGAACCCGTCGTCGTCCGTCGTCACCTCGACGGTCCGGCGGCCGAGGGTGACGGCCAGCCGGGCGTGGGGCACCTCGTCGCTGAGGAACCGGCGGGCGTTCAGACGGACGCTCTCCCACCGGGTCAGCGCTCCTTCGTGGTCGACCTCCTCGTCGTCGAGGACGCGGCCGAGCAGGCGGACGCGGTCGGGCCTGCCGAGGCCGTGGTACGGGAGGACGTGGAGGTCGTCCCAGAGTCCGAAGCGGCGGCGGATGCGAGAGACGGAATGGTCGACGGCACGCTCGGCGGCGACGAGCGCGGAGAGGAACGGGTTCGGCACGAGACGGCAGGGCGGGCCGGGGCCTACGCGCGGCCGTGCGGGGCCGGTCCCACCTCCAGCGAGGACGGGCGGCCTCGGCTCGCAAGCTCCGCCCCCCCGGCGAGACGCCGAGGCGGACGACCCCAGGAGCGGGAGCGACAGGTGGAACGTCGTCCCCTTCCCGAGGCCGGGGCACTCGGCCCACAGCTGACCGCGGTGGTGGACGATCCCCCAGCGAGCCAGCGATGTGGCCGAGGGGTCGAGGGCGCGGCGCCGTCGACCCACCGGAGGACCGCGTCGGGGTCGTTGGGATTCCGTCGCGAGAGACCGAGAGCGTCGATGACGTGGGCGTCCGTTCCTCCCGACGCCCTTCCCTCGCCGTCTTCGACCCGCTCCGATTCCGTGCACGGCAGGGCGAGTTTGCCGTGCCTGTCCAACGTTGCACGCAGGCGCCCCCCCTTTTCTGCCTGCGAGACTCCCCGCGAGAGCCCGAACTAGGCGGCGGCCAGCGGGAGCCGGGCGTGGAACGTGGCGCCGCGGCCGGGCCCTGGGCTCTCCGCCCAGAGCCGCCCCCCGTGCTGGAGCACGACCGCGCGGGCGACCGTCAGCCCGACGCCGAGCCCCTCGTGGTCGCGGTGGTCGGGGTCCGAGACCTGGACGTACGCCTCGAAGACCCGCTCGAGGTCGCGGGTGTCAAGGCCACGCCCCTCGTCGGCGACGGCGACACGGACCTCGGCGTGGGCCACCTCGGCGCCGAGGCGGACGGGGCCGTCGGGGGCCGAGAACTGCACGGCGTTGCGGAGGAGGTTGCGGAACGCGAGCCGGAGTCGGCGGCCGTCGCCCTCCACGAGGAGCGGTCCGGGCGGGAGGGCGATCTCGGCGTGCGGCGCCCACTCGGCGGCGGCGTCCCGCAGGACGCCCGCCAGGGACGTCAGCGCGCCGGGGTGGACGCCCGTCCTCGCGCGGAGCTCGGCCATCACGTCGATGGTCTCGACGACGTCCATCATCCGGTCGCCGGCCTTGACGACGGCGGCGGCGAACCCGTGGAGGTCGCCGCGGACCTCCTCGGCGAGGATCGCCCCGAAGCCCTGGACCGCCGTGATCGGCGTCCGGAGCTCGTGGGAGGCGATGGCCATGAAGTCGGTCTTGAGCCGGTCGAGCTCGGAAAGCCGGTCGTGGGCCCGGCGGAGCGCCGCCTCGTGGCGCGCGTTCCGGATCGCGACGGCCGCCTGAGACGCGACGATGAGGAGGGCCTCGGCGTCGGCCCGGTCGAACGCCTCGCGGCGGGGATTCAGCGCCTGGAGCACGCCGACGGGACTCCCGTCGATCCGCATCGGGACGCCGACCAGCGAGCGCGTGGCGAAGCCGGTGCGCCGGTCGGTCGCCTTGTGGTGGCGGGCATCGGCGTCGGTGTCGGCGGCGTAGAGGATCCGGTTCTCTCGGAACGTCGTGCCGGCCAAGCTGCCGAGAAGCGGGACCTCGGTTCCGACGAGCGTCGACCCGGCGACCCCCGTCGCGGCCTCGAACCGGAGCGCACCCGTGACCTCGTCGAACAGGAGGATCGAGGCGGCCTCGCAGTCGAGGACGTCGGTCGTCGTCTGGGCGATGTAGTCGAGCAGCCGGGACGTGTCGCCGTAGGCGTTGAGCGCGACGCTGACGTCGAGGAGGCGGCGGAGCCGGGCGAGGGTCGTCTCGGGCGACTCGGCTGGCCGGCCGAGCGGGGTGGTCTCTGTGAGGACCATCGGGGGTCGAGTGGGCGCGCGAGGGGTATCGGCCCCCACGGGCGCGACATCAAGCGCGGGCCGGCCCCGCCCGCCTCGGCGCCGAGGTGGAGGCGGTCAGCCGGCGAGCGCCTTGCGGCGGCGCTTGAAGCCGACGGCCGCGCTCGTGTAGCCGCCGCCGGCCCCATCCACGAAGTGGACCTGCTGGCCCATCCGCCGGTAGACGAGGCACGTGAGGACGGCGCGGTCGGAGACGTGGAGGCCGTACGCCAGCCGGCCTTCCTCGTACAGTCGGTCGAGAGCGGCCTCGAGCCGCGCTCGCTCCTCGGGCCCGCCCGCAAGAACCATCCGCAGGACGCCATCGAACTTGCGGTAGTCGGTCGAGGCGCGGAACAGCTTGGGATACCGCTCCCAGTCGGTCTCGGACGTCTCGATGCCGAACCGAATGAGGACGCGGCCGATCACGTTGAGCGCCCACAGCGTCGCGCGCCGGCGGAGCGGCCGGTCGGGGTGCCGAAGGCGGACCTCGGGGCCGAACTTGGCCGGTGTCGTCGCCAGCCGGAGCCGGTCGAGCGCGACGGGGTGCGCCGAGTCGGCGCCGTAGACCTCGCCGATGAGGCCGAGCACCTCGCGGTACGTCACGTCACGGTCATCGCTGACGGCCTCGATGAGGAGGGAGACGGTCTCGCCTCGCGGGCTCTTGACGTCCTGCCACCGGCACTCGAGCCCCTCGTACGGGTCCCCGTCGCTCTCCCGCGGCGAGGCCCGGCTCGCCCACCGATCGGACGTCGAGGGGTCCTTGACCTGGTCCTCCGCCCACCCCAGGCCGGTCCCGCGGAAGAGCGCCTGCGCGTAGTTCTCCGACGCTTGGTACCGGGCGACGGCCACCTCGTGCCCCGCTGCGCGGACCGCGTGGAGGGGCACCGTCCCGACGCGGAGACCAAGGTTGAGGCGGTCGCGGGCGTGCTCCTGGAGGGCGGCCAGCGCGGCGAGCCCGGCGCCGACGTGCTCGGGCGGGACCACGAGCGTCGCGCCGTCGCCGCCGAACACGAACGGGAGGTCGGCCCGGCCGGCAGCGTTGAGGACGGCCGCGATCGACGCCGCCCCGACGTAGTTGACCTCGCGGTAGCGGCCGGCCCGGACGGCCTCGGTCGACCCGACGACGTCGGTCAGCACGACGGACCAGTCAGCGGGGAGCGGGGTGTATGCCGCGTCTTCGACGAGTTGCTCGAAGCGATCGACAGGGAGGAGGCGGGCGTAGAAGTCTGTGGACATCTCCGGCCGAACGCGGGCCCACGGTGGCGAGTGCCCGACGGACCTCCCCGTCGGTCGCGTCCTACGCCTCGCGGTGTACGGCGTCCGGCGAGAAGGCGGGGGTGCAGATGGCCCAGTACTCGCACTCGTCCGCCTCCGACGGATTCAGATACCGGATCCGCTCGCCCGCCTCGCAGAGGACCGTCTCGCCCGCCTCGACATCCAGGTGGCCACCGTCGTACTCGACGCGCATCGTCCCGCGGACGACGATCGTGACCTCGTCGAACGCAGGCGCTTGGGCCGGCTCTTGCCATCCCGGCGGCGCGATCATGTGGGCGACCGAGAGGCTCGAGGTCCCGGTGTTCACCCGGCCGACGTGTTCCTTGATGGTCTTGTCGCCGGGAACGGGGATGCGGGTGGGGGCGGTGACGTGTCGGGGCATGAGGGGGCGGTGAAGGGGGGAGCGGAGGTTACCGGCGGCACCATTGTTGCGGTTACCCGAAGCGATTGACTGCTCCAGTCGGCCCGTTCGACAGATGCCTCCGACAGATGGGGCGGTTTCGTCGACGCTCCGCAACTCGAAGGGCGTCTTTACGAATGTCCCCCTGTCCCCGTTCACCAGCCGCCGCACGTCATGGTTCTTGCGCTTCAACTCGCGGTGCCGGCGGCTCTCCTCGCGCTCCTACTCTTGGCCGCCCGCCCCGAGCGGTCCCGCACGCGGAGCTGACCGACGAGCGCCCCGGTCGCGACGCCCCAGTCGTCCCCCCAGCGCCCCGCCCGGCCTCGGCCCGGCGGGGCGCTCCGTGTTCGGGCCCCGCGCAGTCGGTGCGCACCCCCGCGCACCGAGCGTGCGTCGCCGCCCGTCGACGGGCTTCGCAGAGGCTCGACACCTCCGCGGTACGCTCACGTCCTCGAAGACGTTGACGCCACACCCACGGTCCCGCCCACCCCGGCGCCGAGGCGGGCCCACTCGCACCTATCTTCGACACCCCCCGACGTCGCATCCGTGCTTCGCTACCCGACCGCCCTCCTGCTGATCCTGGCCCTCGCCGGCTGCATGGACTCGGCGCCGCACGACAATCCGTTCGACCCGGAGTCCGAGCGCTACGAGGACGAGGGCGCGGTTCTTGGCTCCGTGGGGGGGATCTACCCATCGACGCCCGCGCGGGAGGGCGTTAGCGTGCGCGTCCGTCCCCTCGGCGGGGGGGGGATCGAGCGAATGACGGCGAGCAACGCGATGGGCGAGTTCATGATCGACCGCGTCCCGAAGGGGGAGTACGTGGTCATGGCTGAGGGGGAGGGGCTCCGCACCGAGACGGACACGGTCTCGGTGCGCGCCGGCCAGACGGCGAGGGTCGACTTCCGTCTCGACGCGCTCCCGGTGATCCTGACTCAGAACGCCCGGACGGTCCACATCGAGCAGTGGGTCCAGGAGTCGTCCCTGTTCCAGCTCGAGGTCGAGGCCATCGTGACCGACAGGGACCGCGCGACGGACGTGAACGGCGTCGAGCTCGTCGTCGACGACATCGGCTTCCGCATCGCGCTCACGCAGGTGGCCCCAGGGCATTACGAGGGCAAGTTCGACGCCGCGCAGCTGCCCGGCGGCCAGGTCCAGGCGTTCCTCGGCCGCCCGCTCCGCATCGAGGTCACGGACGTGAACGGCAACGTCGGCACCGGGGCACCGATGACGCTCGTCCGCGTCGTCGAGCAGACGCCGCTCACGGCCTCGCCCCAGGGGACGGAGACCATCTCCGACCCGTCGCCCACGCTCGTGTGGCGCCCGGCCCAGATCCCGTTCACGTTCACGTACCGCGTCGACCTCTACCAGGTCGACGGGGCCGGCATCCCGCGCCTCCTCGAGAGCGAGTCGGGGATCGACGCCTCGGTCACGAGCTACGACGTGACGCGGACGCTCGGCGAGGGCAACTACTACTGGACGGTCTGGATCGTCGACGCGGCCGGCAACCGGAGCCGGTCGAAGGAGGCCGGCTTCAGCGTCGTCCTGTAGTGGCCACGGAGGCCCCTCAGGACGCTCGGAGCGCCCTCGCGGCGCTCTCTGAGATCGCCGCCGCGCTGAACTCGGCGCGCGACCCGGCCGCCGTGCTCGACGCCGTGCTCGACGCGGCGCTCGACGCGCTCGGCGCCGAGCGCGGGTTCGTCCTCCTCGAGACGGATGGCGGCGACGCGCCCTTCGAGGTCCGCGCCAGCCGGAACTTCTCGGGCGAGGAGCTCGCCGGCGTCCGCCCGCTCTCGACGAGCGTGGTGCAGGAGGTCCTGCGGACGGGCGAGCCGGTCCTCGTCTACCAGGCCGAGGAGGACGAGCGGTACGGTGGGGTCGAGAGCGTCGTGCTCCAGCACATCCAGTCGATCGCGTGCGTCCCGCTCCGCCTCCGCGCGCGGCAGATCGGCGCCATCTACCTCGACGCGGTCAAGACACGGGGGCGATTCACCCGCGAGCACCTCCCGTTCCTCCGCGCCGTGGCCGACCAGGCCGCCATCGCCATCGAGGGCGCCCGCCGCGAGGCCGCGCTCCGCGAGGAGAACCGCCGCCTGCTCGCGGAGGCCCGCGAGCGCCACGGGTTCGACGAGATCGTCGGGACAAGCCCTGCGATGGAGGCGCTCTACGAGACGCTCCGCCGGGTGATCGACACCGACGCGACGGTGCTCATCGAGGGCGAGACAGGGACGGGCAAGGAGCTCGTCGCCCGCGCGCTCCACTACGAGGGGCCGCGCGCCGAGCAGCCATTCGTGGCCCTGTTCTGCGGCTCGCTCCCGGACGAGCTGCTGGAGTCGGAGCTGTTCGGCCACAAGAAGGGCGCGTTCACGGGCGCCGCGACCGACAAGAAGGGGCTTTTCGAGGCCGCCGACGGCGGGACCGTGTTCCTCGACGAGGTCGGCGACCTCAGCCCGAAGCTCCAGACGGCGCTGCTCCGGGTGTTGCAGACGGGAGAAGTCCGGCGCGTCGGCGACACGGCCACGCGGCGCGTCGACGTCCGCGTGGTCTCGGCGACGAACCGGCCGCTCGTCGACCTCGTCGAGGACGGCGACTTCCGGGAGGACCTGATGTACCGGCTCAACACGATCCGAATCGAGACGCCGCCGCTCCGCCAGCGCCGCGCCGACATCCCGCTCTTGGCGACGCACTTCCTCGACCGGTACGCCGTCGGGCCGCGCGAGCGGGTCGAGGGGTTCACGCAGGAGGCGCTCGACACGCTCCGGCGGTACCGCTGGCCCGGCAACGTGCGCGAGCTCGAGGGGACCGTCGAGCGGGCCGTCGTCCTTGCCCGCGGCGCACGTGTCGGGGTGGACGATCTCCGCCTGCCCGAAGCGGCCTCGGAGGACGTGGTCGACCTCGCGCCCGGCCTCACGATGAAGGAGATCGAGCGCCTCGCGGTCGAGCAGACGCTGGAGGCCCAGGACGGCAACGTCTCGGCGACGGCCCGGACGCTCGGCGTCTCGCGCCGGTGGATCCAGTACCGCCTCAAAGAGTGGGCGGCCGACGACGCCGGCGAGGAGGACGCCTAGCCCGGCCCGCCTCGGGCGGAGCGTCGACGAAGCCGATCCCCGGAGTGCCGGCACCAGTGCGCGCACGCGTACGTTTCGGTCGCCCCGCCCCCCCTGCCATCGTCACCGACGCCCCCGACGTCCGCCCGTTCGCCGAGATCGCCCGCGGTCCGGTGGCGACCGTGTACAAGGCGTTCGACAAGGCGTCCGGGTCGATGGTGCTCCTCAAGCGGCTCCACGCGGCTGACCCCGAGCGGCGGGCGCGGTTCGCCGAGGAGGCCCGCCTCGCGGCCGAGGTGGACCACCCCAACGTCGTCCGCGTGCTCCACGCCGGCGACGACCAGCTCGTGGCCGAGTGGGTCGAGGGCGAGGACCTCGCCGGCGTCGTCGCCCGCTGCGGCGCGCTGCCGCCCGAGTTGGCGGCGCTCGTGGCGCGGGAGGCGGCGCTCGGGCTGGACGCCGTCCACGCGGCCGGCGTGCTTCACCGCGACGTCTCGGCGCGGAACGTGATGGTCGGCACCGAGGGGGCGGTCAAGCTGACCGACTTCGGGCTCGCCTCGCTCGCCGACGCCCGGGACGACGAGGTCCGGGGGACGCTCGGGACGCTCGCGCCGGAGATCGTCCGCGGCGAGACGGCCGACGCGCGGTCCGACCTGTTCTCGCTCGGGGCCGTCCTCGTCCACGCGCTCAGCGGCCGCGCGCCGTTTGCGGGCGACGGCGCCTCCGACACGCTCGACGCGGTCCTTCACGACGATCCCACCGCCGCGCTCGCCGCCGACCCGCGCGTCCCGGACGCGCTCACGGGCGTCGCGGCGGCGCTGCTCGCCAAGGACCCGGCCGCCCGGCCGCCGAGCGCGGCCGACGCCGCCGACCGGCTCTCCGCGGCCCTCGACGCGCTCGGCACGCCCGACGGCGAGGCCCTCGCGGCGTTCCTCGCGGATCCCTCGGCCTACGAGCCGCCCGCCCGCCCTGCTCCCGCCCCACCTCCAGCCCACTCCCCCGACGAGCCCACCGAGGCGGCGCCGGTCGGCATGTCGCGCCGGCCCGCGCGCTCGTCCCGCCGGCGCCCGCGCTGGCCAGCGGCGCTGGCCGTCAGTGGCGTCGTCGCGTTCGTCGCCGCGGTGGTGCTGCTCAACCGTCCCGGCAGTGAGCCCGCGGCGGTCGCGGAGGAGCCGACGCCCGTCCCCGTCGAGATCGAGTCGGGGCCGCCCTCTCCCCTCTCGGCCGACGGCGAGCTCGTGACACCGGATGACGAGTTCTCGACCGCCGACGAGCCCCTCGACGACGCGTCGGTGCCCGACGCTCCACCCGCGGCCGACCCTGCGCGGACACCGAGTCCGCGGCCGAGCCCGACGCTTCCCGACGACGATCCGCCCGCAAGGTCCCAACCGACGCCGCCCGTGGCGTCGACCGACGAGCCGGACGTGCCCGCGCCGGCCCAGATGGGGACGCTCACCGTCTCGGCCCAACCGTGGGCGCGCGTCCGCCTCGGCGACCGCGACCTCGGGACGACGCCCGTCTCGGCCGTGTCGCTCCCGGCCGGCGAGCACGCGCTGACGCTGGTCAATCCCGAGTTCCCGCCCCAGACCGTCCGCGTTCGCATCGCGCCCGGCGAGCGGACGGCCGCCTCGGTGTCCCTGTGGGAGCGGGTCGGCCGGATCGACGTCGAGGTCTTCCCCTGGGCCGATGTCACGGTCGACGGCGAGCTGTGGGACACGGTCCCGCCGCAAGACAGGCCGCTCATCCTCGCGCCCGGCAGCCACACCCTCACGTTCACGAACCCGGCGTTCCCCGCCCCCATCGTTCGGACGATCCGCGTGGCCGCGGGCGAGCGGCGGACCATTCGCGTGCGCATGGATGAGGACTAGACGGATCGGTACGCCCTTTGTCCGATCCGTCTCAGATCTGCCTATCCTCCTGCGCGATGCGCACCTTGTTCGCACCCGTCCTCCTCCTGGCCCTCGTGGCCACGGCCTCTGCCCAGACCTGGGACGAGGGGCCGCCCATGCCGACGGCGCGCGCCGGCGCGACTGGCGTCGTCCTCGACGGGCGGATCGTCGTGATCGGCGGCCAGACGACGACGGGCGAGGCCCTGTCGACCGTCGAGGCATTCGACCCGGACGAGGGGTGGACGACGCTCTCCCCGCTGCGCGTGGCCCGCTCGTTTGCCGCCTCGGCCGTCCTCGGCGGGCGGATCGTCGTGGTCGGAGGGCGGGGGCCTGAGGGCGAGCCGCTGAGCAGCGTCGAGGCCTACGACCCGGCGGCGAACGAGTGGATGGCCCTCCCCGACCTCCCGGCTCCCCGGGAGGGCCTGGGCGCGGCCGTCCTCGACGGCACGCTCTACGTGACGGGCGGGACCGGAGCGGACGGCGTCCTCTTCGCGAGCGCCGAGAAGTTCGGCGACACGTGGTCCGCGCTCACGCCGCCCTGGACCCTCGACCCGCCGCGCGCGGGCTTCGGGATGGTGGCGCGCGGCGGGTTCCTCGTCACGGCCGGCGGGTTCAGCGCCGTCGGGCCGCTCCGCCGGGCCACCGAGTTCGACCCGGAGACCGGCCTCATGCGGGCGCTCGACCCGCTCCCGTTCCCCCGCGGCGGCGTCGCCGCAACGACGGATGGCGAGACGATCTGGGTGGTCGGCGGGCGCGACGACAACGACGTCGTCACCGCCAACGTCTACGAGCTCATCGCGGGGATCGACCGGGTCTGGGAGCCCCAGCCGCAGCTCCCTCAGCCCGTCGAGGCCGCCGTGGCCGCCGTCCTCGGCGACTCCCTCTACGTCCTCGGCGGCGCCGACGCGTTCGGGGGCGCGCTCGACGCCGTCCGCGTGCTGTCCCTCTTCCCCGTCAACGTGCCGACGGAGGACGGCCCGGCCTCGTCGCCGGCGATCGCCGTCGTCGGCCCCAACCCGAGCCGGGCCGGCACGACGCTGGAACTCCGTCTCGGTCGGCCTGGATCGGCCCGTGTGACCGTGTTCGACGTGCTCGGTCGCGAGGTCGCCGTGCTCCACGACGGCGACCTGGGCGGGGGCCCCACCCGCGTGGCCTGGGGCGCCCGCGTTCCTGCAGGCGTCTACGTCGTCCGCCTCGACGGGCCCGACGGCACAGTCAGCGTTCCCCTCACCGTCGCGCGATGAGGGCGTTCCTGCTCGCTCTGATGATGGCGGCGTCGGCCGCCGCACAGCCCGGCACGACCCCGGCCGACCTCCTGGTCGCGATGGAGGCCGCCGTCGCGCGGTTCGACTACGAGACGGCCGAGGACCGCGCCCGCGAGGCCCTCTCCCGCTTCGACGCGCTCTCGCCGGACCAACTCGTGACGGTCCACTCGACGCTCGGCATCCTCCTCCACGCCAAGGACGAGCCCGTGGAGGCCCGCCGCCAGTTCGAGGCCGCGCTCTCCATCGACCCCACGCTCTCGCTCGACCCCGTCCTCGTCTCGCCCAAGACCGTCGAGTTCTTCGACGAGGTCCGCGCGACGACCTCGACCGACGGCGCGAGCGCCGCTCCCCCGGAGCTCCGCTACGTCCTGATCGAGGACCGCCGGACGGCCGGTGCGCTGCGGTCCATGATCCTCCCCGGCTGGGGCCAGTTCTACAAGGGCGACCGCGCGAAAGGCTTCGTCTTCGCCCTCGCCGGTGGCGCCGCCACCGTCGTCGCCGACCTCCGCCGTGCCGAGGCCCGCGACGCCTACCTCGAGGCGACCGGTGAAGAGGTCATCGCCCAGCTCTACGAGGAGTACGACCAGAGGTACCGGCTCAGCAGCGCGCTCGTACGCGGGGCGGCCGTGGTGTGGGGGGCGTCGATGCTCGACGCGCTCCTGACGGGCGGCCCGGAGCCCGTCCGCCGCGTCTCGGTGACAACGGCCGAGGAGGGCACCGGGCTCCGCCTTCGGGCCTCGTTTTAGGGGGTGCGCACGCGGTGCGCGGGACCCGCAGGCCGTGCGCACGGCGGACGCCTTCTCCTCCCAACGGGTCGCCGATGTGTCCCGAGGGGCGCCTCCGGTTTGGCACATGTCTTGACTAGGATTCGAGGCCTCCCTTCTCGTCACCGCTTGCGGCGGTTCGGACTTCCCCCCAGCCGCGGCCCGCACCTCGCCGACTGGCCCCCGCGCCCCGCATGCGTGGACGCGAAGGGCAGGCCTGACGAGCGCCAGGACACTCCCGGCACGTCACGCCCCGCCCGGGTCTAGCCTGGGCGGGGCGTTCGGGTTGGGCCCGCCCGCCTCGACCGGCGGGCCGCCGAGGCGGAACCGGTCGGCCGCACGGAGCTTGCGCGGGAAGCGAGCGTAGGGCACCTTTGGCCTCCCCTCGCCCCGCCCGCCCATGCGCGTCGTCTCGACCAACGTCTACGTCGGTCCCAACCAGTACGCCCACTTCCCGGTCATCCGCCACACCATCGACCTCGGGCCGCTGGAGGACTACCCGACGCAGAAGCTGGACGGGTTCGTCGACCGGCTCTGCGAGGTGCTCCCCGGGCTCCACGAGCACGGGTGCTCGTACCGCGAGCCCGGTGGGTTCATCCGGCGGATGACCGAGGACGAGGGGACCTGGCTCGGCCACGTCTGGGAGCACGTCGCCCTCGAGCTCCAGGGCATCGCCGGCCACGACGTGACGTTCGGCAAGACGCGCTCGACGGGCCGAGCCGTGGGCGAGTACGACATGGTCTTCCAGTACCAGCAGAAGGACGTCGGCCTGGAGGCCTCGGAGCTCGCGCGGCGGATCATCCTCCGGCTCCTGCCGGACGACGTCCAGGCCCTCATCGACGAGGAGAAGGAGGCCGACTACGACTGGGAGGAGGAGCGCGACGCGTTCATCAAGCGGGCCCAGCGGCTCGCGTTCGGCCCGAGCACCCAGTCGATCATCGACGCCGCCGAGGCGCGCGACGTCCCGTGGATCCGGCTCAACAAGTACTCGCTCGTCCAGCTCGGCCACGGGACCTACCAGCAGCGGATCCAGGCGACGGTCACGGGCCAGACGAAGCACATCGCCGTCGAGATCGCGAGCGACAAGGAGGACACGCGGGCGCTCCTCGAGTCGCTCGGTCTGCCGGTCCCCAAGCAGGAGCTCGTCTACGGGCCGTCCGACGCCGTCCGCGCGGCGCGGCGGATCGGGTATCCCGTCGTGACGAAGCCGCTCAACGCGAACCACGGGCGCGGCGTCTCGATCCGGCTGACGGAGCCCGACCAGGTCGAGACCGGCTTCGAGCACGCCCAGAAGCACGGGACGAGCCGGGCCGTGCTCGTCGAGAGCTTCGTCTCGGGCTTCGACCACCGGATGCTCGTCGTGAACGGGCACCTCGTGGCGGTCGCCAAGCGCGTGCCGGGGCACGTCGTCGGCGACGGCGAGCACACGATCGAGGAGCTGGTCGAGATCGTCAACCAAGACCCGCGGCGCGGCGTGGGGCACGAGAAGGTGCTCACCCGGCTGGAGTTCGACGCGCAGGCCGAGCGGCTCCTGGCGCGCGCCGGCTACACGGCCGAGACGGTCTTGCCGGAGGGCGAGACGTTCTACCTCCGCTCGACGGCCAACCTCTCGACGGGCGGCACGGCCATCGACCTGACCGACGTGGTCCACCCCGACAACCGCGACATGGCCGAGCGCGCCGTCCGCGCCGTCGGACTCGACGTGGGCGGCGTCGACTTCTTGACCGACGACATCACCCAGAGCTGGCGCGAGGTGGGCGGGGCCATCGTCGAAGTCAACGCGGCGCCGGGCTTCCGGATGCACGTCGCGCCCAGCGAGGGGACGCCGCGCGACGTGGCCGGGCCGGTCATGGACATGCTGTTCCCGCCCAACACGCCGTCGCGGATCCCCGTCGCCATCGTCACCGGGACGAACGGGAAGACGACGACGACGCGGATGGTCTCCCACATCCTCCAGATGGCCGGGTTCATGCCCGGCATGACGAGCACCGACGGCGTGTTCGTCGACGGGCGGCTCTCGGTGAAGGGCGACATGACAGGGCCCGTCGGCGCGCGGACCGTCCTGCGCGACCCGTCGGTCGACGCGGCCGTGCTGGAGGTGGCCCGGGGCGGGCTCGTCCGCGCCGGCCTCGGCGTCCGCCGCTGCGACGTCGCCGCGTGCCTCAACGTCTCGGCCGACCACCTCGGGCTGGGCCGGATCAACACGCTCGACGAGCTCGCCGAGATCAAGCGGATCCCGATCGAGGTCGCGACCGACACCGTCGTCCTCAACGCCGACGACCCGCGGGTGCTGGCGATGGCCGAGCACGCCGACGCCGAGCACCTCTGCTACGTGACGATGAATGCCGAGCACGCGCTCGTCCGCGAGCACGTCCGCGAGGGCGGGCGGGCCGTGGTGCTGGAGCGCGGCATCGCGGGCGAGATGATCACGATCCACGACGGCGGCCGGCACCTCCCGCTCGTCTGGACCCACCTCATCCCCGCGACGATCGACGGGAAAGCGTCGCACAACGTCCAGAACGCGATGTTCGCGGCGGGGATCGCCTACGCGCTCGGCAACGGGCCCGTCGAGCTCACGCTCGACCAGATCCGCCACGGCCTCCAGACGTTCTCGACCAGCTTCTACGAGGCGCCCGGCCGGCTCAACGTGTTCGACGGGCACCCCTTCCGCGTCATCCTCGACTACGCCCACAACCCGGCGGCCGTCGAGGCGATGGCGTCGCTGGTGGACCGGCTCGACGTGCAGGGCCGGCGGATCCTCGCCCTCGCGGCGCCCGGCGACCGGCGCGACGAGGACGTCGACGCGATGGCGCGCGCGGCGGCCGGCCACTTCGACCACTACGTCTGCAAGCGCGACGACCGGCTGCGGGGGCGCGGCGAGACCGAGATCCCCGAGATGCTCCGCCGCTGCCTCCTCGACGCGGGCGTGGCCGAAGGCGCCATCGACGTGGTCCCCGAGGAAGAGGCGGCCGTCCTCCACGCCCTCAGGCAAGCGGGTCCGGGCGACCTCGTCGTCGTGTTCGGAGACCACATAGAGCGGTGCTGGGACCAGATCATCCACTTCGGCGCGGCCTCCGGCGACGGGCAAGCGACCCCTGCGCCCCGCCCCACCGAGGCGGCCCCACCCGCGCCCCGCGTGACGAGCCCGATCGACGAGGACGACAGCGACGAGCCCACCGCGTTCGAGGTGAGCCGCGGCCAGCGCCTCGTCCGCGACCGCCGCGGCGTCCACCTCGTGACGGACGAGGAGGCGGACTGATGCGGGCACGGGGTACCGGGTACGAGGTCCCGGACCCCGCCCCATCCGACGTACCTCGTACCGCGCACCCTGTCCCGTGCTTTCTGACCCGATCGACAGCCGACGCCAGACCGGCGCGGGCTTCCTCCTCGACGGCCCCGGCGCCGCGCTCGAAGTGCTCGTGCCCGAGCCGCTTCGGCCCGACGCCGAACGACGCTGGCGAACGCACGCCCGCGCCCTCTGCGACGGCGTGGGCTGGACCGACGCCCCGCTCGTCGTCCGCCCGTTCCCCCGCGGACTCTCGCTCGCCCTCGGCTCCCCCGTCGACCTCCTCTACACGGCGACCGAGGTGAACGAGGCGGCGTGGGCCCGCGCGCGCGCCGAGATCGAAGGCCGCGAGCCCCCCGACCTCGGGGAGACCGTCGGCCGACTTCAGGCGGAGGCCCGGAGGGAATCGGACCCGCCGCTGGCGGCGCTCGTCGCCGCCGCCGAGCGCCGCGGCGTCCCGCTCGTCTGGGACGACGACGCCCTCACCGTCGGCCTCGGGGCGCGGGGGCAGACCTTCGCCCCGGACGCCCTCCCCGACCCGGACGCCGTCGACTGGGACGCCGTCGGCCCGATTCCGACGGCGCTCGTGACGGGCACCAACGGCAAATCGACGACGGTGCGGCTCTTGGCGGCGATGGGCCACGCGGCCGGCCACACCGTCGGCTTCTCGACGACGGACGCCGTGACGGTGGGCGACGAGGTCGTCGAGCGCGGCGACTTCTCGGGCCCGCTCGGCGCGCGCGCCGTCATGCGAGACGGGCGGGTGAGCATGGCCGTCTGCGAGTCCGCGCGAGGGGGGCTGCTGCGGCGGGGGGTGCCCGTCCCGCTCGTGACGGCGGCGGCGCTCACGAACGTCGCGGCCGACCACCTCGGCGACTACGGCGTCGAGACGGTCCCCGCCCTCGCCGAGGCGAAGCTGGTCGTGGCGAAGGCCCTCGGGGCCAGGGGCACGCTCGTGGCGCCCGCCGACGAGCCCGAGGCGACGGCCGCCGTCGTCCGCCACCGGGAGGCGCTCGAGGCACGCGGCGTGCGCATCGCGTGGACGGCGGTCGCCCCCGATCCCGGGGCGCCGGGCCGGCTTCAAGCGTCCGTGGTCGACGGAGCGATCTCGTTGCGTGGCAACGTGGACTGGCGTCCCATCTGCGACGTCGCGGACATCCCGGCCGCGCTCGGCGGGGCCGCCCGGCACGTCGTCCGCAACGCGCTCACGGCCGCCGCGCTGGCCGAGGCGCTCGGCCTCGACGACGCCGCGATCGCGGCCGGCCTCCGGTCGTTCAGGAGCGACGACATCGACAACCCGGGCCGGGCCAACCGCTTCGACGTCGGCGGCGCCACGGTCCTCGTCGACTACGCCCACAACGCGCACGGCCTCCAGGCGCTGGCGTCCCTCGCGGAACACGTCCCCGCCCGCCGTCGCCTCGTCATGACCGGCAGTGCCGGCGACCGGTCCGACGCCGACCTCGCGGCCATGTGCGACGTCCTCGCCGGCCTCGGGGCCGACCGCTACGTCCTCGTGGAGATCCCCGGCTACCTCCGCGGACGCGCCGAGGGCGAGACGCCGGCCCGCCTCGCCGACCTCCTGCGCGAGCGCGGCGTGCCCGAGGAGGCCCTCGCCTTCGAGGCCGACCCGACGGCCGGCACACGCCATGCCCTCGACTGGGCCGGGCCCGACGACCTCGCGCTCCTCCTCACCCTCGCGCAGCGCGACGCCGTACTCGGCCTGCTCCGAGAGGCCGCGGGCTAGAGGGCCAGGGCGAGCCCCGTACCGAGCCCCTGCGCGATGGGGACGGCGATCCACTCGCCACCGCCCTCGCTCGGGCCGATCAGCGCCACGGCCAGCAGCTCCGGGACGGTCCCGACGAGGGCGCCGGCCAGCGCGCGCGCCCAGTCGTCGCGTCGGAATCCGACGTCGGCGGCCCGGGTGCCGTACCGCCGCCCGGCGTCGGTCGCGATGAGGTGGACGGCGACGGCGCTCCCGAGGGCGCCCCCCGAGGCGAACGCGACGACGAGGGGGACGGTCAGATCCGGGACGGTGCCGGCACAGCCGAACGGGCTGCAGTCGCCGGCGACGAACCCGACCATCACCACGCCGAGCGCGGCCGACCCGCCGCCGACGAACGCGCCGGTCGTGCCGAAGAGCGTGCCGGCCGTGGCCCTCAGACCGGGAGAAACGTCCGCCTCGGGGAGCGGCGCGCCGAGGCGGAGGGAGGCGACGGGCTGGGCGGTGGCGGAGATGGCCAGCAGGGCGAGGAGGAGGGCGCGCATCGGTGGGTCGGGGGGGTCGACAACGTCCTCCGACTGGGTCGCTCCCGGATGATCCGTTCGGACCACCCGACGCGATCCGTTCGGACCGCCCGCGTGCTCTCTCCGTCGTCCCGTCGCGGTCGCTTCACCGGAACCCGGGTAGCTTCCAAGCTCCCCCCGGACGCCCGTGCTCACCCTCCTCACCAACGCCGACGTGTACGCGCCCGCCCCGCTCGGGCGGCGCCACGTGCTCGTGGCCGGTGGATCGATCGTTTCAATAACGAAACGCGTTCCCGAGATCACGGGCGTCCCCATCGACGTGGTCGACCTCGGCGGGCGGCGGCTGGTGCCCGGCTTCATCGACGCGCACGTCCACGTGACGGGGGGAGGCGGCGAGGCGGGGCCGGAGACGGCCGCGCCCGCGCCCGCGCTCTCGCGCTACACGACGGCCGGCGTGACGAGCGTCGTCGGGCTCCTCGGCACCGACGACACGACGCGGACGACGGCCGGCCTGCTCCGCCAAGTCTACGCCCTCCGCCGCCAGGGCCTCAGCGCGTGGGCCTGGACCGGCGGCTACCACCTCCCCCCCACCACGCTGACGGGCGCGGTCCGCACCGACATCGCGACCGTCGAGCCGATCCTCGGCTTTGGCGAGCTGGCGATCTCCGACCACCGCTCGTCGCAGCCGACGATGCACGAAGTCGCCCGGGTGGCCGCCGACTGCCACGTGGCCGGTCTGATGACCGGCAAGGCCGGCGTGCTCCACCTCCACCTCGGCGACGGCGCCCGCGGCCTCGGCATGATCCGGGACCTCCTCGACACGACCGAGCTCCCGGCGCGGACGTTCCACCCGACGCACGTCAACCGCCGGTCGGGCCTGCTCGACGAGGCGCTCGACCTCGCCGCCCGCGGTGTGACGATCGACGTGACGGCCTTCCCTCCGGCGTTCGCCACCGACGACGAGGTACTCGCGGCCAAGGCCGTCGAGCGGTTCATCGAGGCGGGCCACCTCGCGCGGCTGACGGTGTCGTCCGACGGCGGCGGCTGCCTCCCGCACTTCCGCGACGGCGAGCTCGTGCGGATGGACTTCGCCACCTCGGGGGCCCTCGCCGACCTGCTGGCGGACCTCCTCGGCCGGGGCGTCCCGCTCGAGGACGCGCTCCCGCCGTTCACCGCGACGCCGGCCCACTACCTCCGCTTGCCGAACAAGGGCGAGATCGTGGAGGGCGGCGACGCCGATCTCGTCGTCCTCGGCGACGACCGGCCCACCGAGGTGATGGCCCGCGGCCGGTGGCACGTCCGCGACAGCCGGCCCGTCGTCCGGGGCACGTTCGAGACTTCCGACTGAATCTCCGCTGAATGCCCTCCCCTGAAACCGACGCCCCTCGCGGCCCCATCATCCCCATCGGGGGCGCCGAGGCCAAGACCGGCACGCGCGACATCCTCACCCGCGTGCTCGCCCTCGCCGGCGGCCCCGACGCCCGGATCGCGGTCATCCCGACGGCCTCGGAGCTGGCCGACACCGGCGACCGCTACGCGAAGCTGTTCCACGACCTCGGCGCCGCCCACGTCGACGTGCTGGAGATCACCGAGCGCGAGCACGCCCACGTCCCCGGCGCCGTCGAGACGGTCGAGCGGGCGACGGGCATCTTCATGACGGGCGGCAACCAGCTCCGCCTGTCGACGATCCTCGGCGGGACGCCCCTCGCGCAGGCCATCCGCCGACAGAACGCGGCGGGCACCGTGGTCGCCGGGACCTCAGCCGGCGCCGCCGTCATCCCGGAGCACATGATCGCCGCCGGCGCGACAGGCCCCACGCCGACGACCGAGAAGGTCACGCTCGCGCCCGGCATGGGGCTGACCAACCGGCTCGTCATCGACCAGCACTTCCGCCAGCGCGACCGGCTGGGCCGGCTCCTCACGGCCGTCTCCTACAACCCGTTCGCGACCGGCGTCGGCATCGACGAGGACACGGCGCTCGTGCTCGGGCCCGACAACGTGTTCGAGGTCATCGGCAGCGGGACGGTCACGGTCGTGGATCCGTCGGAGCTGACGTACTCGTCGATGGACTCGGCGCGGCGCAACCAACCGGTCTCGCTCATCGGCCTGCGCGTGCATGTGCTCGCGGCCGGGTGCACCTACGACACCGAGGCGCGCACCGCCGCCGCCCCGGCCCGGGTCCCGTACTTGGATGAGGACGAGGACCCGGTGCCGGACGAGAGCTGACGCGGGGCGGCTGCGGAGCTCCCTGAGTGGATCTCAATCCGGAGCGATGGGTGGAGCGGGGCCGTACATCGGTCCCTCCCCCACACCATGATGTCGTTCGGCGCCGTCCTCTACGTCCTCCTCGGAGTCGTCTCGCTCTTCCTCGTCGGCTTCCTCGCCTGGGCCTCCTTCAAGGACCGGGGCGCCGACTGAGCCCGCCTCGGCGCCCCTCTGGTCAGGGTCACCGAGGCGGGCGGAGTGGCCGCTAGGCGCCGAGCGTCTTCTCGAGCGCGCCCTCCAGGATCGCCAGCCCCTCGTCGAGGTCGGCCTCGGTGATCGTGAGGGCCGGGCGGAAGCGGATCGAGCGCGGGCCGCAGCCGAGCGCCATCAGCCCGTCGTCGTAGGCGGCCTGGCGGACGGCGTTGCGCGTCTCGGTGTCGGGCAGGTCGAACGCGCAGAAGAGACCCCGGCCGCGGGCGTCGGTGACGCCGTCGAAGCGGCTCTCCATCTCGCGGAGCTTGGCCATGAGGTGCGCGCCCTGCCGGTTGACGTTGCCAATGAGGTCCTCCGCCTCGATGACCTCGAGGATCCGGTCGAAGCGGACCATGTCGACGAGGTTGCCGCCCCACGTCGAGTTGATCCGGCTCGACTTCTGGAAGACGTTGTCGTCGACCTCGTCGACGCGCGGGCCGGCGAGGATGCCGCAGACCTGGGTCTTCTTGCCGAAGGCGATCACGTCGGGCGTCACGCCGAGGCTCTGCCACGCCCAGAACGCACCCGTGAGGCCGACGCCCGTCTGGACCTCGTCGAACACGAGCAGCGCCTCCTCCTCGTCGGCGAGGTGGCGGAGGGCCTGGAGGAACGCCGGGCGGAAGTGGTTGTCGCCGCCCTCCCCCTGGATCGGCTCGATGAGGATGGCGGCGATCTCGTCGGGGTGGTCGATAAAGGCCTGCTTGGCCTCGGCCAGCGCCGCGGCCTCGCGCTCCTCGACGTCACCGCCGCGGATCTTGGGGTTCGAGATCCGGGGCCAGTCGAACTTCGGGTAGTGGGCGACCTTGTTCGGGTCGGTGTTCGTGAGCGACATCGTGTAGCCGCTCCGCCCGTGGAACGCCTCTTTGAAGTGGAGAACAATCTGGCCGCGGTCGCCGGAGTAGCCCTTCAGCTTGTTCTTCCGCACCTTCCAGTCGAACGCCACCTTGAGGGCGTTCTCGACCGCGAGCGCGCCGCCCGACACGAAGAAGGCGTGGGGCAGCTCCTCCGGGATCCCGACGCGGCCGAACGTCTCGACGAAGCGCGCGAAGTGCGGCGTGTAGACGTCCGAGTTGGCCACCTTGTTGAGCGCCGCGTCCATGAGCCGCTCGCGGAAGCCGACCGCCGCGTCGGAGTCGCCCGCCAGCCCGGGGTGGTTCATCCCGAGCGGGTTCGAGGCGTAGAACGTGAAGAAGTCGATGTAGTCGCGGCCCGTGACCTGGTCGCGGAGGCGTGCGCCGCGGCTCCCCTCCATGTCGAGGACGATGGGGAACCCGTCGGTCAGGATGTGGCGGCCGAGGATGTCGCGGACGGCGAGCGTGTCCGGAAGCGCTTTCCGAGCGTCGGGGGCGGTGATCTGCATGAGCGTGGGTCGGGGGTCGTGGGGCGCAGGGGAAGGCGGACCGGGCGGATGCTCACGCGCCACGTCCTGCGCGATTCGAAGATAACGGCGGCCCCGTTCCCCGAAGCGGCCTCGACCGGCCCGCCTCGGGGCCGAGGCGGGCGGAGTGGGCGCTCGGCGTGCACGCGGGCCTCACACGGGCGCGGAGACCCGCGGCGTACCTTCGACGTACGGATTCGCACGCCGCCCGCGTCCTCTCCTCGAACGACGCTCTCCCCCCGATGGACACGCCCCGCACCGCCCCCCGCCGCCCCGGCGAGGTCGCCCTCAAGAAAGCCCCCGCCGGCTCCGACTTGGCGGTCGACACCGAGGGCGACGGCTTCGCCCTCGAACTCCCGGTCGTCCAGAAGCCGTCCGTCGCCAACCGCCCCGGCGGCCGGCCGACGTGGCTCCGCGCCAAGCTCCCCTACGGCGAGACGTTCCGCGGCATCCAGCAGACGATCGAGGACTACGACCTCCACACGGTGTGCTCGTCGGCGCGCTGCCCGAACATGGGCGAGTGCTGGAGCGCGGGCACGGCGACGTTCATGATCCTCGGGAACGTCTGCACGCGCGGGTGCTCGTTCTGCGCCGTGCTCACGGGCCGGCCCGAGCAGAAAGAGCTCGACTACGACGAGCCCCGCCGCGTCGCCGAGGCGGCCAAGCTGATGGGGCTGAAGCACGTCGTCGTGACGAGCATCAACCGCGACGATCGGAAAGACGGGGGGGCGCCCATCTTCGCCGAGGTCATCCGCCTCGTCCACGCCCAGGACCAGACCATCGAGGTTCTGATCCCCGACATGAAGGGCGAGCGGAGCGCTCTGGAGACGGTCTTCGAGGCCCGGCCGGAGGTCCTCAACCACAACGTCGAGACGGTCCCGCGGCTGTACCGCCGCGTCCGCCCCCAGGCGGACTACCAGCGGTCGCTCGACGTGATCCAACTGGCGAAGACGGAGTACGGCCTCCGCACGAAGTCCGGCATCATGGTCGGCCTCGGCGAGCGGAAGGAGGAGGTCGTCGAGCTCATGGCCGACTTCGCCGCGCACGGCGTGGATGTCATGACGATCGGCCAGTACCTCCAGCCGACGCGCCACCACCTGCCGGTCGAGGAGTTCGTCCACCCCGACGTGTTCGCGTGGTACAAGGAGCAGGGCGAGGCGCTGGGGATCGAGCACGTCGAGAGCGGCCCGCTCGTACGTAGCTCCTACCACGCCGAGCGGCATGTTTGATCACGGCAAGGGCCACGGGGGGTGGGGCAAGAGGGTCGTCGTGCCCCTGGTCACATGCCTCATGCCCCTCGCCCTCTCCGGCTGCTCGACCGTGCTCGACGGTGTCGCGGCCGTGTTCGGGCCCGGCGACGTGGGCAACGTGGTCGATGCGCACGTGGTGTACCGGATCCGGCCCGACTGCCCGACGCTCCTCGCGCGGACGATCAGCCACGGCTACACGGTCCTGACGCCCGGCGGCGCTCCCGAGGGCGTGGACGCCCCTCCGCCCCTCCTCCGGATGCCCGTCGAGGAAACGGGCGTCTTCGAGGGGCCGGTGCGGACGGGCGAGGTCGTGTTCCGCTACATCCCGACGGAGGCGTCCGAGACGTGGGAGGCCGGGCCGATCGACCTCGTCGCCGAGGTGGACGCGGTCCGGCTCGACCTCGAAGCGGGCTCCGAGCGGATCGTCGAGCTCTGCGGGCCGCTGCCGGAGACGCTCACTCCTGACGCCTCCATCCCCCGGATCCCCGGCCGCTGATGCCCCCGCTCCCCGCCTACGACGCCTCGGACCCCGCTGCGTACGTCGCCTCGCGGCTGGCGCTCGTCGGCGACCGCGACCCGCTCCCGCTCCTCGAGGGTGCGCCCGAGCGCGTCGCCGAGGCCGTCGCCGGGCTCTCCGAGAACGGCGCCCGCCAGCCCGAGTCCGACGGCGCGTGGTCCGTCCTCCAGGTCCTCCGCCACCTCGCCGACTCGGAGGTCGTCTACGGCTACCGCCTCCGCCTCATCGTCGCCGCCGACCGGCCCGAGATCCCCGGCTACGACCAGGAGGCGTGGGCCGGCGCGCTCCACTATCACCGCGGCACCGTCGCCGACGCCCTCGCCGACTACGCCGCGGGCCGCCGGATGACGGTCGCCTTCCTCCGCTCGCTCGACGCCGACGAGTGGGAGCGGTTCGGATTCCACAGCGAGCGCGGTCAGGAGAGCGTCCGCCGCATCGCGACGTTGCTGGCGGCGCACGACCTCGGCCACGAGCAGCAGATCACTCGCGTCCGCGAGACGATCGGGGCGTAGCTCCCTCCGCCTCGGGGCCGAGGCGGACGGGGTCAGCGCTTGACGGCCACGCCCATGTACCCGACGGCGAGCGACCGGCTCGTGGTGAACGAGAAGCCGGGGTCGACGCGACGACGGGCGATCGAGCGGAAAAAGGGGCCGTTCAACTCGGGTCGGGATCCGACGACCTCTTCCACCATCAGCCCTTCGGCCTCGGCCATTTCTTCGAGGACGCTGGGAGGCAGAAAGAGACGGAGGACGTGGATGTGATCGGGCGCCTCGCGGACGACGAACCGGAAACCCTGGATGGCGATGAGCCACGCGAGTGGCGTCCGGTTGAACGTGCTGAACAGGACCACGCCGCCGGGACGGACGACGCGCGCGGCCTCGGCGATCACGCCCCGCTGGTCCTCGACGTGCTCCAGCATGTCGTAGAGGAGGACGGCGTCGTACGCGCCGTCGTCGGCGTCGAGCGCCGTCGCGTCTCCGACGCGGAACGTGGCGTCGGCTCCGTCGGGCACGCGGCGGCGGGCCTCGTCGAGCGACGGCTCGGACAGGTCGACGCCCTCGACGCGGTAGCCGCGCTCGGCGAGAGGGAGCGACAGGAGCCCGGCCCCGCACGCTACGTCGAGCACACGTGCGCCGGGCTCGATCCCGTAGCGGTCGAGGACGCCGAGCGTGTAGTCGAGCTTCAGCCGGCTCTCGGCGCGGAGCAGCGCGATAGCGTGGTCGTCGCCCTCAAACCACCGCGCGCCGAGGTCGTCGTAAAACGCGTTGTTGACCTGCTTCACAGAGCCGAGAGAGTGGGACAGCAAGTGTACCCAGGGGGGCGGTGTACGGGGCACCCCGGCCTCACTCCCCCTTCCGCATCAGGTTCGCAGCGACCGTCAGGCCCGGGCCGAAGGCGACGGACGCCACGAGCGCGCCGTCGGGCACGGACTCGTCGCGGGCGATCCGGTCCCAGATGTGCGGGAGCGTCGTCGACGACATGTTGCCGCGGTCGCGGAGGACGGCGTGGCTGTGGCGCGCGCGGTCGTCGTCGACGCCGAGGGCCTCGGTCGTGCTCTCGATCACGCGTGGGCCGCCGGGGTGAATGGCCCACACGTCGACGTCGGCGACCGCGAGCCCGTGGCGCGCGAGGAACCGCTCCAGCACGCCAGCGACGTTCTCGCGGATGTGGTCCGGCACGCGCCGGCTCAGCGTCATCTGGAACGCGACGGAGGCCGGGCGCCACGTCATCTCGTCGAGCGTGTCGGGGACGAGCGCTTCGATGTGATCGAGCAGGGCAAACTGGGAACCGTCGGGCCCCGCCGTCACGTCGAGACGGGCGGCACCGTCGGCGAAGAGGCACTGCTGGACGATCTGCTCGGGGTCCGTCGTCGCCGGGTGGTGGTGGAGCGTGCAGAGCTCCACCAGAAGCACGGCCGCGCGGGCGTCCGCCTCGGGCGCGTCGTCGGGCGTGCCGGCCGTGACGCCGAGGCGGGCGGACTCGGCACGGACGACGTCGGCGGCGGTCGCGAGGGCCGGGAGCGCGGCGTAGCAGCCCATGTGGCCGACACTCAGGATCCGCGTCCGCTCGCCCCACCCATGCTCGACGGCCACGCGCTGGACGGCGCTCGGGCTGTCGTAGCCGGTGCACGAGACCTGGACGATGGCGTCCGGCGGTCCGGCGTCGTCGGCGAAGGCGTCGCGAGCGACGGCCTCCGCGGTTTCAGCGAAGAGATCCATCCGACGCTCGAGGGGCGCCTGGTGCCACACGCCGGGCGGCTCCGGGCCGGACTGGCCGTCGCCGAGCGCCGGCGGGGCGTGGAGCCGCATCCGGTCCCAGTCCTGGTGCGTGTAGTCGTCGAGCGCCGTCACCCGCGTCTCGACGGCCGACTTCCGGGCGAGGAGGTCGTAGAACCGGATCGCCCGGTCGACGTCGGGGAGCGCGCCCGACTGGGCGGCGCGTCGGAGGGCGGCCTTCATCCACCCGATCCCCTCCTCCTGGGCCACGGTGTGGCCGAACGGGAGCGGGCGGACGGAGAGGTAGGCGCGGGGAGTCATGGGCGGAAGGCTCGGTGCGTCTCCCAACGCCCCGCCTCCATCGCGGGTGCCTACAGGGCGAATGTCAGCCCTTCCCTGACACCGGGGCCGTCAGTTCACCCCGACGTACTTCAGCTTCGCCGCGCCCGCCTGGAGGTCGAGCCGCTGCTCGAACCGCGCTGAGTCGCCCGACGCCACGTTCCGCACCTGGACGAGCACGTCCTCGAGCGGCCGGTTCTGATCGTCGTACAACGTGACGAACACGTCGGCCGAGGTGATCGGCGTCGCGCCGCTGTTGACGAGGACGCCCGTGAGCGTCGGGTAGCCACCCCCCTCGCTCTGCAGGCGGAGGTCGGCGACGTCGTACTCGGGCACCTCTCCCCCGCAGGCGGCGAGGACGGCGGCGAGCGCGAGGAGGAGGAAGCGAGACACGGCAGCGGGGGCGGGAACCGACGAGGAACGGGATGACCGCTCCCATCGGTCCGTCGAGAGCCTGCGGAAGTGTTGAAGAATGGCCGATGGACCGCCTAGCGGGCCTCGAACGCGACGACGGCGTACCCGACCTCCTCGTCAGCGATCCTCTCGCTGTAGTCGACGTACAGGTCGACGAGGACCGGCGGTCCGCGCTCCGTGACGCGGGCCTCCACGGAGGCGGCGCGCTGCGCGTACGCCTCGAGCGCCACACGATAGAGACCGTCCACGTCGAGCGCCGTCGCCGGCCCGCCCGTCGTCTCGCTCGCCACGATCCGCCCGTCCTCGACGGTCACCTCGACCGTGACGGGCGCGCAGTAGCAGCGGACCTCGTAGCGCATCGTGTACGCGTCCGGCCCGGACGCCCGCCACCGGTCGCGGGCCTCCTCCAGCGCCTCCCGGTCGGCCACCTCGACGGACGCGCCGAGGTCGACCTCGCCCGCCTCGGGGCCGACGGAGTCGCACCCGGCGACGAGCGAGATGACGACGACGAGAGCGATCTGGCGCATGGCTAGCGATCGGCCGGGCGGAGGTCGGAGACGCGGTAGGCGATCTCCTCGTCCGCCATCTGCGTGCTGTAGTCGATGCCGACGCTCGTGGGGTAGCCCCACTCCGGGTCGTACTCGACGGCGATCTCTTCGGCGCCGCGCTCGTAGGCCTCGGCGATGAGCTCGAAGAGGGCCGCGACCGTCTCGCCGCGCTCGGCGTCGACCGTCGCGCCGTCGAGCGTCACGGTCTCGATCGCGCCGTCCCGCACCACGACCTCGAACGGGCCGGTGTAGTCAGGCATCGGGCAGAAGCAGATGCGCTGGAGCGTCATCTGGTAGGCGTCGAGCCCGGCCTCGGCCCAGAGTTCGCGCGCGGCCTCGAACTCGGGCGACGGGTCGGACGGCTCGCCGCTGCCCGAGAAGACGGGGCCGCTGGGGAGCTCGCCACCGGCGTCGACCTGAGCGGGCGAGGGACACCCCGCGAGGAGGAGAAGGGCGAGGGCGAGAAGGGAGGTGCGCAGCATCGGGGCGGCAGAAGGGGGACGGGCGGGAGAACGTGTACGGCGGCCGGTTTCGTCGGTGCCGCGCACGTGCGGGACAGAATCGGGACACGTCGGTCGCGTGCCCCGACCCCGCCCGGACGTCACCCGAGGTCGGCGAGGTTGGCCTCGAGGGCCGCGATCTCGGCCTTCGCATCCTCCGCCTTCTGGCGCTCCTTGGTGACGACGGCCTCCGGGGCGCGCGACACGAACGCCTCGTTCTGGAGCTTCTTCTCGACGCCCGTGAGGAACCCGCGCTTCCCGTCGATCTCCTTCTGGAGCCGCTGGCGCTCCACGTCGAGGTCGATCATCCCTTCGAGCGGGACGTACACGACGTGCGCCCCGACCACGACCGCCGCGCTGGCCGACGGCTTCTCGAGGTCCGACCCGATCGTGAGAGCCGACAGCCCGGCCAGCCGCTCGACGTACTCGCGGGCGCCCTCGACGGCCGCGGCCGTGTCGGCGTCGCCGGCCACGATCACGGTACGGACCTCCTGCGACGGCGGCACGTTGTACTGCGCCCGCACCTGGCGAATCGCCGTCACGAGGTCCTGGACCGTGCTGAACGTCTGGGCCGCCTCGGCGTCGGTCTCGGCCGAGTCGGGGGTGGGCCACGTCGACGCGATGAGCGCGTCGCCGGCCTCGCGCGGGCGGAGCGTCCACCACAGCTCCTCCGTGACGAACGGCATGAACGGGTGGAGCAGTTGGAGGATCTGTTCGAAGACCTCCGTGGACAGGGCGAGGGTCTCACGTGACGGCGTCTCGCCGAACGGCGCCTTCGAGACCTCGAGGTACCAGTCGCAGAAGTCGCGCCAGACGAAGTCGTAGGCGAGGTGCGCGGCTTCCGAAATCCGGTAGCTGTTGAGCGCATCGGTCACGGCCTCGACCGTGTCGTGGAGCCGCGTGAGGAGCCAGCGCTCGGCGAGGTCGAGGTCGGCGAAGCCCCGCTCGCGGCGGAGGTCCTCCGTCGGCCGCCCCTCGTCGTCGCGCTCGACGAACCGGCCGAACACGCGGCTCGCGTTCCAGATCTTGTTGGCGATGTTCCGGCCGCCCTCGAACTTGGCCGGGTCGAGCTTGATGTCCTGGCCCTGCGCGCAGAGCACGCCGAGCGTGTAGCGGACCGCGTCGGCGCCGTACTGCTCGATCATGTCGAGCGGGTCGATCCCGTTGCCCAGTGACTTCGACATCCACCGGCCCTGCTTGTCCTTGATCATGCCGGTGACGAACACGTCCGTGTACGGCACCCTGTCGAGGAAGTGCGTGCCGGCCATGATCATCCGGGCGATCCAGAAAAAGAGGATGTCGTAGCCCGAGACGAGGACGGAGCCGGGGTAGAACGCCTTCAACGCGTCCGTCGAGGCGGGCCACCCCAGCGTCGCGAACGGCCACAGCCACGACGAGAACCACGTGTCGAGAACGTCCTCGTCCTGCACGTACCCCTCCCCCGGCGAATCGACGGAGACGACGAAGTTGGCCTCGTCCCGCTCGCCGGTCTCCGGGTCGACGGGGTACCACACCGGGATCCGGTGGCCCCACCACAGCTGGCGCGAGATCGGCCAGTCGCGGATGTCCTCCAGCCAGCGGCGGTACTCGTTGGCCCACCGGCTCGGGTGGAACGTGACGGTCCCGTCGTTGACGACCGCGAGGGCCTTTTCCGCTAGCGGCTCCATCGCCACGTACCACTGCGGCGAGAGCAGCGGCTCGATGACGGCCTTCGACCGCGACGAGATCGGGACCGTGTGCGGGTAGTCCTCCGTCTTGACGAGTTGGCCCGCCTCGGTGAGGTCCTCGACGATCCGCTCGCGGGCCTCGAACCGGTCGAGCCCGGCGTACGGCCCGCCCTCCTCGTTGAGCGTCCCGTCCAGGTTCATCAGCGAGACCGACTCCAGGTCGTGTCGCTTGCCGATCTGGAAGTCGTTCTCGTCGTGGCCCGGCGTGACCTTCAGCGCGCCGGCGCCGAAGTCCATCTTGACGTAGTCGTCGGCGATGATGGGCACGATGCGACCGACGGCCGGGACCTTCACGGTCTTGCCGACGAGCGACTGGTACCGCTCGTCGTCCGGGTGGACGGCGATGGCGGTGTCGGCCGGGATCGTCTCCGGCCGCGTCGTCGCGATCTCGATGTGCTCGCCCGTCTCGACCCCGTCCGCGTCGACGACCGGGTAGCGGACGGTCCACAGGTGGCCGGGCCGCTCGACGTTGTCGACCTCCTTGTTCGAGATCACCGTCTGGTTGTCGGGGTCCCAGTTGACGAGGTAGTCGCCGCGGTAGACGAGGCCCTGCTCGTAGAGCGTCACGAACACGTCTTGGACGGCGCGGCTGAGCCCGTCGTCCATCGTGAACCGCTCGTAGCGCCAGTCGCACGAGTCGCCGAGGCGGCGCTTCTGCTGGAGGATGATCCCGCCGTACTCCTCCTTCCACGCCCAGACGTGCCGGAGGAACGCCTCGCGCCCGATCGCCTTCCGGTCGACGCCGTCCTTCCGGAGCTCCCGCTCGACGACGTTCTGCGTCGCGATCCCGGCGTGGTCCATGCCGGGGATCCATAGCGCCTCGAAGCCCTGCATCCGCTTGAACCGGACGAGGAGGTCCTGGACCGTGTCCTGAAGCGCGTGGCCCATGTGGAGCCGGCCGGTCACGTTCGGCGGCGGCATCGGGATCACGAACGGCTCCTTGCCGCCTTCGAGGACCGCGTCGGGCTCGGCGTCGAAGAAGCCGCCGTCCTCCCAATAGTGGTACCACTTGGCCTCGACGGCCTCGGGCTCGTAGGCGGAGCCGGTCGGGGCCGGGTCGGGCGTGGCCGGCGTGTCGGTCTGGCGGTTCCGGTCGCGGGGGATCTCCGGGGTCTCGGGCATGCTCGATCGGGCCGCGGCGGCGCGGCGGGCGTGAGCCCGCCAAGCTACCGAGGCGGGCGGGGAGAGCCGGTGAAGCGTGCCCCCCTCCCCGCCGGCCTCGGCCGCATCGACCCCCGAGGCGGACCGGGCCGCCGTGCCCGTCGTGGTCGCCCGCTAGCGAGCGACGGCGATCGGGCGCGTGAGACGATGAGCGCCGGCGTCGACGACGACCACGTAGAGACCCGCGGGCAGCGCGGCGACGTCGAACGGGACCGCGTGCCGGCCGGCGGGGAGCGCGCCGAGCGGCATCGCCAGCACCTCGCGGCCGAGCGCGTCGACGAGGCGGACTGTCGTCTCGGCCCGCTCCGCGAGCGCGACGCGGATGGAGAGCGACGCCCGCGCCGGGTTCGGGCCGACGGACTCTATCGCGGTCTCGGGTGGCGCGACGTCGTCCTCGGCCGCGACGCCGTTGGCGGCAATCTCGACGGGGTAATCCTCGACCTCGCCCTCGGTCACGAACGGGACGACGAGCGGGTCGACCTCGGCGCCCGCGACAAACGGCAGCGCCACGCGGCTGAGCCGGAACCGCGCCCACGTCGTGCCCGGCGTGGCGTCGGCCGGCGGCGTGATCGTCACGACGTGGGAGCCGGGGCTGAGCACCTCGCCCGCGACGGCCTGCTCCCCGTCGTCGTCCCAGTCGCCGTCGGCGTTCCAGTCGACCCAGGCGTAGAGCGCGGCGGGCGCGTCGCCGGCCGTCGTCACGGGGACGGCCATGTCGGCCCCGCGGTACAGCTCGTCGGGGAGCGCCACGCCGTCGTCGCTGTCGTCGGCGTCGGGATCGACCTCCGGGTCCGCCTCGGCGCCGAGGCGGACGAGGCCGACGCCGTGACGGGCACCGCCATCGGTCACGGCCGAGGGGTACGGGGCGGGGGCGTCGCCGTAGTCGAGCGGCGGGAACGTGGCCATGAGGTAGTCCTCGACCTCGCCGTCGGGCGCGACCCCGGTCGCGTTGAGCGCACCGTTGCGACTGAATCGGAACCGGGCGTGGTAGTAGCCGACGGACGCGTTCGGCGGCGCCTGGAGGTCCAGCGACGGCGGCGGGGTCGACGGGCCCATCCGTTCGTTCGCGAAGACGTGCTCGCCGTCGTCCTCCCAGTCGCCGTCGCGGTTCCAGTCAAACCACGCGTCGAGGCCGCCGTCGACGTTCGGGAAGAACGTGAGCGTGCCCGTCGTCCCGGCCACCAGGCCGTAGCGCGTGAGCGGGTTCGGAGCCGACGGGTCCGTGCTGCCCACCGGCAGTTGGATGGTGAACGGGACAAACCCCTCGCCGAAGGCCACGCCGTCCTCGTCGTCGCGCGGACCGTCGTTCCGGTTGTCGTCGGGGTCGTTGTCGTCGCCGGTCGCCGTGTTCGACGCGAGGCCGGTCTCGGACGCCAGGGCCACGTTGAGGTCGGTCTCCGCGTCCACGTTCTCACCCAGCTTGACGAGGTCGTCGACGAGGTGGCGCGCGCCGTCGGCCGAGATCCGGACCGGGTAGCCGAATGGCATGCCGGGAATGATCTCGAGCGGGTCCTGGTTCGCGTCGCCGAGGTCGAGCCCGGCGACGAGGTGGTCCTCGACCTCGCCGTCCCAGGCGAGCCCGCCCACGCCGAGCCCGCCGGGGACCTCGTGGAACCGGAGCCGGAGCGGCCCGGCGCGGCGCCCGCCGCTCGGCACGTCGAACGTCACCGTGTGCTCGCCCGCGGACGGGATCGGCGCGGCCACTACGATGTGGTCGTCGTCCGCCGCGAACGGCGGCGGGAGGAAGGTGCCGTCGCCGTCGAAGTCGAACCACGCGTCGAGCACGCCGGCCGCGTTGGTGCGCACGGTGAGCTGGCCCTGCCCGCCGTCGCCGAACGAGATGCCGACCAGCCCGTCCTCGTCATCGACTTGGTCGATCGGGGGCGGGATGAACAGGTCATCGCCCGAGGCGTCGAGGGTCGGGACGCCGTCGTCCTCGACGTCGATCTCCGCTCCGAGGATGAGTTGGCCGAGGAACACGAAATGACTCGGCCCGGCCGGCCAGAGCGTGCGGTACGAGTCGGGCGCGTCGCCGAAGTCGAGGTCGAGGTCGGGCGGCGGGCGGTTGTAGAAGTCGAGCCCGTCGATGGCCATCTCACCGACGTCGACCTCGTGGACGCCGCCGGAAGGGATCGCGGTCCACCCATCGGGCACGGGCTCCGCGACCGTGTAGGCGCCGGGCGTCTCGGGCAGATCGAACCGATAGATCCCGCGCTCGGCGATCGGGTCGATGGCCCCATCCGCGTCGAGGTCGACGGGGCCGGTGAGGGTCTCGGCTACGGTCGTGCCCGTCGCGTCCGCCAGCGCGATGGGGACGCCGTCGACGGGCCCCTCGTCGTCGTCGCGGCCGCCGTCGCCGTCGAGGTCGAGCCACTTCTGCCCTGAGAGGGTCGGCGGCGCGGCGACCTCGATGGCGATGCTCGCCGTGTTGTTCGACGGGACCGGGTCGAACTCGGCCTGCGAGTAGGTGGCCTCCAGGGTCGCCGTGCCGGGCGCGAGGCCGACCACCTCGATCTCGATCTCGAGCTCCTCGTTCGCGGCGACGTCCCCGATCTCCAGCGACGCCCCACAGTTCTCCTCGTCCCCACCGGGGCCCGTCGCTCCGCTCGCGACGCCCTCCCCTGAACACGGTGTATACGTGACTGGGACCTCACGGCCGTTGACGCGGACCACGAGGAGGGCCGCGATCAAGTTCGCCTGCTGGACGAGCCGGAGGACGACGAGCGCGTTGGTGACGTCCAGCGGCCCCCCCCCCGCTGTGCTCGTGTTGCTGAGGAGCAGGAGGAAGACCACCCGCCGGAGAACGTAGAGGTCGACGCCCGTCAGCAGGAACGCGATCAGCGCGTCGCTGCGGAGCCCCGCGGAAGGCTCCCCATCGAGAGAGACCGGGTCCGAGATCTCGACAACCGACCTCCCGGGACCCTCGGCGGGTACGACGGCGGCCTGAGCCGGGGCCGCCACAACGACGAACAGGAGGGCGAGAACAACACGCATGGCCGTAGGGGGCAGGTCACGAGCAACCTATCCGGCACCCCGCCCCCCCACATCACGCGAACGCGGTATATCCGGCCTGTCCGCGGACCGGCTCGGCGGCTACCGGACCACCGACAGCCGTCGGGTTGCCGTCACGACGTCCCCGCCGGCCTCGGCCGAGAGGCGGACCACGTAGACGCCGGACGGGAGCCCGGTGGCGTCTACGCGCACGTGGTGCGCACCCGACCCAAACGGCCCGTCGGCGAGCGTCGCGACGTCCCGGCCCAGCGCGTCGAGGAGCACGAGGCGGACGGGGCCGGCCTCTCGAAGTCGGAACGGGACGGTCACCGCGTTGTGCGACGGGTTCGGGTAGGGCGGCTCGAGGGCGGTCGCGGCCTCGGCCGGCGCCTCCTCTCCCTCGACCGGGAGGTCGCCGGTGACCAGAACCTCGTTGGACTCGATGGTCTCACCGTCGAGGTTCCCGCGCGCGACGATCCGGATCTCGTACGGGACGCCGGCCCACGACGCGCCCGGCGGGCGACCGACCGCGGCGGGCCCGAACCGGAGCGTTAGCCGGCGCCCACTCTCGTCGTCGAGGTCGCCGAGCGAGCAGACCGGCACCTCCCCCTCGCACTCGATGGGCGAGGTAGCCTCGGAGCCTCGGCGCCGAGGAGCCGGGCGCCCTCGGCCTCGACCCGGAGTTGGACGTCGCGGAGCGTGCCGCCCGTCCACTGCCGGAGGTCGAACGGGAGCTCCAGTTCCTCCCCGCCGGGCGGGTCCTCGAACAGCCCGCGGAGCGCGAACGCGATCACGGCGTCGGCGTCGCTGTTCAGGCCCGACAGCTCCGACGTGTTGCCGTCGGCGTCCGTCGCCGTCGCGCTCACCCACATCCGTTCTGGGAACCCCGCGAGCGGCTCGCTAATGAACTCGAACGCGGCGTTTCCGTCGGCGTCCGTGGTCACCTCGACGGCGCCCAGGTAGGCGTCGGCGCGTGGGTACAGCGTCGGGCGGTCGAACGTGCGGTCCGAGAACACCTCGACGCGGTACGTCGCCGACGGGGCCGAGATCAGCTCGCCGTTCACGATCACGACGGCCGTCCCGTCCGAGCCTGGGAAGACGGCGACCTCGTTGACGAACGGGCTGTTCTGGTAGAGGTTGGGCCCAATGTCGACGTCGCCGGGGTCCCATGAGTCGATCCCGTCGTCGCCCAGGTCGATGGGACCGGCGGGCATCTGATTGCCCGAGAGTGTGTTCCGGTCGCCGGACGCGACGACGACGGCGGCCTCGACAGCGTAGAACGCGTTGCCCCCCTCGGTCTGGGCCGAGGCGAGGTCGTTCCCGATCCGGTTCCGGGACGCCCCCTGATCCAGCATCACGTCCACCCGTCCGTTGCGCGCGGAGAAGGGCGCGTTGGGGTAGCGGAAGCCGTTCGCCGCGACCCAAACATTTTCAGAGGCCCGGACGTGGACGCCGTGCTCGGCGTTGGCCGCGATCATGTTCTCGTGGATGATGTTGTCGTCCGAACTGACGACGATGATGCCCGACTCCCCGTTGGGCACGGGGGTGAAGTCCCGGTCGAGGCCGATGGTGTTGAACCGGACCTCGTGAGCGCCGCCACCGACCAGCGCGATCCCATACTCGGCGTTCCTCCCGATCTCGTTGTTCTCGACCGTCTGAGACGACACGTCCTGGACCCGCACGCCGGACTCGCCGTTGCCCACCCCGTCCCGGGCTCCGGTCGTGTCGACGCCGATCCCGTTGCGCCGGATCACGGTCGCGCTCGGCTCGCGGTCCTCGAACGGCCGAATGCGGACGCCGTCCTTCGCGCTCCGCCAGATGTGGTTCGAGGCGATGACGGTCCTGGTCGAGAGCCCCTCGACCACGACGCCGTGCTCCCCGTTCGCCTCGATGTGGTTCTCGGACACGGTCGTCGCGGAGGCGTCGACGATCCGGACGCCCACGCCGCCGTTTCCGGGCGCGGCGGCGCGGAGAGTGTCGCCCCCGATCTCGTTGTTCCGGATCTCGTTGTCGTCCGGGACAAGGTCGTTGACCTTCGTCACGACCACGCCGTCGCCGCGGTTGCCCGCGATCAGGTTGAACCAGACCAGGCTCCGGACCGCCTCTCCCCGGATCACCACGCCGTTCTCGTTCGGGACCGGCTCGCCGTCGACGCCGAGGCCGACGGTGTTGCCCTGGACGGTGGCACTGGCCGCGAGGTGGTTGAGCCAGATCCCGTCGCCGTTGCCCGAGATCAGGTTGCCCCCGCCCTCCGCCAGCCTCCCGACGACGATCCCCACAGACCTCCCGATGACAATACCCCGGCCGTTCCCCGCGGCGACCCGGCCGGTCGGGTCGGTCCCGATGTAGTTGCCCAGGATCGTGACGTCGCGGACGGGCTCGCTCGTGCCCAAGCCGGTCCCGGACACGTTGACCCCCGTGCCCTCGCTGTTCGAGATCACGTTGCGGAAGTCGGGGTCGTCGCTCCCGATGACGGTCCCGTCGCCGCCTCCCGCCCCGATCGTGATCCCGGTCCGGTTGCCGCGCGGTTGCCCCGTCTCGTCGACGCCGATCAGGTTGCCGAGGACCGAATGCCCTCCCGCCCCCTGGAGAGAGATCCCCGTGTGGTTGCCGATGATCACGTTGCGAAGATGGGGGTCGCTCCGGTCGCCTCCGATGACGGCGCCCTCCGAGTTCTGCATCAGGATCGCGCTGCCCGTGTTGTCGCGGAGGACACAGCCCTGGACCCGGGCGCCAGGGCTGTCGTCAAACTGGAGGGGGAAGCTGAGCCCCGACAGGTCGACGTTGCGGACCTCCGAGCCGGGGGCGCCCACGAACAGGAGGCCGCGGAGCCCGTCCTCACCGCCCTCCCCGACGATCTGGACCCGGCTCGTCCCCACCGTCCCGTCGATGATGAGGGGGGACTCGATCCAGGGGAGCTCGAGTTCGACGACCGGGACGGGCGAGACCGCGAACGTGAGGGTCTCTGAACCCGGCGTCAGGTTCGCGTTCTGGATCGCCGCGAACAGCGTGCACCCTCCGGCGGCGACACAGTTGCCCTGATCGTCGTACTCGGCGCACGTCCGGCAGACGCCGTCCGAGAGGTCGTCGTCCCAGCGCTCGGCCACGTCGTCGACGACGATCTGGGACGAGGCGCCGGCGGCGAACGCCGCGACGACGACGGTCCCGGCCCACCGCCAGAAGCGGGATCGGCGAGAGGTCCGGGAGCCAAACGGGGGCACGGAGAGGCGCAGCGACGGGGCGTCCATGTGTGCGGCGGCGAGTCACGGTCAGCGTAGGCCGCACGCTGGCCGCCCTCCTCACGCGAACGAGGTATTCCGGCCCGCTCCCCCGGCCTCGGCGCCGAGGCGGGCCGGGTCAGGTCGCCAGCCCCTCGCGGAGCGCCTTCGCCACGGCCCCGCCGCGCGAGTGGACCTGGAGCTTCCCGTAGATGTTGCGGACGTGGACGTCGACGGTGTGCGGGCTGAGGAACAGGGCGTCGGCGACGGCCCCCTTCGTCGCGCCGTCGACGAGGAGTTGGAGCACCTCGCGCTCGCGGTCGGTCAGGCCGTAGTCGTCGGGCTCGAGGCCGGGGCGGACGAGCCGGCCGAACACGTCGAGCACGCGGGCCGCGATGCGCGGCGTGATGGGGGCCCCACCTCGCCGGGCGGTCCGGACCGCCTCGGCGATGGCCTCGGCGGACGACGGCTTGAGGAGGTACCCGCCCGCGCCGGCCGCGATCGCCTCGACGATCCGGTCCTCGTCCTCGAAGACCGTCAGGACCACGAGGTGCGCCCCGGCCGCGCGGGCCCGGAACTGGCGGAGCCCGTCGAGCCCGCTCAGGCCGGGCAGTTGGAGGTCCGTGAGGACGACGTCCGGCGCCCCGCCGGCGTCGAGCGCCTCGAGCGCGTCCTCGACCGCCTCGAACGCCTCGACGGCGATCACGTCGGGGGCGTCCGCCAGCACCACGGCGACGGCCTCCCGGTACAGGGGGTCGTCCTCGACGATCCAGACGGTGGCCGGGGCGAGCACGGGCGTAGGATCGCACGCGGCACGCGCGGCGGCCTCCCGTGAACGGGGTATTCGGGTCATGGGAGCGGGGCGCGGAGCGTGACGGCCGTGCCCTCCCCCGGCGCGCTGGCGACGTCGAGGGTGCCGCCGAGGGCCTCGGCGCGGCGGCGGAGGCTCCGGAGCCCGGTACCCGATCGCGCCGCGGCCGGGTCGAACCCCGGCCCCTCGTCGCGGACGGACAGCACGAGCTCCCGGCCCGACTCCTCGATCCGCACCGCGACCGTCGCCCCGCCGGCGTGCCTCGCGGCGTTGTGGAGGGCCTCCTTGAGGATCAGGAACACGTCGCGGCGGACGGCCAACGGGGCCGCGTCGAGCCGGCTCCGGTCGGGCGCCTCGACGGTCGCGCGCGGGCCGACGAGCGACGCGGCGGCCTCCCGCGTGCGCGCGGCGAACGACCCCGGCCGCTCGTGCGACGGGTCGACGAACCAGACGATCTCGCGGAGGCTCTCGACCATCCCCCGCGCGGCCTGGGCGACGGCGGTGAGCTGGCTCGCCTCGGGCGGGTCGAGGGCGCCCTGGTCGCGGACGTGCTCGGCCAGGAGCGCCACCGACGCCAACCGGCTCCCCACGTCGTCGTGGAGGTCGCTCGCGATCCGCCACCGCATCCGCTCCTCGCGTCGGACGGCCCGGACCCGGAGCTGCACCGCGCCGACGACGAGCGCCGCCAGCAGGGCCGCCGCGACGAAGCGGAACCAGCCCGTCCGGTACCACGGCGGGTCGAGCGTGACGGCGACCGCGGCCGGCGCGCCCCACACGCCGTCGCCGCGCGAGGCCCGCGCCTCGAACCTGTACGCCCCCGGGGGGAGCCCGGCGAGGCGGACGACCGGCTCGCCCTCGATCTCGACCCAGTCGGCGTCGAGCGGGCCCAGGCGGTACGCGTAGCGGAGCGCCGAGCCGCCCGACGGGAGCGGCGCGGCCACCTCGAACGTGAGCGCCCGCGCCGACGGCCCGAGGCGGACCGCCGCCCCTCCATAGACCTCCGTCCCACCCGGGCCATCGACCCGGAGCCGGGTCACGACGGCCGTTGGCAGGGCGCCGTCGTCGCCGAACGCCGCGGGGTCGAACGTCGTCAGGCCGGCCATCCCGCCGAGGTGGACGCGCCCGTCGGGCGCCCGGTGGACGGCCCGCCGGTTGAATTCGACGTTGCGGACGCCCTCGTCGGCCCCGAACCGGCGGAGCGCGCCGTCGGCCGGGCGGTACCGCACGAGCCCGCGGGCGGTCGTCAGCCAGAGACGGTCGCCGTCGGGGACGACGCCGTAAACGGTGGAGCCGCCGAGGCCGGGCGCGTGCGCCTCCCCCCGCGCCGCCTCGGGGTCGAGGCGGAGCAGGCCGTCCGACGTGCCCAGCCACAGGGCGCCGTCGGCCGCCTCGTGGATCGCCCACACCGAGGCCGCGGCGAGCGCGGGGACCGCGACGGGCCGGAGCCGGCCGGCCCTCTCATCGAGCCGCCACAGGCCGCGCTTCTCCACCGCGACCCAGAGGCGCCCCCCGCGGTCCCGGTGGAGCGCCGTCGGCGTCCCGACCGGCTCCGTCTCGACCCGGCGGACGATCGCGCCCGAGCGCCCGTCGAGGCGGACCAGCGACGACCCCGCGGCCCAGACGCCGCCCGCCCCGTCGCCCTCGAGCGCGTAGACGAAGGCGTCCCCGTCGGACCGCGCGAGTGGCGCCCGGAGGCACGTCGAGCGCCCTCCGACGTCACGGCGGCACACGCCGTTGTCGGTCCCGACCCAGAGGCCGCCGTCGGGGGCCGGCCGGAGCGCCCAGACGAGCGCGTCCTCGGGCGCCCCCGGCGCGGCCTCGGGCGGGCGCCCCGGCCGCTGGCGGACGAGGCCACCGCCGAAGGTCCCGATCCAGAGCGCCCCGTCGGTCGAGGTCGTCGCCGCCATGACGGGAGCGGCGGCGCCGACGTCGGACGGATCGAGGTGCGAGAACCGGGCCCGCGCCGGGTCGTGGACGAACAGGCCGCTCCGCGTGCCCACCCACACCGCGCCGGCCCGGTCCACGACGATCGCGAGCACCGCTTGGCTCAGCGGCGAGCCGCCCGGGAGCGGCACGGCCTCGACCGCCCCAGTCGTCCAGCGAAGCAGGCCCCGCCCCGAGCCGACCCAGACCGCACCGTCCTCGGCCACGGCCGTAGAGACCGTGCCGAGGACCGCCGGCCTCTCGGCCCCCCACCCGAGCGCTTGGATCCGGTCGGCCGGCACCGTGAGGAGGCGTCCCGTCGCCGTCACGATCCCGACCGCCTGATCCGGGACTCGCTCGGCCGCCCGCTCCACGAGGCGCCCCCGCGCGACGTCGTAGCGGAGCCACCGCACGGTCGGGCTCCCGGCGGTCGCCCGGAGCGTCCAGACCGCCCCGTCCCGGGCGCCGTGCACGCGGACGGCCCCGCTCTCCTCCGCGGGGCTCCCCCGGACACGACGGAACGACCCGCCGTCAAGCCGCCACAGCGCTTCGCGATCGACGGCCCACAGGGTCCCCTCGGCCTCGAACAGGTCGAGCACGTCGAGCCGGGGGCCGGGACACACGAAGCGGCCGTGCGCCTCGTCCGCCAGCCGGCACGCCCCGGCCGGGGTCCCGACCCAGAGCGCGCCTTCCGCATCCAGGGCGAGGGCCTGGACGGTCGAGGACGGGAGCGACCCCGCCTGACCCGGCCGAGCGCGGAAGACGGCGACCCGCCGGCCGTCGTACCGTGTGAGCCCGTCCGGCGTCCCGGCCCATAGGAACCCGCGGTCGTCCTGCCGGAGCGCCATCACGGTGCTGTGCGGGAGGTCCCCGACCCGCTCGAACGACCACGGCTGCGCGGGCGCCGACGTGGGCGCCCCGAGCAACAGGAAGAGCCAGACCGCGCGCATGACGGGAATCGGGAGCCGGGGCAAGGTAGGCGGCCCCCTCCGAACGGCCGGCACGGGGGCCGGTCGTCGGGCGCGTCCCCTCCGCGGAATGGGCCTCGGCGGTGGGAGCGACGACTCCACCGGGCGACGGCTCGTCGTGGGGCAGGGTGAGGCCACGTTTCGCGTCGCTGCGCGCTTCGACCCGGGAGACGGACGAAGCGGCCGTGCGTAGGCTTGCGGCGCCCTCACCGCACGCCGCATGCCCGCCGTCGTCCCGTTCGAGACCGCCCCGCAGCTCCTCCGCCGCCTCGCGGAGCACTACGCCGGCACCGGCAAGGCCGCGCTCGGCCACAAGGACAAGGCCACGAAGGCGTGGACCGACCTCACCTGGGACGACCTCGACGCGCAGGTCCGTGCGTTCGCCGGCTTCCTCCACGCCCGAGGCGTTGGCAAAGGCGACCGGGTCGCGATCCTCAGCGAGAACCGGCCCGAGTGGGCCGTGGCCGACATGGCGGCGCAGCAGCTCGGCGCCGTGACCGTCGCCCTCTACACCACGACGCCGGCCAGCCAGGTCGCGTACGTCCTCCGCGACAGCGGCGCGACCGTGCTCGTGGTCTCGACCGGCCTCCAGCTCCGCAAGGCCGACCGCGCCTTCGACGACTGCCCCGACCTCCGCTCGATCGTGTCGATGGCCGCGCCGCGGAAGGCCCGTCCTGACGTCCCCGTCGTGACCTGGGACGACGCCCTCTCGGAAGGCGAGCGGCAGTCCCTCGACCTCGACGCGCTCTCGGACGAGGTCGGCCCCGACGACCTCTCGGCGCTCATCTACACCTCCGGCACGACCGGCGACCCGAAGGGCGTCCGAATGACGCACCGGAACCTCATGTCGAACGTCCACGCGGCGCTCGACCGGTACGACATCCACGAGAGCGACGTCCACCTCTCGTTCCTCCCCCTCAGCCACGCCTTCGAGCGGACGGCCGGCTACACGACGATCCTCGCGGCCGGCGGCCAGATCGTCTACGCCGAGTCGATCGACGCCGTCTCGAAGAACCTCCCGGAAGTCCGTCCGACGGTGATGGTGTCGGTGCCCCGGCTGTTCGAGCGGGTCTACTCGACGATCCAGCGGTCCGTGGCCGAGGGCTCGGTCGTCAAGCGTGGCCTGTTCGCGTGGGCCGTCGAGGTCGGGAGCAAGGTGGCCCAGCGGACGAAAGCCGGGAAGACGATCTGGCCGCCCCTCCGCGCGCAGCACGCCCTCGCCCATCGGCTCGTGTTCTCGACGCTCCACGAGAAGCTGGGCGGGCGCGTCCGGTTCGCCATCAGCGGCGGAGCCGCGTTGCCGGAGGAGATTGGGACGTTCTTCGAGGCCGCCGGCATCCGCCTCATCGAGGGCTACGGGCTCAGCGAGACGGCCCCGGTCCTCGCCGCCAACCCGTTCGACGCGCCGATCTACGGGACCGTCGGCTGGGTGATGCCGGGCGTCACGGTCGCCATCCGCGCGCTCGACTCCGGCCGGATCCTCGCCGAGGTGGAGGGCGACGACTACCCGACGGACGTGACGACGGGGCCAGGCGAGATCCTCGCCAAGGGACCGAACGTGATGGCCGGCTACTGGGAGCGCCCTGAGGAGAGCGCCGCCGCGTTCGACGCCGACGGCTGGTTCCGGACCGGCGACGTGGGGCGTTTCGAAGGCGGCTACCTCCGCATCACCGACCGGCTCAAGCACATGATCGTGACGGGCGGCGGGAAGAACGTCTACCCCGGCCCCATCGAGAGCACGCTCTCGACCTCGCCACTCGTCTCGCAGCTCATGGTCGTCGGCGAGGGCCGGCCGTACCTCACGGCGCTCGTCGCGCCCGACCTCGACGGGCTCCGGCAGGAGGCGGGGGCCCTCGGCCTCGGCGCGTCCACCGAGGCGGAGTTGCTGGCGGCCCCCGAGCTCCGCGCGGCGGTCGAGCAGACGCTCGCCGACTACAACCGGGCCGCGCCGAGCCACGAGAAGGTCCGCGACTTCCGGTTCGTCGCCGAGCCGTTCACGGTCGAGAACGACCTCCTCACGCCGACGATGAAGCTCAAGCGCCGCGCCATCGAGGCCCACTACGCCGACCTCGTGGAGTCGATGTACGAGCGCGACCGGTAGCCCGCTTCGAGCGGCCTGCCCGGAGGGTTCGCGACGGCTTCACGGCTTGGGGGGGTGGGCAGCCCCGGTCGGACGTCGTACCTTGGGGCCCGGCGGTTTTCCGCTGGACCTCGGGATGTGGCGCAGCCCGGTAGCGCGCCTCGTTCGGGACGAGGAGGTCGTGGGTTCAAATCCCGCCATCCCGACTCCGACGGCCCCCTCGCTCAGGCGAGGGGGCCGTTTCTCGTTTGGGCCGCCCTGCCGACTCCCCCCGCCTCGGCGCCGAGGCGGGCTTACGCAGCGCGGACGTACGTGTCGAACCGGAACGCCGGCCGGCCGTCCTCCGCGGGGTGCTCCTCCCGCGCGTCGAGGCGGAACGGGCCGCCGTTCTCGGCCAGCAGGTGCCGGTATTCGGGGAAGTACGTGTCCCCCTCGAACGTGCCCTCGACGAACGTCAGCTCCAGCCGGTCAGCCTGGACGGGCCCGGCGGGGTCGAGGACCGAGCCGTAGACGCCCGCGCCGCCGCCGATGAAGATCCGCTCGCGGTCGGCGAACGCGTCCAGCACGTCGGCGAGTCCGCCGTAGACATGGATGCCCGGGTGGTCGACGTGCGTCGGGTGGCGTGTGAGGACGACGTTCTCGCGGTTCGGCAACGGACCGCCGAACTGGTGGAGCAGGCTCTCGAACGTTTTTCGCCCCATCACGAGCGGCCAGCCCGACGTGAGCGCCTTGAACCGCTTGAGGTCGGCCGGGAGGTGCCACGGGAGGTCCATCCCGTCGCCGATGAGCCGGTCCGACGGCGTCCCGGGCGCCTCGGCCACGGCAGCGATGACGACGATCTCAGGGCTCATGAGGAGGGCGGCTCCCTCCGCCTCGGCCGGTCCACAGAGGCACCGAGGCGGGCGGGGCTAGACGGCGACGGGGAAGCGGATGGCCGGCTGCGGGTCGTAGCCCACCAGCGCGAAGTCCTCGAACGTGAGCTCGTCGGGGTCCTTTGCGCGGCCGTCGGCGTGGCGAGCAATCGTGAGGCGCGGGGCGGGCACGGGCGTCCGCGAGAGTTGCTCCTCCAGCCCCTCGACGTGGTCGACGTAGACGTGCGCGTCGACGAGGGTGTGGGCGAAGCGGCCCGGGCGGAGGCCGGCGGCATTGGCGAGGACCTGCGTGAGGAGGGCGTAGCAGGCGAGGTTGAACGGGACGCCGAGGGCGAGGTCGGCCGAGCGCTGCGTGAGGTGGCAGTTGAGGAGGTCCGGCCCGTCCTCGGCCGGCGTGACCTGAAACGCGAACGTGTAGTGGCACGGCGGGAGCCGGCTGACGGCCGCGTTCGCCGGGTGCCACGCCGTGACGACGAGCCGCCGGCTCATCGGGTCGTGTCGGAGCGTGTCGAGGACGTACCCGATCTGGTCGAACGAGAGCGACCCGTCGGCCTCGCGGCGGACGTTCGGGTGGCCGGCGTCGGCCCAGACCTCGCCGCCGAGGGCGACGCCGGCCTCGGGGACCGGGAAGCGCCTCCAGAACCGGCCGTACGCCGTCTGGAGATCGCCCGCGTCGTCGGCCCACGCGTCCCAGATCTTGGTGTGCTGGCGGAGCTCGCGGATGTGGTCGGCCCCGGAGAGGTACCAGAGCACTTCGCGGAGCATCGACCCGAAGTAAACCTTCTTCGTCGTGAGCAGCGGGTAGCCCTCGGCGAGGTCGACGCTGTAGTGCTCGGCGAACGAGGCGATCGTGTCGGTCCCCGTCCGGTTCGTCTTGCGGACGCCCGTCGCCAGCACGCGCTCGACGACGCCGAGGTAGGCCTCTTCGGCGGCGGCCGTCGTGGCGGGCAGGGTGTCGACGACGGGCATGGCAACGCGTGGGCGGGGGACAACGGAAGATGCCCCGCGCCGCGCCGGATCGCCAGTCGCGGTTTCCCACAACCTGTCCACGACGTCCCTCCTCCCTTCCGCGATCTGGTCGGACCTTGTACTCGAACCTCACCGCGTCCCATGGATCCCGGCCTCCACGTCAAGCAAGCGATCAACCACCTCAACAAGGTCCTGGCCTACTACCCGTACGTCGCCGACGGCGGCGAGGCGACCGTTGCGCTCACGCCCGAAGACTGGGGCGTCGTGGCGGACGCGTTCTTCCACATGGACACGCCGCCGGAGGTCTTCCCCGACGCCATCGAGAGCTACCGGATGAGCGACGACCGCTCGGAGATCCAGCTCCAGGTGCAGGACGGGACGCTCGTCCGCATCCAGGCGGGGTAGCTCAGCAGTCGGCACCGACGCCCACCAGACGTCATCCTGAGCGGAGTCGCGCAGCGCCGGAGTGAAGGGTCTCGCATCTGCCCGCCTCGGCGCTTCGAACGACGAACCGGTCACGTCCAGCGAGATCCTTCGCTGGGCTCAGGACGACAGGCCGTGACCCGATCGACGATCCTGGCGGGGAAGGCGGACTTCCCGTAGGTCGTCCATTCCCTCCACCTCGGCGCCGAGGCGGGCCGGGTCAGTTGCCGAGCGCGACGAGGTGGAACCGCGGGATCCGGGCGCGAAACCGGGAGCCGGACTCGCGCTGCATGAGGTACGTCCCCTCCATCGTGCCCTCGAACGTGCGGAGGACGCAGACCGAGTGGTACTCGTGGGCCTCGCCGGGCGGGATCGTCGGCTGCTGCCCCACGACGCCCGCGCCCTCAACGTTCTGGACGTGGCCGTCCGCGTCGGTGATGGTCCAGTGGCGCCGCAGGAGTTGGACGTCGTCGCCGCCGTGGTTCTCGACGCGGACGAAGTAGGCGAACACGAACTGGCGCGCCATCGCGTCGGACTTGCCGTCGAGGTAGGCCGGGCGGACGGTGATCCGGACGGTCTCGGTTGTGGCGTCGTAGGAGACCATGGGGGCGGGGGCTGACAGCCGTGGGACGAGCCCCGGCGTGCGGGGGTCCGGCTCCGTCCGGTTACTGGCGGACCTCCTGGCCCCGGGCGTACTCGACGGCCCCGATGAGCCGGCGGACGCGCGACTCGCAGACCGGGGCCTGCCAGCGGCGCGCCTCCTTGAGGCCGCTCCCCACGAGGAAGCCGTCGGCCGCGTCGACGTAGTCGAGGAGGTTGTCGCCGTCGAGGCCGCCGCCGCAGAAGAGCGGAAGCCCGGCCGCCTCACAGGCCGCGTCCACGACGCCCGGCGCCGAGGGGTGGCCGACGGCCGGCCCGAGCACGACGAGCGCGTCGGGGCGCGCGGCCTCCGTCGCGGCGACGAGCGCCGGGACCTCGTCGGCCGTAGGCGGGCGGAGGTCGGCGAGGACGGGGAGATCCGCCCCGAGCGCCTGGCGGTAGCGGTGGAACCGGCCGGCCGCGTCCGGTGCCTGGGCCCACCCGTCGACCCGGACGAAGTGGCAGCCGGAGGCGTGCGCGACGGCGAGCGCCGCGCGGTCGGCGTGGAGCACCCGGACGCCGACGGGCAGCCGGTCCGCGTTGCGGCGGACGGCCACGGCGACGCGCGTCATGTAGGCCACGACCTCCGGGCCCGTCTCCTCGTCCCGCAGAGCGGGCGCGTCGTGGGCGTTCTCGACGAGGAGCCCGTCGACCCCTAACTCGACCAAAAGCCGCGTTTCAGCCACGGCCCGGTCCACGGCCGCGGCGACGCCGAACGACCCGGGCACGCCGGGGGATGGGCCGGCGTGAATGACGGCCACCACCGGCTTGGGACGCGAGAACAACGACAGGAAGTCGGAGGACATGGTGGGAGCCGAGGACTGGGGTGATACCCGGGCCCCGGCCCGCGCTGTTCCATGAATAACCGGGCCTTCGGGAGCGACCGCGGGGATCGGTTCCGCCCGTTTTCGTTCCACGTTGACACGGAGGGCACGCGCGCCGGGAAGCCCACGCACCCGGGTCGCGTACGTTGCCCTCCCCTGCCGTCTTCCCATGTCCGAGCTCCCCCCCGCCGTCCCCACGACCGCGCTCGACGAGGTCGTCGTCCTGTTCGCCGGCGACTCCGGCGACGGGATGCAGCTGACGGGGTCGCAGTTCACGATCGCGACGGCCCACGCGCGGAACGACCTCTCGACGCTCCCGGACTTCCCGGCCGAGATCCGCGCGCCCGCCGGCACGCTCTACGGCGTCTCCGGCTTCCAGCTCCACTTCGGCTCGACGGCCGTCCACACGCCGGGGGACGAGGTGGACCTCCTCGTGGCGATGAACCCGGCGGCGCTGAAGGTGAACCTCGGCCGCGTCCGCCCCGGCGGCGCCGTCCTCGTCAACACGAATGGGTTCACCGACCGCGACCTGAGCCTCGCCGGCTATGAGAGCAACCCCCTCGACGACGGCACGCTCGACGGCTTCGAGCGCCATGACGTCGAACTCACGCGGCTGACGCACGAGGCGCTCGACGCGACCGGCCTCAGCAAGCAGGAGATCGACCGGGCGAAGAACATGTTCGCCCTCGGGCTCGCGCTGTGGCTCTACACGCGGCCCATCGAGCCGGCCCGCGCCTGGATCCGGCGGAAGTTCGAGCGGGTCCCCGAGATCCGCGACGCGAACCTCCGCGCGCTCGACACGGGCTACCACTACGGCGACATCTCCGAGAGCTTCGTCGCCCGCTACGAGGTGGCCCCGGCCGACCTCCCGCCGGGCACGTACCGCGCCATCACGGGGAACGAGGCGCTCGCGCTCGGGCTGGCCGCCGCGGCGTCGAAGTCCGGCCTCGACGTGTTCTACGGGACGTACCCCATCACGCCGGCCTCGGACCTCCTCCACGCGCTGTCGAAGTACAAGAACTTCGGCATCAAGACCTTCCAGGCCGAGGACGAGATCGCGGCGATCGGCAGCGCGATCGGCGCCAGCTTCGGCGGCGCGCTCGGCGTCACCGCGACGTCCGGGCCGGGGATGGCCCTCAAGGGCGAGTTCCTCGGCCTCGCGACGATGGTCGAGCTCCCGCTCGTCGTGATCGACGTCCAGCGGGCCGGGCCCAGCACGGGGATGCCGACCAAGACGGAGCAGAGCGACCTCCTGATGGCCCTCTACGGCCGCAACGGCGACGCGCCCACGCCCGTCCTCGCGCCGAAGACACCCGGCGAGTGCTTCCTCGCGGCCTACCACGCCGCCCGGGTCGCGCTGAAGTACATGACGCCGGTCATCGTCCTCTCCGACGGCTACCTCGGCAACGGCTCCGAGCCGTGGAAGCTGCCCGACGCCGACGCGCTCCCCGACATCCCCGTCGGCCTCGCCGAGGCGGGCACGGCCGCGCGCACCGACGACGGCCAGTTCCTCCCCTACGTCCGCGACGAGGCGACGCTGGCGCGCGGCTGGGCCACGCCGGGCACGGCCGGGCTGGAGCACCGGATCGGCGGGCTCGAGAAGGACAGCCGCACGGGCGGCGTGAGCTACGACCCGGAGAACCACCAGCGGATGACCGAAACGCGCGCCGAGAAGGTGGCTCGGATCGCCGCGTCCTTCGGCCCGGTCGAGCTCGAGGGCGACGAGGCCGGCGACGTGCTCGTGGTCGGCTGGGGCTCGACGTACGGCGCCATCAAGAAGGCGGTCCAGAGCGCCCGCGCGCGCGGGCTCTCCGTCGGCCACGCGCACCTCCGCTGGCTGAACCCGCTCCCCCCCGGCCTCGGCGAGGCCTTCGGTCGCTTCGACCACGTCCTCGTCCCCGAGCTCAACAACGGCCAGCTCGTCCACGTCCTCCGCGACCGCTTCCTCGTGCCGGCCCGCGGCCTGAGCAAAGTCCAGGGCCTGCCGTTCACGGCGCGCGAGGTGGAGGCCTCGATCCTCTCGCTGGCGGACGACCCCGACGACAGCTAACGCACCATGCCCGACGCTCCCCTCCCCGACGACGCGGCCGCCCGGCCCGGCGGCGACCCGCCCCAGCCGCGCGGCGACCAGGGCGCCCGCCCCGACACGCCCGAGCCGGCCGGCAAGACGCACCCGGTCGACGCCCCCGCCGTGCCCGCCTCGGGCGACGCGCCGGCCGAGCCGCCGATCCCCGAGACGGGCCCGGACGACGGCGCTCCGCCGAAGGCCGCCAAGCCCGCGGGTCCGCAGGCCTCGGGCCCGAGGCCGAAAAAGCCGACGCTGCCGCCGGGGGCCGCTGCGAGCCGGAAGCCGACGCTCCCGCCGACCGCCAAGAAGCCGGCCCGCCCGCCCGGCGCCAAGCGCCCGCCGGTGCCCCAGCGCGCCCGCGTGGTCGACCCCGAGGGCGACGGCGCGTCGTTTGGGCTGCCGGTCCTCACGCGGAAGGACTTCGTCTCGGGCTCCGACGTCCGATGGTGCCCCGGGTGCGGTGACTACGCCGTGCTGGCGGCCGTCCAGCGCGCGCTCCCGGAGCTGGCCGACAAGCGCGAGGACGTCGTGTTCATCTCCGGGATCGGGTGCTCGTCGCGCTTCCCGTACTACATGAACACGTATGGCTTCCACTCCATCCACGGCCGCGCGCCGGCCGTCGCGACGGGCCTCAAGGCCACGCGGCCCGAGCTCGACGTGTGGGTGGTGACCGGCGACGGCGACGCGCTCTCGATCGGGGCCGGCCACACGGCCCACATGCTCCGCCGGAACGTCGACCTCAACGTCCTCCTGTTCAACAACCAGATCTACGGGCTCACGAAGGGCCAGTACTCGCCGACGTCGGAGGTCGGGAAGGTCACGAAGTCGAGCCCGTACGGCTCGCTCGACCACCCGTTCAACCCGGCCGCCCTGGCGCTCGGCTCCGACGGGACGTTCGTCGCCCGGACGCTCGACCGCGACCCGAAGCACATGCAGACGGTGCTCAAGGCGGCCCACGCCCACCGCGGGACGTCGTTCGTCGAGATCTACCAGAACTGCAACATCTTCAACGACGGGGCCTTCTTCGACTTCACCGAGCGCGACACGAAGCCGCTGCGGACCGTGTTCGTGGAGGACGGCCAGCCGATGACGTACGCGGGCGGCGAGCGCGGGCTCGTCCTCGACGGCCTCCGCCTCCGCTCCGTCGACCTCGGCGGCGACCGCACCGAGGCGGACTGCGTCGTCTACGACTCGACCGACAAGGCCCTCGCGCTCCTCGTGGTCGACCAGATGTTCTGGGACCCCGACCTCCCGCGCCCGTTCGGCGTGCTCTACCGGGAGGACCGGCCGACCTACGACGCGCTCCTCAACGCGCAGGTCGATGAGGTCCGCCGGACGAAGGGGCCGGGCGACCTCAAGGCGCTCCTGGCCGCGGGCGACACCTGGACCATCGAGTAGCCCGGTGGCGCCCCCGGTGCTCCGCCGCCTCGGGCCGGCCGACGCGCCCGCCTACAGGGCGCTCATGCTCCGGGCCTACGCCGACGCCTCAGAGGCCTTCACCTCGACGGTCTCCGAGCGCGAGGCGCTCCCGCCGACGTGGTGGGAAAAGCGTGTGTCGGACGCGCCCGACGCTCCGGAACTCGTCGTCGGCGCGTTCGAGGGCGAGCGCTTGGTCGGCGCGGCCGGGCTCCGCTTCGAGACGCGCCCGCGGACTCGGCATAAGGCGCTGCTCTATGGCCTCTACGTGGATCCGTCGGTGCGTGGCCGTGGGGTGGCCCGCGCGCTCACCGAGGCGGTGCTGGCTGTCGCTCGCGAGGCGCCCGAGACGCGGGTCGTCCAGCTCCGTGTGATGGAGACGAACCGGCGGGCCCGCCGGCTCTACGACTCGCTGGGCTTCCGGGCGTTCGGCACAGAACCGCAGGCGATCCGGATGAACGACGGGTTCGTGGCCATTGTCCACATGTGGCGCGGGGCCGAGCAGCTAGCGGACGACTGAGAACGTCTCGGTCGCGCGCCGCCCGTCGGCGTCCACCTCCGCGACGTATACCCCCGCGGCCAGCCGGCCGAGCGCGACGGTAACCTCGGCCCCCTCCGGGGCCCGCTCGACCCGCTGGACCTCCCGGCCGAGCGCGTCAACGACTCGGAGCCGCACGAGGCCGGCCGGTCGGTCGAGGCGGACGAGGAGCGAGCCACCGCCCGGCATTGGGTTCGGCAGGGCGCGGACGGACAGCGAGGGGGGGCTGAACCGGCTGACCTCGTTGGTGGGCAGGCTCCCGGGCCGGATCGTGGCGAGGTTCGGATCGGGAGAGAGTGGCAGACCCGCGGCGATGGGCGCCACGCGGAGCGCGAGGTCACGGGCCGCGGCGATGGCCCCGCCGCCGCCAGGCGCCCAAGGCACAACCAGTTCCAACGTCACAGTCTCGCCCGTCGTGAGCGCGTGCGGTCCCTGTGAGACCATCAGCATGCGGTCGTCGGGGATCGCAGCGGTCCCCACGCCGTCGAGGTCGTGGAGGCTCCAGTAGTTCGGGGGCAGGCCCGAGAGCGTGGCGCGCGTCGGCTCCTCCCCGCCGACCCCGTAGCCCCCTTCGGTCCAGGGGGATCCATCACGGAGACGGCCCTGAAGGAGGTTGTAGGTCGCGACGCCCGCGTCTTCGTAGAGCGAGTTCGGCTGCTTGAGTTCGGGCGGCCCGTTCTTGTAGATCGCGGTGAGGTAGGTCTCGGCCCCCTCCGGCGGCGGGCCGACCGCGAACCCGAGCGCCGGCGGGTCGACGCCGTAGCCCCGGGCACCCTCGTCTTCGTCGTCCCCGTTGTAGACGTAGGCGAGCCGGGCGTCAGGGGCGGTCCCGATGTAATCGTCGTACGAGGCCCCAAGGTCGGTGTCGGCGTGGAGGCCGACGTAGAGATCCGAGACGGGGTCCTCGCCCCGATACGTGACGTCGAAGAGGAAGTGCGTGGCATCGGCGTAGACCCGGGCCACTTCCGCGTCGACGCGGCTCGCGGCGTAGGCCTCCGACGTGACCGAGGCCGTCACGCGGACCTCGACGCCGAGACCCGGCTTCCCACTCCAGACGTGAGGCCCGCCGAGGTCGTTCATGATCCACCAGAGCGTCTGTGTGCCCGTGACGGCCGGCCGGTCGCCCGCGGCGAGGTCGTAGGTCGTCGGGTCGCCGTCACCGTCCACGACTGGCGCGCCAAGATGGGCGGGCCAGTCGGCGAGATCGGGCGTAGCGACGCCCGTCGCGTTGTAGGCCGCGACGTCGGCCAGAGTCACGGACCAGATGCGATCGTAGGCCACGCAGTCCCATGCGCTCGGCGCAGCCCCAGCCGGCCCCAGCGGGCCGGGCCAGTACTCGGTGCCCCCGCCCCCGTAGAGGTGGGCTGCCATCCGGAGGTCCTCCCCGACCAAGCCGCCGATCCACAGCGAGGCTGCGTGGACGGCCGTGACGTCGCTCCCCTTCGGGACCTCGTACCCCGGCCGGATCCCGTCGCCGAACAGCATGCCGTCCGTCCGAACCATGGCCCGGACGTCACCGTCGTCGATGTAGGCCTCGGCGGCGCCCCGTTCGCACGCGCCCGGCTGGGCGGATACGCCAGCGGCTAGACCGGCGAGGGCGAGAGCAAGGAGGCGGCGGGCGGAGCGGCGCAACGAGGGCATACGCTGGCGAGTCGGAAAAGGGAGGCCGGAAAGTGCACACTCCCGGGGGCCGTGTCGAGGTGAAACGGCGCCCCCGCGCCAGCGGACCATCGCCACCGCCCGAGCCGTTGAGAGGGACCGCTCTCCGCACCGCTGTGTCTGCCCCCGACCTCTCCGGCGCTGGCCCGCGCCGCCAGCGCGCCGTCTACCTCGACGGCCTCGCCGGACGCACCCCGGCCGTCCCCTCCGCCCCCGCCCCGCTCGAAGACGCCGCCCGCCGCGCGATGTCCGAAGAGGCGTGGGCCTACGTCGCCGGTGAGGCGGGCGCCGAGCGGACCGTGGACGCCAACCGGGCGGCGTTCGCTCGGCACCGGATCGTCCCGCGCGTTCTTCGCGGTGCCGAGCCACGCGACCTCTCGACGGCGTTGCTGGGGCAGGCGCTCCCCGCCCCGCTGATGCTCGCGCCCATCGGCGTCCTTGAGATGGCCCACCCCGACGCCGACCTCGCCGTGGCCCGCGCCGCCGCCGCGCTCGGCGTCCCGTTCGTGTTCTCGAGCCAGGCCAGCGTCCCGATGGAGGCGACGGCCGCCGCGATGGACGCCGTCCGCCCCGGCGCGCCGCGCCTCTTCCAGCTCTACTGGAGCACCGACGACGACCTCGTCCGCTCGTTCGTCCGCCGCGCGGAGGCGTGCGGGTGCTCGGCCATCGTCCTCACGCTCGACACGACACTCCTGGGGTGGCGCCCGCGCGACCTCGACCTCGGCTCGCTCCCCTTCCTCCACGGCATGGGGATCGCTCAGTACACGAGCGACCCCGTGTTCGTGTCGAAGCTCGACCACCCGCTGCCGGACCCGCCGGCGGACCCGCCCCTCCGTCTGGCAACCGTCCGCGCCGGGCTGGGGCAGGCGCGGCGCGTGCCGGGCGCGACGCTCGACAACCTCCGCTCGCAGAAGGCCAGGAAGGCCGTCCAGCGGTTCGTCGCGACCTACTCCCGCCCGTCACTGACGTGGGACGACCTCGGCCTCCTCCGCGAGGCCACGTCGCTCCCCGTCGTCCTCAAGGGCATCCTCCACCCCGACGACGCGCGGCGGGCGCTCGACGCGGGCGTCGACGGGGTCGTCGTGTCGAACCACGGGGGCCGCCAGATCGACGCCGAGGTGGCCAGCCTCGACGCGCTGCCGGGCGTGGTCGAGGCCGTCGACGGGCGCATGCCGGTCCTGTTCGACAGCGGAATCCGGAATGGCGCCGACGTGTTCGTGGCCCGCGCGCTGGGGGCCGACGCCGTCCTCCTCGGCCGGCCGTACGTCTACGGGCTCGCGATCGACGGCGAGCGGGGGGTACGAACCGTCGTCGAGAACGTCGTCGCGGAGTTGGACCTGACGATGGGGCTCGCCGGCTGCCACGCGCTCGACGACGTCGGGCCGGAGATGCTGACGACGGCCACGGCGTAGACTGGGCTCATGCGCCCGTCCTCCGTACTCGCCGTCACCCTCGCGGCGCTGGCCGTCGCCTGCACCGACCCCGCCTCGTCTGCCTCGGCGGAGCCTCCCACCGACTCGACCTCGGCGTCCCCCGCCGCGCCCGACACGCTCGACCCGGCCACGGTCTCTGACGGCGGCGGCATCCCCCTCCCCCCCGCCGAGGTCGACCGACTCGTCGCCGTCGACCCGCTCTGGGCCGAGGCACTCCGCATCCATTACGACGCGGTCGTCCTCGACGGGCACGTCGACACGCCGACGCTGATGCTCGACCGCGGCTACCAGTTCGGCGAGCGCCACCGGAGCGACCACGTCGACCTCCCGAGGATGGCCGAGGGCGGGCTCGACGGCGCGTTCTTCTCCATTTACGTGGCGCGGAGCTACGGCGAGGGGCAGGCCGCGACGGACCGCGCACTCGCGATGATCGAGGCTGTGAATCGGCAGGTGGCCGGGCTCGACGGCGCCACGCTCGTCCGCACCGCCGACGGTGTGCTCGACGCCCGCCAGCGGGGCGAGACCGCGGTCCTCCTCGGGCTCGAAGGAGGCCACGCGCTCCAGGGCTCGCCCGAGGTCCTCCGCCTCCTCGCCGCCAACGGCATCCGCTACGTCACGCTGACCCACTCGAACACGAACGCCTGGGCCGACGCCTCGACCGACGCGCCGCGCTGGGGCGGCCTCAACCGGCTCGGCCGCGAGCTCGTGACCGAGATGAACCGGCTGGGCGTGCTCGTCGACCTCTCCCACGTCTCCGACGACGCGTTCGAGGACGCGCTGGCGGTGACGCGCGCGCCCGTGATCCTCAGCCACTCGTCGTGTCGCGCGCTTCACCGCCACGCCCGGAACGTCACCGACGACATGCTCCGCGCACTGGCCGACAACGGCGGCGTGATCATGATCAACTACTTCGCCGCCTACCTCGGCGCCGGGCGGATCGACCTGGACGACGTGCTCGACCATGTCCAGCACGCGGCCGAGGTGGCCGGGGTCGACCACGTCGGGCTGGGGAGCGACTTCGACGGCGTCCCTCGCCTTCCGGTCGGCCTGGGCGACGCGACGCGCCTGCCGTACGTCACGCACGGCCTGCTGGCTCGCGGATTCTCCGAAGCGGATGTCCGCAAAATCCTGGGCGGCAACGTCCTCCGGGTCCTCGCCGAGGCCGAGCGGGTCGCGGCCGAGATGCGCGACGAGAACGCGGCCCCGCCCACCTCGGGCGGCTAGCGGGCAGGGTTCACCGTCCGCCGTGCCCCACTCCGTGTCCAGACACCGGCCTGCCTACCTCGGTACAGGCCGGCGGGCGGAACCGTGAGCCCACCGACCAGGCGGCTACCGAAGCACGCGAGCGGCGGCCTCGGGGTCGCCCTCGTTCGGCGCGGCGTCGAGTCCGAGCGCCTCGGCGACGATGTCGTACACGTCGACCGTCCGGATCGGACCGGTGACGAGGCCGCTGCGGAAGCTCGGCCCACGCGCGAGGAAGAGGCCGTGCATCGACTCGACGCGGTTGTCGTAGCCGTGCGTCCCGCCCGACGGCCGGTCGGGGTTCCGCTCGACGTACGCGCGGGACGACGCCGTCCAGCCCTCATCGGCCAACACGACGACTGGCGGGATACGGGCGTTGTCGGAGTAGTGGAGCCGCTCCGGCACGTCGGGCTTCGGATAGGCCGTGAGGTGCGGGAGCGCCGAGATCGCCTCCGCGATCGCCTTCGGGTCCTGCCCTTCCTCCGGCCAGATGCCGACCGGCTCGCCCCAGTCCACGTCGACGGCGTCGAGGTCGATGGCGTCGTCCAAGAGGACGACGCGCTCGGGCGAAACGGCGGCCATTCCGTGGTCGCTGACGATGACGAGATCCGTCGCCTCCAGCCGGCCCCGCTGACGGAGACCGTCGACGAGGCGGGCGAGCGCCGCATCGACTTGCTCGATGGCCTCGTTCGTCTCATCGGCTTCCGGGCCGAAGCGGTGGCCGGCGGTGTCGACGGCCTCGAAGTAGAGCGTGACGAGGTCGGACCCGTCGTCGAGCCACTCGAGCGCCTGGTCGATACGATCGGCGTAGGCGAGGTCGCCGTCGTAGGGAAGCCAATGGGTCGGCCGGACGCCCCCGATCTCGGCCTCAGAGCCGGGCCAGAAGACCGTCGCCGCCGTCAGCCCCTGGTTCTCGGCGGTCGCCCAGATCGGCTCCCCTCCCCACCAGCGGCCGTCGACGATGGCCTCGCGGTTCGAGAGGGAGAACCGGGCGGGCTCGCCGTCCACCAGCCGCTCCGGGTCGCGCATCGTGTTGCCGACGATCCCGTGCTGCGACGGGTACAGCCCGGTGACGAGCGAGTAGTGGTTCGGAAACGTCTTGGTCGGGAACTCCGGCGCCAGCCGCTCGGCACGGACGCCCTCCGCGATGAACCGGAGCGTCGGCTGGTCGACCGTCGCCCGGTCGAGGTAGTCCCACCGGTACCCGTCGATCGAGACGAGGACGAGCGCGGGGTCCTCCGCCTCGACGGCATCGGCGGCCGGCTCAGCCGATGCGCACCCCGGCAGCCACTGCCCGACGACGACCGCCAGGAACAGAAGGACGACGGCGGCGAGCAGCGGGCGGGTCATGAGGGCACAAGGCAAGGGGCCGAAGGCGAGGGGCAATATGGCTCATGCCCCTTCCCCCACGCCTCTACTCGAAGTCCGTGTTCAGGCGGAAGCGGCTGATCCGGTTGTTGCCCGTGTCGGCCACGTAGACGACCTCCTGGTAGTACGCGACGCCCTGCGGGTCGGCGAACTGGAGCGGGCCCGCGCCGGAGCCTCCGAACGAAGCGCGGACGGGGCGCGTCGAGCCCGCGCCCGGCGGCGGGGCCACACCCTCGATTCCGTTCTGGTTGAACACGAACAGGCTGTCTTTCCCGGCGTCGAGCACGAAGAGGTAGCCCGTCTGGTCGGCCGCGTAGGCGAGGCTCGTCGGCCGCACGAACTGGCCGGCCTCGAAGAGCGCGCCGTCGCCGGCGTCCGGGTTGCCCGCGGCGCCGAGGCGGCCGGAGTCGACCCGGTACTCGGTCCCGTCGGACGTCTCGACGACCTGGACCGAGACGACGCCGTAGGTCGGGTCGGGCTGCGTCGCCGGCGGCGCGAGGGCGATCATAAAGTCCTCGTTGAGCGCGACCGAACCCCGCTGCGGGGGGCCGACGAAGGTCAGGACGTCGGACGGGTAGTAGGCGCTGAGCAGGGACGGCCGGTCGGGCGTGAGCGCGCGGATGTACTGGACGAACTCGCCCTCGGCGGTGTACTGGAGGAACGCGTTGAACGGGCTGAAGGCCTGGCTCGGCCGGCCCGTCGCCGTCGAGTTGACAGGGCCGCGCCGCGTGACGTAGAGCCGGTTGTCGGCCAGGACGGCGACCCCGGTGAACTCGGCGTCCTCGTCGCTCGTCCCGCCCGCGTACGTGTCGGGCGTCTCGAAGCGCGTGAACCGGCGGCTCCCGTCGTCGAACGGGTGCCACAGGATGTCGGCCACGCGCGGCGTCCCGGTCGTGAGGCCCGAGATGCGGTAGACGACGGCGAGGTCGCAGGCCTCGGGGTTCCCGCCGGAGGGGCAGTCAGCGCCGGCGACGGTCGTGTCGCGGCGGGCGGCGACGTAGAGGTCGAGCCGGCGGTCCTGCACGATGGCCGTGATGTCGCGGAGCGGCTGGCCGGCGACCTCGGAGAGGAGGAACTGCGGCCGGCCCGCGAGGTCGAGCACGTGGACGCCGCGGTCATCGGCGACATAGACGAACTCGTCGTAGCCGACGTAGACGTCGACCGGGCGGACGAACGCGCCGCCGAAGCCCTGCGTGTAGAACGGGTTCAGCGGCACGTAGCCGACATCGTCGACGAGCGTCGGGTCGGTCTGGCCCTGATCGAAGATCTCCTCGGTCGTCGGGTCGCTCTTCGAGCCGAGCACGGCGTCGCACCCGGCGAGGGCGACGGCCAGCCCGGCGAGCACGACGAGCCACGAGGCGGTGATCGTCCGGGGGGAGGGCATGGTCATGTCCTGGGTCATTCCTGGGCGGTGCGCCGGGTCCTAAAACTGGAGGGAGACGCCGATCCGGTGGGTCGGGCCGAGACGTTCGAACTGCTCGAAGGCGTAGTCGGCCCGGATCGAGCGCTCGCCGAGGCCGGGCACGTCGATGCCGAACCCGAGCGTCGGCGTCGTGGCCTCCTCGACGCCGAAGCGGTAGCCGCCCCTCAGCGAGAGGAGGTCGTTCCAGACGTACTCCGCGCCGACGTTGAACTGCTCGGCGTTGTCGTTGGGGTTCGTGAGCTGGCCGGCGACCGTGAGGTCGTGCTCGGCCGAGCGGATCACGTCGTAGCCGATGCCGAGCATGAACGTCGTCGGCGGCACGAGGTCCTCGAACTCGTCCTCGATCACCGTCCCGCCGTCGACCGTCGGCCGCTCGATCTCGCCCGAGGCCTCGCCGTTGAGGCCGAAGTTCCGGATCGCTACGCCGATCGAGGCGCCCGTCGAGCCCACGTTGTAGTGGACGCCGAGGTCGAGGAGCGGGACCGTCATCGCCACGTCGGCCGCCGACTCGCGGGCGACCTTCGCCGTCACGCCGTACGAGAACAGGTCCGTGAGCGCCTGGCTCACCGAGAGCCCGCCGACGACGCCGAGGTAGCGGAACGACTGGCCCGTCCCCTGCGGGCCCGAGAACTCGGTCGTGACCGCCATGTCGCCCGAGTCGAGCGTCTGGACGTGGCCGCCGATCGTGAACGCGCCGACCTGCTGGGTCACGGCGGCGTAGTTCATCGAGATGTCGGCGAAGTAGGAGAGCGTGGCCGCCATGGCCTGGGTCCGCCCGCCTCGGGCGGCGAGGGCGGGGTTCCAGAACAGCGCCGAGGCGTCGGAGGCCGTGGCCACGGCCGTCCCGCCGAGCGCCGCGCCGCGCGGGTCGACGGGGACCTCGAGGAACTGGAAGCCGGCCGTCCCCGCCCGGTCCTCGCCGTAGGCCGGGAGGATCTGGGCGGAGGCGGCGGTCGACAGCCCGGCCAGGGCGACCAGTCCGGCGAGGAGCCCGAGGCGGAGGAGGTGGGTCATGGGGCGGGCGGCGCGATGCGGGAGCAGAGTCGGGCGATCACGCATCAAAACTTGTAGCTCACCCCGAGCACGACGTGTCGGGGGGTCAGGAAGCGGGCCGGGTTGAACGGCGGGAGGCCGCTCGTCGAGGGGTCCTCGAAGCGCGGGTCGCGGAGGTACGTCGGCACGTCGTACTCCGGGTTGCCGCGGAGCGTCGTCGGGTCCGTGCCGGGCTCGATCTCGGGGTAGGCCTCGCCCGTCACCGGGTTGACGATCACGCTGTTCTTCTGGTTGAACAGGTTCTCGATCTCGAGCGTCGCGATGAGGTCGCTCCCGCCGATGCCGAACCGGCGCTCGGCGCGGAGGTCGAACCACCACCACGGCTTGCCGGTCTCGGAAAAGCGGAGCGCGGGGTCGTCGACGGTCTCGTAGACCGGCCGCCAGTCGCGCTCGCCCGTGAACGGGTTGACCTCGTTGCCCACGAACTCGACCGGCGTGTACCGCTGGCCGCTCCGGAACGTGCTCTGGACGAACAGCTTGACGCGGTTGAGGCCGGGGATCCCGAGCCACGGCTCGGCCTCGTCGTGCGAGAGCGTGACCGACGCCTTGAGGTCGAGCGGGCGGTCCCAGGCGAGCGGCGTCTCGAACGTGTTGTCCGCGTTGCCGTCCGTGATGAGGTCCTGGAGCGCGTCGTTGTTGGTCGACGAGAGGCCGGTCGCGCGGGAGTAGCTCCCCGAGAACTGGCCCAAGAACCACGCACCGACCCGCTTGGTGTAGCTCACCTCGATGCCGCGGACGCGGGCGAAGTCGCCGTTGACGCGGAGCGCGCGGTTCGTCTCCCGGCCCGTCGGGTCGGCGATCGTGACGGAGGCGACCGTGATGAAGTCGAACTTGTCGCGCCAGAACGCCGTGACGTTGAGCGCGTCGTTGGCCGTGATCTGGTTCCGGACGCCGAGCTCGTAGGCGATGTCGATCTCGGGGTCGAGGTTCGGGTTGCCGAGGTCCGAGAAGAACGAGCGGTCCTGGTAGAACGGGTCGAGGTTCGTGTACAGGTACGTCGGGTGCGGGAGCCGCATCGAGTGCCCGTAGGAGAAGAACAGGACCTGGTTGTCGCGGATCGGGAAGCTCACGTTGAGCTTCGGCAGGAGCCGGGCCTTCCAGCGGAGCCCGAGGAGCGGCGTCGTGTCGGACTCGTAGCCCTCGCGGATCGCCGTCGGGATCGTGAACGCCGAGTCGGCCACGAGGTCGTCGACGTACTGGCCGGCGGCCCACGCCTCGAACCGGCCACCGAGGGAGGCGATCAGCCCGTTGTAGCGGAACCGGTGCGTCGTGTAAAAGGCGCTCCGCCGCGGCTTGACGCGCCAGATGTCGGACGACTGCCCGAGCCGGTTCGACTGCGTGAACGTCCCGTCGGGCAGCTGGATCGGCGCGCCGACCCACGGCCGGGCGATGTCGATCCACTGGTAGTCGTTGAGCGTGAACTCCGCGCCGGCCGTGAGCTCGTACGACTCGTTGGCGGTGAACCGGGTGAACTCGGCGCGGGCCGTGAGCTGCTCGGCGAAGTGGTCGTGCCAGTCGGTCGCGACGCCGCCGTTGTTGACGAAGCCCGGCCCCGGGAGCACGAAGAGCGCCGTGTCGGCCGGGACGCTCGTCGGGTTGCCGAAGATGTCGCCCGGGAAGCCCGGGATCGAGAACGGGTCCAGCTCGGAGTCGACGTTCTCGGGCCGCCAGTCGCGGCCGTTGGCGTCGGCGCGGAGGCGCGTGAAGAGGCGCGAGACCTGGACCTCGTAGATCGACCGCTGGCCGACGGCGTGCGTCCACAGGAGGTAGGCGAGGTTCGCGTCCTGCGTGTAGGTGTTGGCGAGGTCGGGCTGGAGCGCGAAGGCGTACTGGAAGCCCGGCGCGACGACGGCGTCGTTGCCCGTGACCTGGAGCATCCGCGTGTTCTGGTTCACCGCCAGCGACCGCTGGTAGCTGCCGACGAGCTTCATCCCGGCCCGCGGGAGGTAGACCAGCTTGCCGAGCCCGTTCCAGCGGTTGCCCCGGCGCGGCGCCCAGAAGTCGGACGCGATCGAGCTCGACACCTGGTCGGGGACCGAGTAGAACGTCGAGTCGGGCGTCGAGAGGTAGCGCTCGAAGCCGTCCGAGAACGTGCCCTGCCCCGACGTAAAGAACCGGACCTTGCCCGGGACGATGGGGCCGGCGAGCGAGAGCTCGACGTTGTCCTCGTTGAAGGAGCTCTCCCAGTCCTCGTTGAACCCGAAGTTGTCGCGCTGGACGGCAGCCCGGGCCTCGAACGTGTCGGTCCCCTCGCGCGTCCGGATCTGGACCACGCCCGAGGTCGCGTCGCCGACGGACGCGTCGGCGCCGGTCGTGACGACCTCGACCTCGCCGAGCGCGTTCGAGCCGAGGTCGAGCCCGAAGCCGGTCCCGGCGAGCGGGTCCTTCGCGCTTACGCCGTCGACGACGTAGCCGGTCTCCGTCGCGCGGCCGCCGCGGATGTAGAGGCCCGTCGGGTCCTGCGTGACGCCAGCCTGGTTCGAGATCACGTCCTGCACGTCGCGGACCGGCCGCGACTCGATCTGGTCCTGCGAGATCGTGTAGGCGCTCTCGGCCCGCTCGACGTCGATGAGCGGGGCGTCGCCGACGACGATCACCTCGTTCTCGGCGCCGAGAACGGCCTCCTCGAGCTCGATGTCGAGCCGCGTCGTCTCGCCGTTCGCCACGGCGATGCCGGTGAACTCCTTCGTCTGGTAGCCGACGTAGCTCACGCGGACCGTGTAGTCGCCGCCGCTGAGGCCCTCGATCGTGAACTCGCCGTTCACGTCGCTCGCCGCGCCGCGCGTCGTGCCGATCACGAGCACGCTCGCGCCGATGACCGGGAAGTCGGTGGCGGGGTCGACGACGGTGCCGGCGATCGAGCCCTGCGCGGATGCGGGGCGGGCGCCGAGCGCCACGAGGGCGACGAGGACGAGCCACAGCGCCCGCCTCGGGGCCGAGGCGGAGGGGGCCGGGCGAGGCGGGAGCGAGGGCATCCGGAGCGTGGGAGTCGGAGCGGTCGTCACTAGCGGCGGGCGAAGCGGCCGGAGGTGGCCGGGAAGTCGAGGCCGTCGAGCATCAGCGCGAGCGCGTCGACGACGCCCTCGGAGCCGCCGTCGGCGGGCTCGAAGAGCGGGTTCGGGCCGGCGAAGAGCGGGAGCGCGAAGAGGGCCGAGCGGCGGTCGGCGCGGATCGAGGCGAGCACCTCGGCGCCCTCCCAGGTGTCCGACGGCACGTTGTTCTCGTAGAACGACATCCGGTACAGCGGGACGTCGTCGGGGCCGACGGCGTATGGGAGCGCGCTCGTGATGAGGCGCGTGGCCTGGAGCGGCGGGAGCGTCCGTCCCGTTCCGGGGACCTCGGCCTGCGGACGGACCGGCGTCCCCCCGTTGGCCCGCAGCGCGCGGACGCCCTCGGGGAACGTGATAAGGTCGCCGAGCGGCAGGATGTCGATGGCCGCGTTGGCCGTCCCCCCCACGTCGGTCCCCTGCGGGAGCGACACCGGGACCTGGACGAGGATCCGCCCGCCCCGGTCGAAGAACAGGTCCATCACGCTCGCCGCGCGCGGGAGGTTGTTGCCGTTGGCCGTGTTCGTGACCGTGTTCGAGACCCAGTAGATCCGGTCCCAGAGCGCGAGCGTCTGGCGGAGCGTCGGGTCGGCGGCCGGGGGGAGCGCGTCCGAGAACTGCGGGCTGGCCGTCGACTGGGGCGTCTCGGAGAGGTCCCAGAGATCGAAGCTCCCGGTCCCGTTCGCCGCGAGCGCGGCGCGGGCCACGTCGAGCACCTGCTGGTCGTCGCCGACGCGGACGTCGTTCACGAGGAGGACCGAGCTCGTCACGCGGCGGACGAACAGGTCGGTGACGGGAACGCCGTCCTCGTCGAGCGCGGGGTAGCGGAGCGTCGGGCTCGTGGCGCCGGCCTGGTCGACCGCACGGAAGTACACCACGTTGTCGTCGTCGAGCCGGAAGCCGGGCAGCGAGGCGTCCGCGTTGCGGAAGCCGCGGCCGGTGTAGAGCGTCGCGGTCGTCGTCGACGCCGCCGGGTCGTCGGCGACGAGCGAGACGAACGTCACGTCGGGGTCGAGGCGGACGAACCCGCCGGTCGTGTCGTTCAGCGCGACCTCGACGCCCGCGATGTTCTCCTCCCCGTCGATGTCGGCGGCGGCGAACGAGAACGAGACGACGGGCCACGTCGTGTCGGGCGGGGCCTCGGCCGAGACGATCCGGAACGTCGGGTTCGAGTTGCGGATCGGGAAGACCGTCCGCGCCGGGCTCTCGTCGACGGCGCCCTGGTCGTCGACCGCCCGGACCTCGACGACGACGTCGGCGGTGCTGGCACCGAGCGGGATCACGAGGCGGATCGTCGAGTCGCGGCGGGCCGTTCGGGCCCACCCGTCCTCCGGCGCGGGCGAGGCGTCGACCTGATATGAGCGGACGTCGAAGCCGGTCACGACGCCGTCGGGGTCGGTCCCCGACCACGCGACGTCGACGGTCGAGATGAGGCGGCGGTCGTCGAGGTCCTCGCGGAGGTCGTTCGAGCGGACGGCCAGCTCGGTCTCGGGCGCCCGGTTGTCGGACGCCGAGCCGTCGAAGCCGGCGTCGCACGCGGCGAGCCCGAGGGCGAGCAGGAAGAGGACGGAAACGTGGCGGGTCACGAGCGCCGGTGTCGGAAGGCGGGAGAAAGACCGGTCGGCCCGGTTAAGGGCCGACCGGCCGGGGTGCCCGCCTCGGTGCCTCCCTGGGGAGACCGAGGCGGGCCAGACCGGGTTAGCGGACGACGGCGATGCGGGCCGTGGCGACCTCGCCCGACGCGTCGAGGCGGAGGACGTAGACGCCCGAGGCGAGCCCGCCGAGGTCGGCGGTCACGGTGTGCGCGCCGGCGGCGCGGGCGCCCTCGGTTACGACGGCGACCTCGCGGCCCATCGTGTCGAACACGCGGAGCGACACGTCGGCGGCCGTCGTCAGCTCGAAGGCCACACGGGCCTGGCCGGCGGCCGGGTTCGGGTACGTGCCCGCGATCCGGACGCTCGACGTCTCGAGGTCGCCCTCACGCGCGACGATGAGCTCGCCGATGTCGTCGCCCGTGTCCGGCGTCAGCTTGTAGTTGCCGAACGAGTAGTACAGCGGGCCGCGGATGTAGGTGAGCCGGTTTCCAGTCATGTAGATCGTGCCCGGGTCCCCGCCCTCGTACGAGATCTCCGACGAGAGGTCGTCGACGCGGAGCGCGTTGTCGGTCGTGCCGTCGGACGAGATGAGGAACTCGCCGAACGGGCCGGCCGGGTCGTCGGCGTTGGTCGCCACGATCGTGACGTCCGAGAACGCGAGGAGCATGCCCTCGTGCTGCTCGGCCGTCGCGTCGCCGTCGGGGCCGTTGAAGAGGGCCGTCGTGACCTCCTTGTAGTCGTACGGGTTGCCCGAGCCGGTCCGCTCGTAGGTCACGTCCACGAGCGTCGTGACGTTGAAGTCCTCCACCACGCGGGCCTCGGTGATCGTGATCTGGTCGCCAACGGCCAGGTCGCTGTCCGCGTCGAGCTCGACGAAGACGCCCGAGAACGGGCTGAGCGAGGCGTCGTCCTGAATCGTGAGGTAGGCGCCGCCGTCGTCGAGGACGCTCTGGACCACCGCGTCGAGGTCGAACGCGACCGGCTCAGAGGTGATGACGCCGCTGCCGCCGGGGCCGCCGTCGGGCGTGGCCTGGACCTGGAAGATCGACGAGATCGGGCCGTCGACCACGAGGCGCGTGACGGGCTCGCCGGCGGGCGTGGTCGCGCCGTCGCTGTCCGACGCCGTGACCGAGTAGGTCACGAAGTCGCCGGCCGCGAGGCCCGTGATCGTCCCCTCATACACGTCGCCCTCGACGTTCTCGAGCGTGATCTCGCCCGAGCCGCCGCTCGACGTCGTGTACGACGCGGTGACCGAGGCGACCGTGGTCTCCGCCGTGGCCGGCACGACGGTCGCGCGGACCGTGGCGCCGTCCGTCGTGGCGAGGCCCGTGTCCTCGAGCGTCACGATCGGCGGGGCGACGGCGATCTCGAAGTCCTCGTCCTCGAACGGGACGATGTTGAAGACGGCCTCGTCCGGGACCGAGAAGTCGAAGGGGTCGTCGCCCTGGAAGACGAGGAAGCCCTGGAGGTTGACGACGCCGGCCGTCGGCGGATTGAACGGGGTGTCGATGCAGCTCGGCGCGTCGCCGCCCGGGAAGTAGTCCTCGCCACGGTCGTTCCGGAAGCAGACCGAGATGTCGTACTGGTTGATCGCCGCGTCCTCACCCGGGGCCGAGTAGAGGAGGTCGATGCGGTCGCTGCCGAGGCCCTGGGCGCCGATGATCTCGAGGCCCTCGAACCGGACGTACTGGTTCACGTAGTCCGAGAAGACGGACCAGTCGAGCTGCGACTGGGCGTCGGTCCCGGTGCCGTACGTGTCGTGGATGTCGGCCGGGGTGATCGTGATCGGCTGGAGGAGCGGGTCGTCCGCGGCGTAGGCGTTCCCGGTCGCGGTCGCCGACTCGAGGTCGATCTGGAGCGCGTAGCCGCCGCTGTTGGTGAACGGCGCGACCTCACCGCAGAGGACGACCTCGTCGCCCACGAAGAACTGGCGGATGGTGCCGCCGGTCTGCTCGTCGTTGACGAGGAGGCCCATGCCCTCGGGGCCCTCCTCCGCCGCAGCCACGTCGCGGACGAAGATCTGGACCGAGTTCGGGATGCCCTCCGAGTTGAGGCTCCGGACGCCGGAGAGGAGCGGGTTCGTCATGACGACGGCCGTGACCTCGACGGTCTCGCCGACGAGGTCATTCTCGAGGAGCTCCTGGGCGGTGGCGATGTCGAGGCTCTCGCCGGCGGCGTTGAGGGCGTCGATGTTCTCCTGCGGCACGGCCGTGATCTCGTCGATCGTGACGCGCTGGAAGTCGGTGCCCTCCGTGCCGGTGCACTGGGCCGCCGCGGGTGCGGCGAACGCCAGGACGGCGCCGAGGGTGAGAAGCGTAGCGGTACTGCGCATGGGGGTGGGGAGTGGTGAGAGGAAGCGGTCGGGAGAAACGGTCACGGGAGAGGGGCGGGCCGTTCGCTAGCGGAGGATCACGAACTTGCCCGTGTCGACCTCGCCCGTGTCGAGGTCGCGGACGGAGAACAGGTAGAGCCCGGACGAGAGCCGGAGCGAGTTGTCCGAGAGGATGTCCCAGGCGTGGATGCCGCCGGCGACCTCGCGGCCCTCGGCCGAGAAGTCCTGGAACCAGCGGGTGTCGCCCACATAGGTCTCGGCGTCGTGGTCGAACTCGGCGACGACCTCTCCCGCGAGCGTGTAGACGCGGATCTCGCAGCGCGCCGGGAGGCCGGTGAAGTAGAGCTTGCGCTGGGTCGAGAGCGGCCCGTCCCAGGCGGCCTGGACGCGGTACGGGTTCGGGAACACGCCGATCTGGCGCTCCTCGCCCGCCTCGGCCGGCGCGGCGCCGGGGAACACGCGGACGGCGTTCGAGGCCACCGACGACTCGAGCGAGCGGAGCCCGCTCTGCGGGTCGCCCGCGTCGAAGGCCGTGACCGCGAAGGCGTACTGCCAGCCGTCGAGGAGGCCGTCGGCCTCGAACCGGTACTCGTAGGTCGCCGGGTCGCCGGGGAACGTCGCGGGCGTGGCGAGGCGGACGTCCTCGAACCCGTTGTTGAACCCGACGTCGTTCCCCTCGCGGTCGTACTGCGCGATGAGGCCGGCGTCGCCGAGGATGTTCCCGTCGGCGTCGTCGCCAGGGTCGGAGCGGTAGATCCGGTAGCCCTCGAAGTCCTGGACCCCCGTCACGGGGTCGCGCGAGCCCTCGGCGGCGGCGCTCCAATAGAGGACCGCCGTGCCCTGCTCGAGCTCGACGCGGAGGGCCGGCGACGTCGGCGGGCTCGGGATGAGGTAGCGGTCGAGGCGGCCGTTCCCGTTGAGGTCCTCGTCGGCGTCGAGCTCGCCGTCGTAGTCGGCGTCCTCGCCGGCGTAGGTCTCCTGGGCCCAGAACACGTTGTTGCGGAGGAGCGCGCGGGAGTCGTCGGTGTCGGCCTGGCGGCCGGCCGGGACCGTCTGGAACGCGTCGGGCTTGAGCGCGGCCACGAGCGCGAACGTGACCGTCACGCTCCGCCCCGGCGCCAGCTCGGCGAACGGGCCGACGGAGGTGAGCCCGATCCAGTTGCCCTGCGCGAGCGTGCCGTCGGTCTGGAGCCGGCCCTCGCCGTTTCCGGCGCCGAGGAAGGCGGCCTGCGCGGCCTCGTAGGCGTCCTGCGTCTCGAACGCCGTCGGGTCCGGGAAGGGCGTCTGCATCCGGCGGTACCGCTCGAGGTCGTCGGTCGGGCGCCCGAGGTTGGGGTCGGCGTCGCCGAAGAGCCAGAAGCGCGGGTTGAAGACGGGCGCCGGGAGGCCGAGCGCCTCGTAGCGCTCGGCCACGAACGGGTGGAAAAAGCGGGTCTCGGCGCTGCGGCCGGCGCCACCGGCGTCCTCCCACTCGGCCCCCAGGAAGGCGATCGAGCCGTACGTGTTGAGGCTCTCCTCCTGCCCGCCCGCGTTGAACGCGTAGCTGACGTACTGGCTGTCGGGCGCGGGCTCGACGAGCTCGCCGGAGCCGGCCTGGTAGGTCGGGTAACCGAGGACGCCGCGCGCCCCCTTGTTGAAGAAGGCCCCGCCCGACTCCGTCGTCGTGACCACGTTGCGGACGACGAGGTCGTCCCAGAGCCCGACCCAGACGTCGCTGATCGGCTGGTCGGAGACGTTCGTGATCTCGTACTCGACGATCACGAAGTACTCCGTGAACGGGAAGCTCCAGGCGTAGGAGCGCTGCTCGACGTCGAGCCCGAGCCGGTTCTGGACGTCCGGCAGCGGCGTGTTCGTGCCGGGCAGGACGGCGGCCGTGTCGACGTAGCTCGTGAGGTAGTCCTGCTGGCTGACGGCGTTGGGCGAGAAGAACGGGCTCGTGGCGAGCGACGACCGCCGCGTGAACACGTCCTCCTGCGCGAACTCGAAGCCCGAGCCGCCCGGCGTGTAGCCGCCCGAGGTCGTGACGGCGCCCGTCCGGACGGTCACGACACCGTCGGCGCGGCGCCCGCCGACCCAGAGGCCGGCCTCGAAGAGGTGCTCGATGCCCGAGTCGAGCGGGTACTCAAACGACGGGAGACCGGCTGGGTCACCCGAGACGCCCGGCCGCCCGAGCGTGCCGACGTTCGTGACCGAGAGGCCCGTGTCGCCCACGTCCGTGGCGATCCGCTCGAAAGGCTGGGCGCCGGCCTCGGGGGCCGCCATCAGGGCGGTGAGGGCGGCGGCCAGGAACGTCGTCGCGCGAGCGGCCCGTCGGAAGGTCATGGGACAGAGAACCTGTGGGAGGCGCGGCCGGGCACCCGGCCATGTGTGGTCAATAAATGTATCGAGGGCGCCGGCCGGCACGAGGGAGGCCCGGTGAAGTGACGGTCCCGTAACGCGGAGGGGTGGGGCCGTTTCTCGTGCCCCCCCCGCTCGGCCCCAAACGACGGCGGCCCCGCCCTCCGAAGAGAGCGGGGCCGCACGGGTCGGTCCGCCTCGGTCGGCCCCTCGAACGGGACGCCGAGGCGGGCGGGGCCGCTAGAAGTTGTAGCGGAGGCCGAGCTGCATCCGCCAGCGCGACGCGAAGTCGCTGACCTCGGCGATCGTCGTCGGCGTCTCGAACGAGATGATCTGCCGGCCCTGGGCGTCGTAGCCACCGAACTCGAGGAGTTCGAACCGGTCGCCGACTGTCTCCACCTGGCCGAGGTCCGTCCCGAGCAGGTCGAGCACGTTCTGGATGTCGAGCGTGATCTCGACGTCCTGGCCCGTCAGCGTCTGGATGCTCTGGGCGACGCGGGCATCGAGGAAGTGGAGCCACGGGGCCCGCGTCGAGTTCCGCTCGAAGATCTGGCCGCGCTGCTCGCGCAGCGCCTCGTTGCCCTCGATGAAGGCGTCGAGGGCCGTCCACTCGGCGTCGTCGATCACCACCTCATCCCGGCTCGCCGGGACGTAGACGAGGTCGGCCCGGTCGAAGCCGTCGCCGTTGACGTCGTCGCCGCTCGAGTACACGAACGAGTACGGCCGGCCGGCCTGCCCGTCGTAGATCAGCGAGAACGTAGTCGCGAACCGACCGCCGTACTCGACGCCGTAGGACGCCGTCGCGAGCACGCGGTGGGCCACCTCGAAGTTCGAGGTCGTCAGCGGCGGGTCGTTCACGTCGAGCCCGACCGTGAGGTCGCGGACGTTGGAGCGGGCCTGGCTGGAGGTCACCGAGTTGATGTCCTTGACCTGGCCGAACGTGTAGCTCAGGCTGCCGCCGAACTGGGGCGCCGCGCCCGTGCCGATCGGCTTCTGGAGCTGGCCCGTCAGGTTGTAGGCGTAGCCCTGGTCCGTGTTCGTCAGCACGATCACGTCCTGGTAGTCGCCCGACACCCGGGCCCGCGTGACGCCGGTCCGGCCGTCGACCGTGTTGGGGTCGAGGACGAACGGCTGCCGGTTGAGGCTCTGCCACTGGACGCCGTTGACGACGTCGGTGTAGAGGAACTCGCCCGTTGCGACGAGGCCGCCCGGCAGCTCCTGGTCCACGGCGATGTTCGAGCGCCACACCGTCGGCGACTTGAAGTCGGGGTCGGTGAAGTTGATCTCGGCCGAGCCCTCGGCGAAGCCGAAGTCGGCGGCGGTGTACTGGTTGGCCGGGTCCGTCCGGAACCCGCCGGCCGCCGCGATCTGGTCCGCGTTCCGGACGGAGACGCCACCGAGGAGGGTGCCGTCGTTCGAGAACGAGTTCGAGATCCAGACGGCCGGGTTCGAGCCGTTGAAGAGGCCCGTGCCGCCGCGAATCTGCGTCGAGCGCTCGCCCGGGACCGAGTAGTTGAACCCGAAGCGCGGCTGGAAGACCGGGTTGCCGTTGGGCACCTCCGTGTTGTCGAACCCGAAGAGACTCTCGAACGACGCCCCGCTGCTGGCGTCGTAGGCCGGCGACGGCTGGTCGAAGAAGTGGGCCATGTCGACGCGGAGGCCGCCCGTCAGCTTCAGGTTCTCGATGCCCGTCCACTCGTCCTGGGCGTAGAGGCTGAAGTTGGCGTACGAGAAGTCCGCGAGGGGGCGGTCCTCACCGGCGATCGCCGAGTAGTTCCGCTCGTAGAGCGAGGCCCGCCCGTTGCGGAAGTCCTCGAGGTTGGAGAAGCGGTAGTACCCGTAGAAGTTGCGGATGAACAGGTTCTCGAAGCTCGAGAACGTGTTCTGGGTCCCGACGGTCACGACGTGGTCGCCCACGAAGTAGTTGAAGTCGTTGACGAGCTCGAACACGTCGGCGTCGATCCGGTTGGCGCCGCGGAACTGGTCGGGGCCGGCGACGACCGTCGCGCGGCCGTCGCTGCCGAGGCCGCGGATCTCGATCGACGGGAAGGCCGGGAACTCGAGGACCGACGGCTGGCGGTTCGTCTGGAGGCTCGCCCGGAGGAGGTTGGCCGCGTTCTGGCCGAGGATGCTCCGGAGCTCGACCACCGAGGAGGTGTTCGTGTTCTGGCGCGTGTAGAGGCGGTCCTCGAGCGTGTAGAAGTTCGAGCTCCGGGAGATCCCATCGTCCTTCTTACCCTGGACGTAGTTGAACCGGGCCGTCAGGTTGTTCGACGGGTTGATGTTGTAATCGAGCCGCCCGAACACCTTCGCCGACTGGGTCCCGGCGTCGAACGTCCCGATCGTGCCGGTCTCGCGGCCGTACTGCGTCTCGAGGATGGTCTGGATCTCCTGAGCGGCGGCAGCGTCGTTGAAGTTGGCGACGATGGGCTCGTTCGTGTCACCGATCTCGACGCTGCCGAAGAAGAACAGCTTGTCGCGGAGAATCGGCCCGCCGAGCCGCCCGCCGTAGGTCACGTCGGTGAAGTCGTTGAACGCGTCGCCGTCGACGCCCGTCCCGACGAGGTCCTGGTTCCGGCCGAGGCCGTAGACCGAGCCCGTGAACGTGTTCGTGCCCGAGCGCGTGATGACGTTGATGTTGCCGCCCGTGAAGCCGCCCTGGCTCACGTCGTACGGCGCGATGGCCACCCGGAACTCGGAGACGGCGTCGAGCGAGATCGGCTGCGTGCCGGACGAGCCGCCCGGGGTGCCCGAGCTCTCCAGCCCGAACGCGTCGTTGAGCGCGGCCCCGTCGACCTGGATGTTGTTGTACCGGCTCGACGTGCCGCCGACGGACGTGCCGGCCTCGCTGCCGCTGCCGACCTGCGAGAACTGCGGGGTCAGGCGCGTGAAGTCCGTGAGGCTCCGGGTGATCGTCGGGAGCCGCTCGATCTCCTCCTCGGAGACGTTCGTGCCCGTGCCGATGTTCGACGACGAGATGATCGCGTTGCCCTCCGCCGTGACGACGGCCTCGCCGATCGTCGCGTCGGCCGGCGTGAGCTGGACGTCGACCTGCTCGTTCTCGCTCAGCTCGAGCGTGATGCCCGTCTGCTGGACGGTGGTGTAGCCGACGAACGAGACGGTGACGGTGTAGGGGCCACCGACGCGGAGGTTGCGGAGGTCGAACTGACCGTCGGCGCGCGTGGAGATGCCGTACTGCGTGCCGGACGGCTCGTGAACGGCGAGGACGGTCGCGCCGGGGAGGCCGAGGCCAGCCTCGTCCGTGACGGTCCCGTTCATGGCGGCCGTCGTGACGCCCTGCGAGAAGGCAGGGGCCGCAACGAGGGCCAGCAGGGCCATCGCGAGGCGGCGGATCGTGACGCTGGTCATAGAGGGTGGTGCGTGTGGGGGGGACGGCCGAGGGGTCCGGCCAGGGATCGCCGGCGAACCTATGCCTCTGGGGACGCCCCTTCGATGGAGGCGGGATGATCGTTCCCTTCTTTATGCGGGCGCCACGCCACGCTCACGCGGTCCTCACTGAAGGGTTACAGACCGGTAACGGCTCGCCACGGTGGCTCGGCGACCGACCGTCTGCTCGCCTCAGGGAGGCCACCTCGGTCGCTCGTCGGGCTGAGTCCGGCCTCCCCCCGCCAAACGGAGCGCTACCGGAGCAGCGCCACTCGCCGGGTCTCCGAGAACGGGCCCGCTTGGAACCGGAAGAAGTAGACGCCGCTGGCGAAGCCGGCCCCATCGAAGCGGGCCTCGTGGCGGCCAGCCTCTATGCGCTCGCTGACCAGCAGCGCCACGCGCTGCCCCAGCGCGTCGAAGACCTCGAGGCGGACGTCGGCGGCCACCGGCAACGCGTAGCGAATGGCCGTGGCCGAACGGAACGGGTTTGGCGAGGCCGCCTCCAGTCGGGGCACTCCCGCGCCCGAGGGAGCGGGCGAGGTGGCCGTGGGATTCGTCGTGCCCCCGCCGGCCAGCGTCGTGCCGCGGAGGCCGCCGGGGGCGAGGGCGAGGAAGCCGACGACCTCGCCCGTGTGGTCCGTCTCCGGGTCCGCCGACTGCTCCTCCTCGACGCGGACCTCGAACCCGGCCCCCGTAAGGGCCCGGTAGCGCAGCGTCGCGGGGTCGCTCTCATTCAGGGTCTGCATCGAGGCCAAGAGCGCCGGGGCCGATGCGAAACCGTCCTCCAGGCTGACCGCGGCGTACGAGTGATCGATGGGGGCAGGGGTGCGTCCCGCCTCGAGCACGCCCGCGACGGCCCCGGCCTCGACCGCCACGTACGCCACCGTCTCCACGCCCTGGTGATCCGTCGACTCCTCTCCCTGGAGCCGGAGCTGGAACGACCCGGCCGAGACGTCGCGCTGGCGCGTCACGACGGCCCCCGCGCCGGCCGCCGTCGAGACCTGGCTGAAGAGGACAGGCGCCGAGGCGAAGTCGGCACCGAAGCCGAAGCTCTCTGGGGCCCCGCTGGCCGTCACGAGCCCCGCTTCGAGCAGCCGGCCTTCCCCGACCCGGTGCACGCCCCGCTCGACGGCGAGCCACGAGACGGTCTCAGTCCCGTGTTGGCCGTCGAGGTAGTCCCACTCGTCGAGTTGGAACTCGAACCCGGCCGCCGTCACGTTCCGGACCCGGACGGTAATCGGCTCGGCGCCATTGGACGAGGCGGGGCCCATCACGACGACCGGGTCGGCGTAGGGGCGCGCGAAAGAGACGAGGTGCCACTCGGACGAGCCGTCTTGCTCAACCGTTGCCCACCCAGCCTCGCCGATGAGCGAATCGGTCCGCACGGACATCAGGGGACGCGACCGGGCCACGTCCTGGGGGTTCTCCGTCCGCCCGAGCCCCCCATGCGTGACGACCAGCTGGCCGCCGATCACCTGGGCGACGGGTCCGAGGAGCCGAACCGGGAGCGGGTCGAGCTCCGTCCACGTGTCGCTCTGCGGGTCGTACGCCGTGATCTGGTCCATCGCCTGGTTGTTCTCGGCCCCTCGGCCCACGCCGCCCACGATGAGGATCCGACCGTCCCAGACCGTCGTCCCCGGCTCGAAGTGCGAGCGCCGGACGGGGAGGTCGGCTCGGCGCGCCCACGTGTCGGTCGCCGGGTCGTAGACGTGGAGCTCGGACCGGAACCGGCGGCTCTCGTCGTGGCCCTGCTGCCCCCCGATGGCGTAGATCTGGCCGCCGATGACGGCGCTGCTGAGGTGGTTCCGCGGGATCGGGAGCGGCGCCGCACTCGTCCACCCGGCCTCCGGTCGGTCGAGGTCGAGGACGTAGTGGTCGCCCACGTCGGTCTGCCGGTCGGGGAGGAGGCCCCCGATGTGGTGGAGGGTCCGGCCGACGGCGGCCAGCGTCCCCGACGCGCGGGCGACCGGCAGGGCGGGGCCCGTACGCCACCTGTCCGTCGCGGTGTCGTAGACCTGGACGGCGCGGACGGCGCTGCCGGGGTTGTCGCCCTCGAACCCGCCCACGAACCAGACGTCGCCGCCGACCGCCGCTGCCCCGACGTGGGTCACGGGCTGGGGCATGGGGGCCCGAGGGGCCCAGGTGTCCGTCGCGGGGTCGTAGGCCTCGACGGTCCCCGTGATCTGGAGGGCGGCGTCGGTGAACCCGGCGAAGACGTAGAGCTTGCCTTCGACGACCACGCCGGGGGCCTCGACGCGGGGCTCGAGGGCCGGGGCCAGGAGCGTCCACGACGCGCCACCCGCCCCATCCTGGGCCAGGGCCGGGGGGACACGCACGGCTCCGGCAGACAGGAAAAGAACGCAGGCTGTCGCCCGAATGGCGGCGGCTCGGATGGGTGACATGGAGAGGGCGAGATCCACGACGAGGTCGTCCCGGCGTCTCCAGCGTGCAGACGAGTCGGGACACGCGGCCGAGCCTGGGGCGCCGCGACCGAAGGATGGGGCGCCACTCCCGGAGCGGAGGGCGCCCTCTGCCACTCCCCATCTCAAATCGCCGTCTCAACACGAGTCCATCGGGGCGAACACGCTTCGCCTAGCTCCCCTGGGGGGGCCAGGAACCCGCCGCGGCATCCTCGCCGCGCGGGTCGGCGCCGCCGTACAGGACGCGGCCCTCGGCCTCGCCCACGGCAGCGTCGAGGCCGGACAGGTCGGTCGTGTAGTGACGACTCGTCCAGCGCGGCGACTCGCGCGGACCGCCGGATTCGCGGTGGGGCCGCCCGTGTCGTGCCGATGGCGTGCGCAACCCTGGTGTGCAGCGCCGGCCCGCCGCCACGCGGGGCCCCTACCGGAGCAGCGCCATCCGCCGGGTCTCCGAGAACGGGCCCGCTTGGAACCGGAAGAAGTAGACGCCGCTGGCGAAGCCGGCCCCATCGAAGCGGACCACGTACCGACCGGCCTCGACGCGCCCGTCGACCAGGAGCGCGACGCGATGCCCGAGCGCGTCGAAGACGTCCAGGCGGACGTCGGCGGCCTCGGGCAGTGCGTAGTGGAGGGACGTGACCGAATGGAACGGGTTCGGGAAGGGCGGCTCCAGCGCGTACCCGGCCGGCTCCGACTCCAAGAGCGCGCCGGCTCCGGCGGGACCCGTGGGCGCCGAGGCCTCGAGCGCCCCGGCCAGCGGAGTGCCGAGGAGACCGCCCGGGGCGATGGCGAGGTACCCGACGACCTCGTCCGTGTGGTCCGTCTCCTCGTCGGCCGACTGCTCCTCCTCGGCGCGCACCTCGAACCGGGAGCCCGTCAGGGCCCGGTAGCGCAGCGTGGCCGGGTCGGCCCCGTCGAAGGTCTGCATCGACGCCAGGAGCGCGGGGGCCGAGGCGAAGCCGGTCCCCAGGCCGACCTCGTGGAAGAGGTCCCCCACGGCGTCGGGCGTCCGCCCCGCCTCGAGCACGCCCGCGACGGCCCCGGCCTCGACCGCCACGTACGCCACCGTCTCTGCGCCGGGGTAGTCCGCCGACTCCTGCGCCTGGATCCGGAGTTGGAACGACCCGGCCGTGACGTTCCGCTGGCGCGTCACGACGGCGCCCCCGCCTGCTGTGACGACTTGGCTCACGAGGACCGGCGCGGAGGCGAAGCCGGCGCCGAGGCCGTAGGTCTTCATGGTCTCGCTGGCCCCGACGAGCCCCGCCTCGATCAGCCCGCCGCCGTCGAGCTGGTGCACGCCGCTCTCGACGGCGAGCCACGACACCGTCTCCGCCACGTGCCGGCCGTCGAGGTAGTCCCACTCGTCGAGTTGGAGCTCGAACCCGGTCGGCGTCACGTTGCGGACGCGAACGGTGACCGGGTCGGAGCCCTCGGACGAGGCGGGGCCAGCGACGACGACGGGATCGGTGAACGGGCGCTCGAAGGGCACGGCGTGCCATGCGTCGCCGCTCGGCTGAGACACGGTCACGGTGCCGGCCTCGGCCACCGGCCCGGCGCCGCCAGCGCCGCGGGCGCTCTCGGGCGGGCCGGCCCCGGACGGGGTGAACGACGCGCTCGTCGTGAGGAGGAGCCGGTCGAGGACGAGCCCGTCCTCCCGCATCCACACGCTGACGACGTGCTCGCCGGCTGAGGCGACGGTGATCGTCGCTCTCGAATTCTGGTCCATCGTCCGGTTCGCCCAGACCAACTGGGCCCGATCCGTCGTGAAGATCCGGTCGGCCGAGGCCGGGCCCGCCCCGCCGATCCCAGCGTGGAACGAGTCGTCGTCGTCGGAGCCGGCGAGGACGCGGCCCCACACGTAGTACGTCCCCGGCGTCGAGAAGCGGACCCGGAACCGGAGTTCGGGCGACGTGTCGACGAACCCGGCGTTGATGTTGGCCCCCGTGTTCGGGAGTACGCCGAGGGCCGTCCCGACGGCGCCCGAGGCTGGGGTGGCCGTCCACGACTGGCCCCCGCGGGCGACCGACTCGTGGGTGTGCTCGGCCTCGGCGACGACGAGCCCGTCGGCCTCGACGAACGGGCCGGGCCCCGCCCCCCCCGCCGTGACCGTCTGCTGGGCCGTCCCGGCCGCGCCGCCGTTGTCGGTCACCGTGAGAGTGGCCGTGTACGTCCCCGCCGCGGCGTAGGTGTGGGCCACAGTCTTCCCAGACCCCGTCGCCCCGTCGCCGAACGCCCACGTGTACCCGACGACCGAACCGTCCGGGTCCGACGAGTCCGACGCATCGAAGCGGAGCGTCAGGGGCGAGGCCCCGTCTGGAGCCGCCGCGAACGAGGCCACCGGCGGCTGGTTCAGGGACCGCGACCGGGCCGTGTTCTGCGGGTCCTCCGTCAGGTCGAGGCCCCCGTGGGTGACGATGAGTTGGCCATCGATCACCTGGGCGACGGGTCCGAGGAGCCGAACCGGGAGCGGGTCGAGCTCCGTCCACGTGTCGCTCTGCGGGTCGTAGGCGGTGATCTGGTCCATCGCGCGGTTGTTGTCCGCGCCCCGGCCCACGCCACCCACGATGACGATCCGACCGTCCCAGACGAACGTGCCCGGCTCGAAATGCGAGCGCCGGATGGGGAGGTCGGCCCGGCGCGCCCACGTGTCGGTCGCCGGGTCGTAGGCGTGGAGCTCGGACCGGAACCGGCGGCCCTCGTCGTGGCCCTGCTGGCCACCGATGGCGTAGATCCGGCCGCCGTAGACCGCGCTGCTGAGGTGGTTGCGTGGGACCGGGAGCGGCGCCGCCGTTCTCCACCCGTCCTGCGGCCGGTCCAGGTTCAGCACGTAGTGGTCGCCCACGTCGGTCTGCCGGTCGGGGAGGAGGCCCCCGATGTGGTGGAGGGTCCGGCCGACGGCCGCCAGCGTCCCCGACGCTCGGCGGGCCGGCAGAGGGGGCCCTACCCGCCAGGTGTCTGTGCCGGTGTCGTAGACCTGCACGGCCTTGACGGCGCTTCCGGGGTTGTCGCCCTCGAAGCCGCCGACGAACCACACCTCCCGGCCGACGACCGCCGTACCGACGTGGGTCACGGGCCGAGGCATGGGAGCCCGTGGGGTCCAGGTGTTCTGCACGGGGTCGTAGACCTCTACACTGCCCGTGACGTGGAGGTCGGCGTCGGTGAACCCAGCGAAGACGTAGAGCTTGCCTTCGACGACCACGCCGGGGGCCTCGACGCGGGGCTCGAGGGCCGGGGCCAGGAGGGTCCAGGGCGCGCTGCCCGCCCCCGACTGCGCCAGGGCCACAGGAGCGCCAGGGCCCCCGACCAGCGAGAGGGTGAGGAGGACGCAGGCGGCGGCCCGGGGGGCCGCGGCTGGAAGCCGAAAGGGCATGGCTGGAGAGGCACCCTGGGAGGAGGCCGCCCCGGCGCTCCCAGCGTGAAGACGGGATGGGACTTGCAGCCAGGCCGGGAGGGCCAGGCCGCGGGACCGAGTCTACTCGTTGGAGCGCGGGTAGGATGATGCCGCCCCGGCTTTTTTTGCGCCCCACGGCCCCACGCGCGGAGCCGTCCCCTCCGCCTCGGGCCTGTCGCGGGCCGGGTCAGTAGCCCGCCGCCGCGTCCTCGCCGCGCGGATCGGCGCCGCCGTAAAGGACGCGCCCCGCCGCCTCGGCGGTCACGGCGTCGAGGCCGGAGGGGTCGGTCGTGGACGTGGCCTCGTCGTAGACGACCTCGATGGCATCGACGCGGGCCCAGTAGCCGCCCGACTCGTCGAGCGCCCACCCGCGCTCCTGGAGCGCGACGACCACGTCGAGCGCGAGCCCCTGGTTTTCGTAGTCCAACTCGTCGGGGAGCCACTGGTGGTGGACGCGCGGCGCGGCGACGGCCTCCTGGACGTCCATCCCGTGGTCGATCACGTTGAGGATCGTCTGGTACACGGCCGTGATGATGCGCGGGCCGCCGGGGCTCCCGACGACGAGCATCAGCCGGCCCTCGGGGTCCTCCACGATCGTCGGCGTCATGGACGAGAGCATCCGCTTGCCCGGCGCGATCGCGTTGGCCTCGCCCTGCACGAGCCCGAACATATTGGGCTCGCCGGGCGCCGACGTGAAGTCGTCCATCTCGTTGTTGAGGAAGAACCCGGCGCCCTCGACCACGACCAGCGAGCCGAACCCGCCGTTGAGCGTCGTGGTGACCGAGACCGCCATCCCATCGGCGTCGACGACCGAGTAGTGCGTCGTCTGCATCGACTCGTGGAGGCCGGCGCCGACGCCCGTGCTGGAGTCGGCCTTGACGGGGTCGAACGACGCCATCCGCTCGCGCGTGTAGTCCTCGTCGATGAGTTCCTCGGTCGGGATGTCCGAGAAGTCGGGGTCGCCGAGGTACTCGGCGCGATCGGCGAAGGCCCGGCGCATCGCCTCCCCCAGGAGGTGGACCGTCGCCGACGAGTTGAACCCGAGCGCGCCGACGTCGAACGGCTCGACCGAATCGAGCATCTGGATGAGCGCCACGCCGCCCGACGACGGCGGCGGCATGGAGATGATGCGGTGGCCGCGGTAGTCGCCCGTCACGGGCTCGCGCTCGACGGCCTCGTAGCCCTCGAGGTCGGCGTGGTCGATGAGACCTCCCCCCCGCTCCATCTCGGCGACGAGGAGGTCGGCCGTCTCGCCGCGGTAGAACCCGTCGCGGCCCTCGTCGCGGATCCGGCGGAGCGCGGCGGCCAACTCAGGCTGGCGGAACGTCTCGCCGGCCTCGTAGCCCCCCTCCTGCGTGAAGTGGCGGACCGTCCCGGGGTACGCCGAGAACCGGCCGGCGTAGGCGTTCATCAGCTCCGCCTCGGCGCGGCTGAGCGGGTAGCCCTCCGCGAGCCGGATGGCGGGCGCCATCACGTCGGCGAGCGGCGCCTGACCATACTGCTCATGGGCTTTGAGGAGGCCGGCGACGGCGCCCGGCACGCCGCTCGCGAGGTGCCCTCGACGGCTGAGGTCGGGCCGGATCTGGCCCGTCGAGTCGTCGACGTACATGTCGCGCGTGGCGCCGGTGGGCGCCGTCTCGCGGTAGTCGATGGTCGTGGCGGTCCCGTCGGGGAACCGGATCACCATGAACCCGCCGCCGCCGATGTTGCCGGCCACGGGGAACGTGACGGCGAGCGCGAAGCCAGTCGCCACCGCCGCGTCAACCGCGTTGCCGCCCCCCCGCATGACCTCCACGCCGGCCTCGGAGGCGTTGATCTCCGCCGAGACGACCATCCCGCGCTCGGCCCGCGCGGGGTCCGCCGTCGGCGACCGCTGCGCGCGGCACGCGGACGCGACGAGGAGGACGGACAGGACGAGCGGGAGACGGCGGCGCATTCGGGGCGGGATCGGGAGGGGCGTCGCCAACCTACCGCCTCCGTCACGGAGGGGCCTCCGCCCCGCCCGCCTCGGCGCCGAGGCGGGCGGGGTCAGCCCTCGCTCTCGTCGCCGCGCTCCGGCCCGACGGCGTGCTCGAACAGGTCGAGGATCCGGTGGAGCTTGTCGGCCCACGACGTCGGCTCGACGTAGCCGTGGGGCTCGACGGGCGCGATCGCCAGCTCCCAGTCCCGCTTGCCGAGCTCGATGAGCCGCTGCGTCAGCCGGAAGATGTCCTGCGGCTGGACGTTGTCGTCGACGAGGCCGTGGGTCATGAGGAGCGGGTCCTCAAGGCCGGCGGCGAACTCGATGGGCGACGACCGCCGATAGGCCTCGGGATCCTGGAGCGGCGTGTTGAGGATGTTGCGCGTGTACGTGTCGTTGTAGTGGGCCCAGTCGGTCACGCTGCGGAGCGCGGCGCCGCCGCCGAAGTGCTCGGGCTCCGTGAACAGGGCCATCAACGTGAGGAAGCCGCCGTACGAGCCGCCGTAGATCGCGACGCGCTCTGGCGGGATCCCGAACTCGTCGCCGAGCCACGCGCTGGCGTCGACGTAGTCCTGGAGGTCGCGCCCGCCCATGTGACGGTAGACGGCCGTCCGCCAGTCGCGGCCGTAGCCGGCCGAGGCCCGGTAGTCGACGTCGAGGACGACGTAGCCGAGATCGGCCAGGAGGTTGTGGAACTGGTACTCGCGGAAGTAGCTGCTCCACCAGCGGTGCGCGTTCTGGAGGTAGCCGGCGCCGTGGACGAACAGGACGGCCGCGCCGTTCGGGTCGTCGGGCCGGTAGATCCGCGCGGGCACCGCCAGGTCGTCGGACGCCGGGATCTCGACGATCTCGGCCTCGCGCCACGGGTACGCCGCCCACTCGTCACGCACCGAGTCTGTGACCCGCTCGATCTCGCCGCCGAGGCGGCCGACGTGGACCTCCGGCGGCCGCGTCGAGGTCGAGTGGAGGAACGCGAGCCGCTCGCCGTCGGGCGCGACGGCCACGTCCCACTTCCCGACTGCCTCCGTGACCTGCCGCCGCCGCGCGAAGCCGCCGCGCGCGTTCGGCATCGTCCAGACCTGCCGCTGGCCGAGGTCCCCCTCCGACGTTTCGAGGATCCACGTTTCGCCGTCGGCCGACAGGATCGCCTCCTCGACCTCGAACGGCCCCTCCGTCAGCGCCTCGACCGTCCCGCGGGCGAGGTCGGCCGCGTAGAGGTGGCTCCAGCCGGTCCGCTCCGATTGGAACCAGTAGCGGCCGTCTGGGAGGAAGCCGCCTGCGCTCGACCCGCCCCACCACGAGATGCCGGGCCCGCCGACCCACGCCTCGTCGCGCTGGCGGTCGAGCGTCGTGAGGACGCCCGTCGCGGCGTCGAGGCGGGCGATCCAGCGGTCCTTGTTGTCGATCGTCCGGACGTCGACGACGGCGACGCCGGGCTCGGGACTCCACGCGAGCCACGGCTGGAACATCCGGGCGGAGTCGGCGGGGGCGTCGGAGAAATCGGACGGGTCGAAGGCGCCGGGAAGTGTCGTGAGGTCGATCCGGACCGTCGTGTCGCGGGCGAGATCCTGGACGTAGAGGTCGGCCCCGACGCGCGGGGCGCCGACCTTCGGCCGGGCCTCGATCTCGGCGGCCACGCCGGTCTCCGTCACGTAGTTGATGAGGAGCGTCGGCTCGGGGTCGGGCTGGTCGGAGAGCGTGAAGGCCACGAACCGCCCGCCCGCGTCGGCGGCGAGCTGGCCGACGGACTGGTCGCCGAGGTAGAACGTGGGCGGGGCGTCGGCGTCGAGGGCCTCGCGCTCGCGGGCGGCCTCGGCGAGCGAGTCCTGGAGCGCGCGCTGGCGGATCACGTCGAACAGCCGCCGCTGCTGGTCGCGGAGGTAGGCCGCGCGGTCGGACGGCGACGGGTCAGCCGGCTCCGTGCCCGTCCGGAGGTCGGTGAGCTGGACGACCGCGCCGCCCACCAGTCCGACGAGCGCGTCCCCCCGGCGGAAGACGAGCGCGCCGTCGGCGAGGTAGCGCGGGGACGACTCGCGGGCGGGCGTCCGGGTGATCCGCTCCGTGCGGCCGGTCGCGCGGTCGTAGACGTAGACGTCGCCGCCGCGCGTGAACGCCCGGCGCGTGCCGTCGGGCGAGTACCGGCCGTCGGCGGCCCAGCCCTCGAAGCGCGGCGGGAGGCCCCGGCGGACGTCGGCCGGGACCGCCTCGGGTTCGCCGCCGGCCGGGTCGACGCGGAAGAGGGAGTCGGCCGGAAAGCGCCCGTCGGGGTTCCACTCGAAGTAGACCGCGTCGCCGGCCTCGGTCCAGTACGGCTCCGACGGCCACGCGCCGATCCAGTCCTCGGGCCGCTGGGTGATCTGCTCGATGGTGAGCGGCGACATGCGCTGCGCGAGCGCGGGGCCGGCGAGGGCCAGCAGGGCGAAGACGAGGGCGGGGCGCATGGACGAGCGGTGAGCGACTCCGCAATATCGGCCCGGTCCCGCTCTACGGCAGTCCGCTCAGAAACGCCTCCATCGCGCCGGAGTACGCCTCCGGTCGATCGAGCCAGCCGTAGTGCGCCTCCCCTGCTCCCTCCGCCTCGGCGCCGAGGCCGGCCTAGTGGTCGCCGATGACCTGCCCGGCGTGCGGCCGCGTGTCCTCGCCGATGGTCAGCCGGTCGGGGACGTCGTTCCGTTGGGGCTCCGGGTTGGCGAGGGGCCCCGTGAGCGGGAGCTCGAAGACCTGGACGAACGGGGCGACGGTCGCGAACCAGAAGTCCTGCTGGAACTCGTAGAAGTCGGCGTCGAACCCACCGGCGTCGCCCTCGTGGCCGGCCACGTCGACGTAGAAGGCGCGGGGCCAGCCGGGGAAGCGGGCCTCGGCGTCGCGGAGGAGGCCGAACACGGCCTGCGCGGCCTGCTCGAACGTGTCCTCCGGCGCCACGACGTGGTAGATCGCGACGGTGTTGTCGAAGCCCATGTGGACGCCCGGGGCGTCCGGCTTGGCGTACTCGGGGACGAAGGGCTGGTCAGGCACGGGTCGCGGCGGCGGTGCCCGACCAACCTAGGCCGCCGGATCGACGAGGGCCATCGCCGGGGCTTCACCGGGCGTCCCGTCGGCGCTCCAGGGCTCGGGGATCTCGACGAACGGGACGGGCTGGCGGGGCAGGTGGAGCGCCCAGCCGGGGCGCGCGCCCTCGATGCGGTGGGCCGTCCCACCGAGCGCCTCGGCGAGCCGGGGGACGTAGCCCGCGCGGAGCCCGAGCGCGTCGGTCGGAACGCCGCCGGTGACGGAAAACTCGAAGGCCTCCGGGCCGAAGGCGCGCACCTCGACGTCGACGCGGGGCCCGTCGGCGGCGGCGACGGCGCCGCTCACGAGGTGCCGGACGAGCTTCTCGAACAGGGCGGCGTCGACGAGGAGCGGGGCCTCGGGCAGCGTGCACCACACGTTCATCGCGATCCGCCGGGCCTCGGCAGCGGGGCGGCTCTCCTCCGCCACGCGCGTCACGACCGCGCAGACGTCGGTGGGGGTCGGCTGGGCCACGACGGCGTCGCCGCCGAGAAGGGCCAGTTCGTCGAGCGCGGCCATGAGCCGGTCGCCGGCCCGCTCGATCACCCCGCGGACTTCGCAGAGGTCCTCCGCTGAGGCGTCGGCGCCGATGAGGTCGGCGTAGCCGAGGATCGAGGTGAGCGGGGAGCGGATTTCGCGGTCGAGGTGCTTGAGGAGCTCGCGGCGGGCCTCAGAGGAGTCCGGTGGGCCGCCGGTGCGGTTGGTCACGTCGAGCGCGACCCCGACGAGGCCTTGAGGCCGACCGCCGCGCCCCGAACGTGCCAAGATGCGGACCTCGAACGTTCGGTCGCCGACGTCGGCGGTCCACGTCGCGTCGCCGCCGGCGAGCGCGGCGGCGATTCCGGAGGCCGCGCCCGGGGCGTCGGCGAACAGGTCGGCGAGCGGCCGGCCGGCCGACGTCTCGGCGTCGAGCCCGAGGAGGTCGAGCGCCCGTCCGCGGCTCAGGACGAGGCGGCCTTTGGAGTCGGTGGCGAAGAGGGCGAGGGGCGCCAGCGCGAGGAGCGCCTCGACGGGGCTGTCACTCGTGGGCGCCCGCTCGGCGGCGCGGCGGCGCGACACGTCTTCCACCACGAAGGCGCACCGGGCGTCGCCCTCGACGTCGACGATGGGCGAGACGGTCGCGGCGAGGGTGCGGAGCCCGCGGTCGGTCTCGACCTCGGCGTCGAAGGCCTGGGGCGTCCCCTCGGCGAGCGCGGCGCGCGACGCGTCGAGCCAGCGCCGGGCCAGGTCGCGGCCGAGCCGACCGCCGAGGCCGAGCTCGGAGGCGAGGCGGCCCGCGATGGCGTCCGGCGTCGAGCCCAGCGCCGCCGCCGCGACGGCGTTGACGCGGACGAACAGGAGGTCTCCGTCGAGAAGGCGCGTCACGCCCATCCCCATCGGGGCGCCGTCGAAGAAGGCGGCGAGGTCGGCCTCGCGGTCGGCGAGCCGGCGGGCGGTCATGACGCCGTTGAGCGACGAGCCGACCCACCGCGCCAGCGACTCCACGAGCGCGCGGTCGTCGTCGGAGAACGGCTTTGGCCGGGGCGTCCGCCCGACCACGCTGAAGGTCCCGACGCACCGGCCGCCGACGAACACGGGCGCCCCGAGATACGCCGCCGGCGTGTCGATGCCGAGCGGGGCCGCGGCAGCGTCCTCGACGGCGAACGGGCCGTCCGTCCGGGCCGTGACGGCGCAGAAGGTGCTCTCGGCCGGGACGGGCCGGATCGGGACGAGGGCGCCAGCAGGGTCGAACACGGTGTGCGGGGCCCACTGGCCGTCCTCGACGAGGGCGAAGGCCGCGCCGTCGAGGCCGAGCGTCTCGGCGGCCCGCTGGAGGGCGAGGTCGAGCCGGTCCTCGAACGTGCCGGGGTGGACGGCCACCTCGTGGAGCAGGCGGCCCGGGACGAGGCGGCTCGGGACGGACCGGACGAGCCCGAGCGCCAGTTGGACCGACGTCGCGAACGCCTCGGTCCAGGCCTCGTCGGGGACCCGGTCGTCGGGGGCGAGCACGAGGAGGACGCCCTCGCCGTCGCCGAGGCGGGCGCCCGCGGCGAACCGGGCGCCCTCGATGGCGCCCGCGACGTCGAGCACGTCGACGCCGTCGCCGCCGAGCGTCTCGGCGAGGGCGCGCAGCGCGACGGCGTCGCCGCCCCACGTCCCGACGGCGGCCACGACGTGGAGCGCGCCCCCCGCGTCGGCGGCGAACAGGAGCGCCGCCGGCACGGCGAGCCGGTGGGTGATCAGGCGGAGGCCAGCCTCGACCGGCGGGGGCGACGGCCCCTCCGGGTGTGGCGCTGTGGAATGAGGATCGACCAGGGTCCCGAGAGAGTGCGGAACCCCGGTATCGGCGGGACTCCCCCTCGACTGAACAGAGGTCCGGTACGGAACCCAGGGCGTCCTACGCCCCGATCGTCCCTACCGGATGACCACCAGGGGCTGCGTGCGCCGTCCCCCCGGGCCGTCAACGACCACGAAGTAGGTCCCGGGCGCGAGGCCGGCCGCCGAGACGGCGAGCACCGAGGCGCCCGCGGCCCGCTCCGCCTCGGCGACCTGGCGGACCGTCCGGCCGAGGCCGTCCACGAGGGTGGCCGCGACCGGGCCGGGGCGGTCGAGCGACAGCGCGAGGCGGGCGGCGGCGCCACGGCGGACCGGGTTCGGTCGGGCCGCGCCGACGGCGAACGCCGCCTCGGGCCCGCCCTCAGCGGCCACCGGACCCACGACCACGTCGGAGGTCGTCGTGTAGATGTGATCGCCGGAGCTCGTGCCGTTCCCGTCCGCCGCGTTGCCGGCCACGTAGACGCGGGCTGTCCCGCTCCGCTCCATCCCCGGCTCCCAGGCGAAGGTCCACGACGACTTAGAGGTCCCTTCCAGGGTGTGGGTGACGTAGGCCTCGTCCGTGTCGCCCTCGGCGTAGCGCGTGACCGTCGCGTCGGTGAGGACCGCGCGGCCCCACAGCTCCCCCGTCTCGGCGTCGCGGACGACGGCCTCGAACCCCTGCCGCCGCGAGCCCTCCGACGCCGGCTCCGTCTGGTTGTCGACCGTGACCGTGATCGGGACCGTCGCACCCGGCTCCACCATCGGGTCGACCTCGACGGTCACGCCGCCTTCGCCCGAGTTCAGCGCGTTGGTGCCGTGGCAGAGCGTGCAGGCCCGGTCGCCGCCGTTGGAGCCGGGATCGCCCGCGAACCCGGCGACCGCGCCGCTCGCCTTGGACGCGGCCGGCGTCGGCGCGAGGACGACGACGGCGGACAGGGCCAGGGCGGCGCCGGCCGCCACGACGGAGGACGCGAGCGTGCGAATCGACATGGTGGGATCGGGAGCGGTAGCCCGAGTATCGACGGGCGAAACGGTGAGTTGAGCGGCCAACGGCCCGGCGGCGTCATCGCGTGCGCACGACGCGGAGGAGGTCGCGGCGGCCACCGATCGTCGCGACGACCGCGTACACGCCGGGCGCGAGGTCGGCGCCGGGGACGCGGATCGCCCGGTCCGGCGCCAGGCCGTCCCAGAGCACGGCGACCTCGCGGCCGAGCGCGTCGACGAGCGCGACGCGGACGGGGCCGGACGTGTCCAGGCGGACGGCCGTCCCGAGGCGGAACGGGTTCGGGCCGGCCAGCGACAGCACCGCCGGCGCGTCCGGGCCCGCCTCGGTGGCGACGGCGAGCAGGTTGAGGGAGTAGATCGTCCCGCCGATAAAGTCGGTGACATAGAGGCCCCCGCCCGGAGCCGGATCGATCGACGACACGTTGATGGACCCTTCGCTCCCGTCCTCCTTGGGGAAGGTCTCGGCGAGGAGGAAGGGCACCGGGTCGTCGATGGGCATCGCCCACACGCGGCCCGTCACGAAGTCGCCGTAGACGTAGTGCCGGTACAGCGCGACCGAGGGGTCCTCGACCACGAACCCGCCCGTGATCGAGTTGCCGAACTCGGGCGTATGGGGGTAGGCGTAGACCGGCGCCTCGTAGGCATCGAGGTCGCAGGGGTCGCAAGTCGGCCCAGGGGGGCAGTAGCAGTCGGGCCCCTCGACGCGGTTCCAACCATAGTTCCCACCGGCTTCGACGAGGTCGATCTCCTCCCAGTCCCCGGCCCCCACGTCCCCCGCCCACACGCCGAACGGGCCGGCGTCGAACTTGAACGGGTTGCGGAAGCCGTAGGCGAAGATCTCGTCGCGCTCGGGCCCGTCGGTCAGCGCGAACGGGTTCGAGTCGGGGATCCGGTACGGCGCCCCCTCCGGCGCGTCGTCGACGTCGATCCGGAGGAGCGACCCGAGGAGCGTCGTCGGGTCCTGCCCGTTCCCGAACGGGTCGCCGACGCCGCCCCCGTCGCCGAGCGCGATGTAAAGGAGGCCGTCGGGGCCGAAGTCAATCGTCCCCGCGTTGTGGTAGTATTCGGGCTGGTCGACCGCCAGGAGGAGCCGCTCGCTCTCGGGATCGACGCGGAGGGGGTCGGACTCGGAGCGAGTGAACTCGACCACGCGCGACACGATCACCCGGACGCCGACCTCCGGCTCCCCCACGGGCGCCGTGTAATAGACGAACACCCGGCCGTTGTCGGCATAGTCCGGGTGGAACGCGAGGCCGAGGAGGCCGGCCTCGCCTTCGGTGTACACCTTCCCATCGAGGTCGAGGAACACGGCCTGTGAGACCTCACCCGGAACGACCGATACGATGCGTGGCTCGCGGTCCGCGACGCCCTTCTCGATGACGTAGAGGCGGTCCGGCTGGCCGGGCGCCTGCTCCACGCCCACCGGGCGGCGGAACGACGTGCCGGGCGTCGCCTCCTCAATGGTGACGGGGGCGGGCTGAGCGGCGGGCGACGCGGCGAGGGCGAGCGCCAGGACCGCCGAGGCAATCGGTCGGATCATGGGGGATCGGAGGACGAGTCGACGTATTCGCCGTCGACGCTGGACCCACACGCCGGCGCCGGTCCGGTCGTGCGGAGGTCTGGAGTGGGGAGTCTCTCTACCGGGCTCGTACGACGCGGACGACCTGCCGCCCGTCTCCAGCCGTCGCGACGACGGTGTAGACGCCGGGCGCCAGATCGTCCCCAGTCAGCGGAAGCGTCCGGGTGCCCCCCGGGCCGTCCCAGAGCACGGCGACCTCGCGGCCGAGCGCGTCGACGAGCGCGACGCGGGCCGACGCCCCGACCGGGACGTCCAAGCGGACGGCCGTCCCGAGGCGGAACGGGTTGGGGCCGGCCAGCGACAACACACGGGCGACATCCGGGCCCGCCTCGGTGGGCGTCCCGGCCCGGGCGATGCGGTAGATCCGGCCCCTCGTGAGGTCCGTCACGAGGATGTCGACGCCCTCTGGGGCCGGGTCAATGGAGGCGATGTTCACGGTCCCGCCGGCTCCAGGGAAGTCGGCCGACTCCAGCACGACCGTGACCTCGTTCGAGCCGCGGTCGAGCGCCCACAGCCGGCCCGTCACGTAGTCGCCGAACAGGTAGGACCCGGAGAGCGGGAGGTCGACGTCGTCGAGGACGTAGCCGCCAGTGATCGAGAACCCGCCCGTCGCGAAGGTATGGGGGTAGACGTGGAGCGGCGCCTCGTAGAGGCCGGGGTCGCAGGATGAGCCCGGCGGGAAGCAGTCGGGGCCCTCCACCTCGTTCCACCCGTAGTTCCCGCCGGCCTCGACCACGTTGACTTCCTCCCACGTGTCCTGCCCCACGTCGGCGACCCAGACGCCGGCCTCGCTCACGTCGAACTTGAACGGGTTGCGGAAGCCGTAGGCGAAGATCTCGTCGCGCTCGGGCCCGTCGGTCAGCGCGAACGGGTTCGAGTCGGGGATCCGGTACGGCGCCCCCTCCGGCGCGTCGTCGACGTCGATCCGGAGGAGCGACCCGAGGAGCGTCGTCGGGTCCTGCCCGTTCCCGAACGGGTCGCCGCCGAAGCCACCGTCGCCGAGGCTGTAGTAGAGGAGGCCGTCGGGGCCGAAGTCGACGGTCCCCGCGTTGTGGTTGTTGTACGGCTGGTCGACCTCGAGGAGGATCCGCTCGCTCTCGGGATCGACCGCCAGCGGGTCGGCCTCCGACCGGGCGAACTCGGACAGCCGGGAGACCATCGCGAGAACGCCCGGCTGGGGGGCGTCGACGGGCGCGGTGTAGGAGACGAAGAGCCGGCCGTTGTCGGCATAGTCCGGGTGGAACGCCAGGCCGAGGAGACCGCCTTCGCCCGCTGCGTCGACACGGTCGCCGAGGTCGAGGAACACGGTCGCCGCGGGCTCGCCGGGGACGAGCGTCATGATGCGAGCCGGGAGCGGGCTCTGCTCACTCTCCCGCCCCTTTTCGAGCACGTAGATCCGGTCCGGGTGGAGGGCGCCGGGCGCGTCCGGCTCGATCTCGACGCCGAGCGGGAGGTCGAACGTGACGCCGGGCGTCGCGACGCTGACGTCGACGGGCTGGGCCGCCAGCGGGGCGCACGCGAGCAGGACGGCGGTGAGAAGAGCGGGCCGAGACATGGCGGTGGCGGGAGGGGAATCAAGGTAGACGGTAGCTTGGTCGCGGTTCCGTCCCATTCTCTGTGCGCCGCTTTCTCCTCCTCCTCCTGATCGTCGCCGCCGGCTGCGCCTCCGAGCCGGCCGGGCCGGCCCTCGACTGGGCCGCGTTGGAGGCCGACTGGCAGCGGTGGGTGGCCGACCGCGACTCGCTCTTCCGCTCGCCCACCACGCCGCTCCTCCCCAACTCGCTCACCGCGTTCGAGGGCCTCACGTACTTCGACTACGACTCCACGTTCGCCGTCCCGGCCGCCCTCGCGCCGTCCCTCGACCGCGACACCGTCCGCTTCCCGACGACGACAGGCGAGCTCCGCCGCTACGTCTCGGCGGGCGACCTCGTCTTCGAGGCCGGCGGCGTCCAGCGACGCCTGGAGGCCTTCGAGACGGTCGAGGGGCCGAACCCGCGGCTCTTCGTTCCCTTCACCGACGCCACGAACGGCCGCCGGACGTACGGCGGTGGGCGCTACCTCGACCTCGAGCTCCAGCCCGCGGGCCGCTACGCGCTCGACTTCAACCGGGCCTACCACCCGTACTGCGTCTACAACCCGACGTACTCGTGCCCGCTCCCGCCGCCGGAGAACCGACTCGAGTTGGCGGTCACCGCCGGCGAGCGCTACCCGTAGCGGGCCCGTCCGCCTCGGTCCACCGGTGCGCCGAGGCGGCCCGACACGACGGCGCCCGCCCCGGCCGGAGCCGAAGCGGGCGCGTGGGGGGACGACTCCGGCCCGAGCTCAATCGTCGTCGTTGTCGCCGCGGCGGCGGTCGCGGCGGCGGTCGCTCCGGTCCTCTCGGCGGTCGTCGCGGCGCTCGGACTGCCGACGCTCCTCGCGCGTGTCGCGGCGGGGCTCCGTGCGGCGGTCGTCCCGCCGGTCGTCACGGCGCTCGGCGCGGCGGCGCTGATCGCGGCGCTGCTGGTCGCGCTCGGCACGCTGGCGCGCCTCACGGCGGGCCTCCTCGCGGCGCTCCTCAGCGCGGCGGGCCTCCCGGCGCTGTTGCTCGCGGCGCTCCTGGGCGCGTCGCGCCTCGCGGCGCTGCTGCTCCCGACGCTCCTCGGCCCGCCGCTCGGCGGCTCGGCGCTGGTCGCGCTCGCGGGCCCGACGGGCGTCGTCGCGACGGTCGTCTCTGCGGTCATCGCGGCGGTCGTACCGATCGTCACGGCGGTCGTCTCGCCGGTCGTAGCGGTTGTCGCGGCGCGTGTCGTACCAGCCGCGACGATCGTCGTACTGGCGGTGACGGTAGTACTCGTTGTAGCGCTGGCCACCGTGCTGGTTGTAGTAGCGGTACGGCTCGCGGTAGCGCCGGTCGAGGATCCGCTCGATGTCGCGGTCGACCTGCGACCACCAGCTCCGCGCGCGGCCGGCGCGGCGGGGGAACGGGTAGACGCCGCCGTGGCGGCCGTAGGACGTCCGGTCGAGGAGGTCGTAGGTCCGCCGGACGAGGAGGTCGCGGATGGCGCGCTCCTCACGGTTCGAGATCCGGAGGTAACGGTCGAGCTCGTTGACGTACTGGTTCGCGTCGCGCTCGACGTTCCGCCGGTACTCCGAGGTCCGGCCGTAGTTGCCGTCGTGGTTCGGGGCGCGTCGGTAGTCGCCGGAGCCGCCATAGCCACCGTAACCGCCATAGGGGCCGTAGCTAGCACAGCCGGTCAGCGCGAAGAGGCCGGCGAGTGCGGCCGTCGTAAGAAGCGATCGGTTCATGACTGGGGAGAGTGGTGGGGTCGCAGTCGCGCTGGGTGGGGCGCACGGAGAGAGCCGCGACAAGAGCGGGCGAGGTCACACTCTCGTGACACAACCGCCATGCCGACGCCCCAGACGCCACGAAACCCGCCCAGACGCGCGCAGATCGTCCTCCTCGTTGGACGCCCCTCACTGCTCAATCTCACACTTTCGCTTCGACGGCCTCGCCCACGCGCGCCAACAGCCCGAGGAGCGCCTCCCGGTCCGCCTCGGTGAGCGGGTCGAGCATGGCCGCGGCGACGCGCTCGTACGCCGCGCTCTCGGCCTGGAAGACGCCCTCGCCGTCGTCCGTCAACTCCACGAGCCACACGCGGCGGTCGGCCTCGCTCTGCCGCCGGCGGACGGTGCCCGCCTCCACGAGCCGGTCGACGAGCGGCGTCACGGCGCTCTGGCCCACCCCGAGGTGCTCGGCCAGCTCCCCCATCCGGCTCGGCCCGCGGACGCCCAGCACGTCGAGCGCGCGGAGCTCCTGCTTCCCGAACGTCCCGTGCGCGGCCGACTGCTCGGCGGCCACGCGGGCGAACAGCACGCTGAGCGTGCGGAGCGACGCCGCGAAGGCGTGGAGCTGGTCGGGCGTGGGGTCGGGCACCGGGGCGTCGAGGCGGGCCGGAAGGTACCGAAACGGCGCACGGTGGTTTCACAATCGGATGGTTCAATCTTTGAAACATCAAGGGGCGCGCCCGGTAGAGAGCTCTCCTTTCCCCCGCCTCCCATGTCGACGTCCAAGCAGGTCATCCTCGTCACCGGCGCCTCGTCGGGCATCGGCCTGGCGACGGCCGAGGCGCTCCTCGAGCGCGGCCACACGGTCTACGGCGCCGCCCGCCGCGTCGATCGGATGGCCCACCTCGGCGCGCGCGGCGGCCACGCCCTCGCGCTCGACGTCACCGACGACGCCTCGATGGAGGCCGCCGTCCAGACGATCCTCGACGCCGAAGGGCGGGTCGACGCCCTCGTCAACAACGCCGGGTACGGCTCCTACGGCGCCGTCGAGGAGGTCCCGATCGACGAGGCCCGCCGCCAGTTCGAGGTCAACCTGTTCGGCCTCGCGCGGATGATCCAGCTCGTGCTCCCGTCGATGCGCGCGCAGAAGTCGGGGACGATTGTCAACGTGTCGTCGATGGGCGGCAAGGTCTACTTCCCGCTCGGCGCCTGGTACCACGCCACGAAGCACGCCCTCGAGGGGTTCTCCGACAGCCTCCGCATGGAGCTCGCCGAGCACGGCGTCGACGTGGTGATCGTGGAGCCTGGCGCGATCCGGACGGAGTGGAGCGACATCGCCCAGGACCACATGGACGAGACGTCGGGGTCCGGACCCTACGCCGACCTCACCGCCAAGATGACGCGGCTGTTCGAGGGGTCCGAGGGCTCCCCGCCGACCGTCATCGCCGACGTGATCGTCGAGGCCGTCGAGGCCGACTCGCCCAAGACGCGCTACGTCGCCGGCGCCAACGCGCGGGCGCTCCTGACCGCTCGCGCCCTCCTCCCCGACCGCGCCTTCGACACTCTCCTCCGCTCTCAACTCAAGTAGACGATGTCCTTGTCCCGCAATCTCGTGGCCGGCGGCCTCGTCGCCGGCGCCGTCGGCGGCACGCTCGCCGCCCTCCGCCACCCGACGTTCGGCGCCGCGCCCGAGGGCGCCCGCCTCGACCGGATGCGTCGGTCCCCGCAGTGGGACGGTGGCGCGTTCCGCAACCCGCTCCCGATGCGGTCATCCGGCTCGCCCGGCGCCATCTGGGAGTGGTTTTTCGGCGGCGACGGCCTCCGCACGCCCGACGCGCCCATTCCCACCGTCGCCCGCACCCGCGCCGACTTCGAGGCGCCGCAGCGGCTCCGCCTGACGTGGCTCGGGCACGGGACGACGCTCGTCGAGATCGCAGGCCGGCGGCTCTTGATCGACCCCGTGTTCAGCCGGAACGCATCGCCGGGTCCGCTCTTCGGCGTCGCCCGCTTTTTCGAGCCGCCGCTGCGGCTTGCCGAGGTCCCCGACCTCGACGCCGTCGTCCTGACGCACGACCACTACGACCACCTCGACCACGCGACGGTCCGCCGGCTAGCGGATCGGGTGCCGCGGTGGGTGTGTCCGCTCGGCGTCGGCGCGCACCTCGAGCGGTGGGGCGTGCCGGCGGACCGGATCACGGAGTGCGACTGGTGGGACGAGGCCGAGGTCGCGGGCATCCGCCTCGTGTGCACGCCGGCCCGCCACTTCTCGGGCCGCTTCCTGGATGACCGGAACCGGACGCTGTGGAGCGGCTGGGCGGTCCTCGCCGACGAGGCGCGGCTCTACGCGACCGGCGACGGCGGCTTCGGCCCGCACTTTTCCGAGGTCGGCGAGCGACTCGGCCCGTTCGACGCGACGCTCGCCGAGGTCGGCGCGTACAACGCGACCTGGGCGGACGTCCACATGGGGCCGGAGCAGGCCGTCCGGGCCGTCGAGGAGGCCCGAGGCGGGCTGCTCGTCCCGGTCCACTGGGGCACGTTCAACCTCGCGTTCCACGGGTGGACGGAGCCGGCCGAGCGCGTAGTGGTCGCGGCGGAGGCCGCGGGCGTGCCCGTCTGCGTCCCCCGCCCGGGCGAGTCGATCGAGCCGACAGCACCGCCCGCCGTGGAGCGCTGGTGGCCGGAGCTCCCGTGGAAGTCCGCCGACGAGTCGCCCGTTGTCTCGTCCGGCCTCGACGGGGCCGTCGCCCAGGCCGGGCTCTCGGAGGCGGCCTGACGAAAACGGGGCGCCGACGTGATGCCCCGGAGGACGATTTCGGGTGATGGAGGAATCATCCTCCCCCTCCCGCCATGTCCCGCCGCATCCCCCCCGTTCTCCTCGCGTTCGCGCTCCTGTCGGGGTGCTACGCAGTCCAGGCCTCGTCCGACTACTACGGCATCGACACCACCCTGCCCGGCGAGACCGTCGTCTTCGTGATCGACGTCTCGGGCAGCATGGAGGGCAAGCAGGAAGGCACGCTCGAAGACCAGGCCCGCGGCGTCGCGGCGCGCGAGGCCGGCGACGCCGTCCAGAACACCGTCGGCGGGCGCGTCGGGCGGCTCCTCGGCGGCCAGGTCCGCGGCGAGGCGACCAAGCTCGGCGGCGCCAAGCGCGAACTGATCCCAGTCATCCGCGGGCTCGACAACTCGACCCTGTTTACCGTCCAGACGTTCGGCGACGCCCACGACTTCTGGCGGGACACGCCGGTCGCGGCCGCGGGCAACAACAAGTCGCTCGCGATGACGCACGTGAACGCCCTCGACGCGAATGGCGGCACGCCCATCCTGGCGGCGCTCGAGCGGACCTTCGGCGTGCCTGGCGTGACGACGGTCTTCCTCATGACCGACGGCCAGCCGACCGACGCCTCGGCCGACGAGATCGTCCAGCGCTCGCGCCAGCTCAACCGCGGCGGCGTCACGCTCCACACCATCGGCCTCGGGCCGGACCAGGACGCCGACTTCCTCCGCCGCCTCGCCGAGGCCAACGGGGGGACGTACGTCGACCGGCGCTGACGCCGAGGCGGATCGATCCGGGCGGGGGCGGCCTACCTTCGGGCGTCCCACCCCCACCCCGATGCGCCCCCGCCTCCTCCCCCTCCTGCTCCTGGCGCTCGCCGCCGCCGGCTGCGACAGCACCGGCGACGAGCTCACCCTCGACGCCGACTTCTACGTCGGCTCGTGGACGCTCGTCAGCATCGCCGACGACTCCGGCGACCGGACGGCCGAGATCCAGACCCTCCTCGACGACCTCGCGGTCGACTTCGAGTCGGACCGCTCGTTCCAGCTCATCGCCGACTTCTCTGCCCTCGTCAACGCCGCCGGCCAGGCTGACGTGACGCAGACGGGGACGTACCAGGCCGTCGCGGCGGCCAAGACGCTCTCGCTCCTCGTGGCCGCCGGCGGCACGACGCTCGCGCCGACCTTCCGCGCCGACGCCACGAGCGAGGACCGCGTCACGCTGACCGCCCCGGCCGTCATCGTCGAGCAGCTCCTCGGCAACCTCCAGATCGGGTTCGAGGGCGACGTGGTCCTCGGGATCGCCCGGCAGTAGGTGCGGCGCGCGGCCGTCGTGCTCGCCGCGCTCCTCGCGGCCTCCGTGGGGGCGCAGACGGGCCGCCTCGAGGGCGTCGTCACGGACGCCGAGGCGGGCGTCCCCGTCGTCGGCGCTGCCGTCCGAGTGGAGGTCGACGGCGCCGGGAGTGCCCGCGCGACGGACGCCGCGGGCCGGGTCGCGCTCGACGTACCCGCCGGCCGCGCCTCAGTCCAGGTCCGCGCGCTCGGGTACGCCCGCCTCGACACGATCGTGGTCGTGGTCGCTGGGCAGACCACGTGGCTCGACCTCGCGCTCGTGCCCGAGGCGCTCACGGCCGCCGAGGTCGTCGTCCAGGCGCGGCGGACCGAGACGGCCACCCGTGCCGACGCGCCCGTGCTCCTCGTGCCGCAGGCCGTGTCGGTGCTGTCGGCGGCGGTCCTCGACGCCCAGGGCGCCCGCGACGCCGCCGACGCCCTCCGCAACGTGCCCGGCGTGGCGGTCCGCGCCGAAGGCGAGCCCGGCGCGCGCCCCGTCCTCCGCGGCTTCGAGACCGACCGGACGGGCGGCGGCGTCCGCCGCAACGGCGTCGAGGTGCCGTACCTCTTCGACGGGCTCCAGGCCAACGTCGCGCGCGTCGAGGTCCTGCGCGGCCCGGCGTCGGTGCTGTACGGGCGGCTGGAGCCGGGCGGCGTGGTCAACTTCGTGACGAAAGGGCCGCTCGGCCGTCGCCAGCTCGCGGTCGAGGGCACGGGCGGATCGCTCGGGAGCGGCCGGATCGCGATCGAGGCGGGCGGCCCCGTCGGCGGCCTCGCCACGCGGCTCGACGCCTCGGCCGAGCGCGACGTGGTTCGGGGCGACGTGGCGGGGACGACGGCCTTCGTCGCCCCGGCCGTCCGATGGCAGCGCGGCCCCCTCACCCTCGACGCCGACGCCGAGGCGGTCGCGGCCGAGACGACGTTCGACCCCGGCCTCGCCGCCCTCGGCGCCGACGCAGACGATCTCGACGCCGTGCCCACCGACCGCTTCTTCGGCGAGCCCGACGCCGTGCACCGCTGGCGCTCCGCCGCCCTGTTCACGAGCGCGAGCTGGCGGCGGCGGCCATCGTTCGGCCTGCGGGGCGGGCTGTCGATCGGCCGCTACGTCCTCGACCGCGACGCGCTCGAACTCGACGGGCTGGCGGCCGCCGCGCCCCCCTCGGTCGCGCGGACGCTCCAGCGCGAAGGCCTCGGCTTCACCTACCTCAAGGCCACGGCCTTCGCCGACCTCCGCGCCGAGACCGGGGCCGTCGCCCACGAGGTCACGCTCGGCGCCGAGGGCATCCGCGCCTGGGCCCAGGCCGACGGCTCCGCCCGCCTCGAGGCCGGGCCCGACGGCCTCGACTTCGCCACCCTCCCCCCTGTCGATCTCCTAAACCCGACGCCAACCGGCGTCGACCGCTCGCGCGACACGTCCTACCTCGACGCCACCGTCCGCGGCCTCGACGTCGGCGCGTTCGTGCAGGACCGGGCGACGCTCCGAATCGGCCGCGTGGCCATTCATGCCGTCGCGGCGGCGCGATTGTCGCACGTCCGCTACGGCGCCACCATTTTCGCGCTCGCGGACACGCCCGACGCGCCGGCCGGCACGAGCGAACGCGACGGGCAGGTCACGGCCGTCACGCCGTCGGCCGGGCTCGTGGTCGAGCCGGCGCCGGGCCTCGCGCTCTACGCCTCGACCGGCGCCTCGTTTAACCCGATCGTCGAGCGCGTCGACCGGAACGGCGAGCCGTTCGAGCCGACGCGCGGCGTGCAGGTCGAGGGGGGGCTGAAGGTCGACGGCCGCCGCGCCGCCGCCACACTCGCCGCCTTCTGGATCCGTAAGGACGACGCCCTTACGGCAGGCCCCGGCGGCTTCTACGACCAGACGGGCCGCCAGCGGAGCCGAGGCGTCGAGGTCGACCTCCGCGCCGAGCCCCTCCCCGGCCTCACCGTCCTCGCCAGCTACGCCCGCCTCGACGCCGAGGTGGTCGAGGACGACAACGTGGCGCCGGGCACGCCGCTCCCGTACGCGCCCCGCCACGCGGGCAGCGCCTGGGCCGAGTGGCAGACTGGGCGTCTCGCGCTGAGGGGCGGCGTGTGGACGCAGGGCACGCGGTCCGGCAGCCTTGGTGGAACGGTAGATCTCCCCGCCCACGCGCTCGTCGACCTCGGCGCCGAGATCGCGCTCGGGCACGGCGTCGGGCTCCGGCTCGACGTCCGCAACGCGCTCGACGCCCGCGGCTACACGGCCGCCCAGACGCGCCCCGGCCGGCCTGGTGAGCCGCTCCTCGTCGCCTGGCCGACGCGCCCGCGGGACATCCGCCTCGGCGTGGCCATCGTGCGCTGACGGCCCGGCCCTCCTCGGCGCCGAAGCGGGCGGGGTGACACGACGGGGGCACCCGGCGTGCGTAGATCGGCGCTCCGCGCCGGACGGAACGGCGCCCCGCACGGCCGGTTCTCACTGGCCGCCTCCCGCCGACAGGACGCCCCCCGAATGGACGACCGCATCCTCATCCGCGGTGCCCGCGAGCACAACCTCCAGGGCATCGACCTCGACATCCCCCGCAACGAACTGGTGGTCGTCACCGGCCTGTCGGGCTCGGGCAAGTCGTCGCTCGCGTTCGACACGATCTACGCCGAGGGCCAGCGGCGCTACATGGAGTCGCTCTCGAGCTACGCCCGCCAGTTCCTGGGCGTCATGGAGCGGCCCGACGTCGACTTCATCGACGGCCTCAGCCCGGTCATCGCCATCGAGCAGAAGACGGTCTCCCGCAACCCCCGCTCGACGGTCGGGACGGTGACGGAGATCTACGACTTCATGCGGCTCCTCTACGCCCGCGCCTCGGACGCCTACTCGTACGTCTCGGGCCGCCCGATGCGGCGGCAGTCGGACGACGAGATCATCGACGCCATCGCGGCCTTCCCCGACGGCACGCGCGTCCAGGTGCTGGCGCCGGTCGTCCGCGGCCGGAAGGGGCACTACCGCGACCTGTTCGAGCAGACGGCCAAATCAGGCTTCGAGCGCGTCCGCGCCGACGGCGAGATCCGGACGATCGAGAAGGGGATGCAGCTCGACCGGTACAAGGTCCACGACGTCGAGGTCGTCGTCGACCGCCTCGTGATCAAGGAGGGCGTCCGGCCGCGGATCTCGCAGGCCGTCGAGATCGCCCTCGGCATGGGCGGCGGGACGCTCATCGCTCAGGTCGACAAGTCGGGCGACGAGGCGGAACTGGAGACCGGCGACGTCCTGTTCTCGCGCCACCTCACGGCGCCGGAGGACGGCGTGAGCTACGAGGACCCGAGCCCGAACACCTTCAGCTTCAACAGCCCGTACGGCGCGTGCCCGGCGTGCAACGGGCTCGGCGTGCGGAAGGAGATCGACCCCGACCTCGTCGTCCCGAACCCGGCCAAGACGATCGAGCAGGGCGCCCTCGCGCCGCTCGGCAAGCCCCGCGACGTCTGGGTCTACAGCCAGTTGGCGGCCGTCGCCGCGGCCTACGACTTCGACTACGAGACGCCGTTCGAGGACCTGACCGACAAGCAGCGGGAGGTGATCCTGGAGGGCGCGGGCGACGAGCAGTTCGACATCGTCTACAAGTACAAGGGCCGGCAGGTCACGTACCAGCACCGGTTCGGCGGCGTCTACGGGCACGTCCAGCACACGCTCGACAACGCCTCGAACAAGTCGCAGCGGACGTGGGCCGAGGCGTTCATGCGCGTCCGCGACTGCCGCGTCTGTGGGGGCGGGCGGCTCAAGCCGGAGTCGCTCAGCTTCCGCGTCGGCAACACGGGGACGTACGAGGGCGACCAGTCCATCGCCGACCTCGTGCGGATGGACCTCCGCGCGCTCCGCCAGTGGTTCGAGGACCTGGAGTTGGAGGGCCGGCAGGGAACGATCGGGACGCCCATCGTCAAGGAGATCCGGGAGCGGCTGGACTTCCTGCTCAACGTCGGGCTCGACTACCTCACGCTCGACCGCCCGGCCCGGACGCTCTCGGGGGGCGAGTCCCAGCGGATCCGCCTCGCGACCCAGATCGGGACGCAGCTCACGGGCGTGCTCTACGTCCTCGACGAGCCGTCGATCGGCCTCCACCCGCGCGACAACGCCAAGCTCATCGCCAGCCTCGAGGCGCTCCGTGACCTCGGCAACTCGGTCCTCGTCGTCGAGCACGACCGCGAGATGATCGAGGCGGCCGACTTCGTGGTCGACCTCGGGCCCGGCGCGGGTGAGTTCGGGGGCAAGCTCCTCGCCGCCGGCCCGCCGGATCAGATCTCGACGTTCGAGGGCGACGGCGCCCCGCCGGACTCGCTCACGACGGCCTACCTCGCCGGCCTCCGCGCCGTCCCCACGCCCGCCTCGGACGAGCGCCGGGTCGGGTCGGGCGCGTCCATCCGACTGACCGGCGCGCGCGGCCACAACCTCCGCGACGTCGACTTCGAGCTCCCCCTCGGGACGCTCACGGTCGTGACCGGCGTGTCCGGATCGGGCAAGTCGTCGCTCGTCAACCAGACGCTCGCGCCGGTCCTCGCGGCCCACTTCCACAACGCCACGACCGTCCCCCTCCCCTACCGCGACATCGAGGGGCTGGAGCACGTCGACAAGGTCATCGCCATCGACCAGTCGCCCATCGGGCGGACGCCACGGTCGAACCCGGCGACGTACACGGGCCTGTTCACGCTCATCCGCGACCTCTTCGCGCGGCTGCCGGAGTCCGAGATCCGCGGCTACGACAAGGGCCGGTTCTCGTTCAACGTGAAGGGCGGGCGGTGCGAGACGTGCAAGGGCGCCGGCATCGTCAAGCTGGAGATGAGCTTCCTCCCGGACGTCTACGTCGAGTGCGAGACGTGCAAGGGCAAGCGCTACAACGCCGAGACGCTCCAGGTCCGGTTCAAGGGCAAGAACATCGCCGAGGTGTTGGAGATGCCGGTCTCGGAGGCCCTCGGCTTTTTCGAGAACCAGCCGCGGATCGCGCGGAAGCTCCGGACGCTCGACGCCGTCGGCCTCGGCTACATCCGCCTCGGGCAGCAGGCGACGACGGTCTCGGGCGGCGAGGCCCAGCGGATCAAGCTGTCGAAGGAGCTCTCGCGGCCGGGCACCGGGAGCACGCTCTACATCCTCGACGAGCCGACGACGGGCCTCCACTTCGAGGACGTCCGCCACCTGCTGCTCGTGCTCCAGGCGCTCGTCGACAAGGGGAACACGGTCCTCGTCATCGAGCACAACACGGACGTGGCCAAGCAGGCCGACTGGATCGTCGACCTCGGGCCGGACGGCGGCGCGGGCGGCGGGCAGATCCTCTTCGCCGGCCCCCCCGAAGGGCTCGCCGAGGCGGACACGCCGACGGCGAAGTTCGTGGCGGAGGAACTCGAGCGGGCCCGGTCGCAGGGCAACCTCGGCCTGAACGTCCGCGAGATCGACCTCGATCAGCTGGCGTCCGGCGACGACGACGCGGACGAGGACGAAGTCGAGGAGGACGAGCCGGAGACGGAGGAGGCGTAGCCCCGCCCGCCTCGGCGCCGAGCCGGAGCGGGTCAGCCCCCCGGCGGGCGTCCCTCGAAGTCGGCCAGGAGCTCGACGACGGCGTCCTGCGCCCGGTTCACGCGGCTCGTGCGGACGGTGTAGCCGTTGCACATGAGCGAGAAGGCGAGCTCGCGGCCGGCCGCCGTCGTGACGTAGCCCGAGAGCGTCCGGACCTCCCGGATGTAGCCGGTCTTTGCGCGGACGTTGCCGCGCGCGTCACCCCGCCGGTAGCGACGCTCCAGCGTGCCCGTGACGCCGCCGACCGGGAGCGAAGCGACGAACGCCTCGCGCGTGGCGCGCGCCGGGTGCGTCCACATGACCGCCAGCAGCTCGACGATGCCGGCCGGCGAGAGCCGGTTCTCCCGTGAGAGGCCCGACCCGTCGGCGACGACGGCCATGCGGGGGTCGACGTCGATCCGGCGGAGGAACGACCCAACGGCCGCCGCCCGGAGCTCGGAGTGCGGCACGACACCCGGGTAGGCCGCGGCGGTGGTCGCCCAAAGCAGGCGTTCGGCGTACAGGTTGTCTGAGTCCTCGTTCGTAAGACGCACCAGCGCGGTCATCGGGGGCGAGCGGTGCGACGCGAGGCGCACGAGCGGGCGATCGCGGGGCAACGCTTCAGGCGGGACGACCCGGACCGTCCGGTCCACGACCTCGATGTCCGCCTCGACGAGCGCGTCGATGAGCGGCTGGACGAAATAGGCGTCCGGGTCCGGGATCGCGTCGTCGGTCACGAGGATGGGACCGAACACGGTCCGGACGCGCCGCTCGCGGAGGCTGTCGGCCCAGGCCTGGAACACCCCCCGCAGCTCGGTCCGGTAGCGCCGCCCGGCGAACGCTGGGTCCCCCGCTCCCCGGACAACGAGCGGCCCGTCGAGCGTCCCGTAGGCGACCGTGCCGGCCCCGTAGAGCCGCGTCTCGAGCCGGTGGTCTGGGCCGAAGGCGTCGAGCGCGGCGGCCGTCGTGACGAGCTTCATGTTGCTCGCCGGGATGAACGGGGCGTAGGCGTCCCGCGAGTACAGCACCTCGCCGGTCTCGAGGTCGACGACGTGGGCGCCCCAGCGACCGGGCGTGAAGTCGCCGTCGCCGAGGACGGCGTCGATGGAGTCGGCCAGCGCCCACCGGGTGTAGGTGGGCTGGGCGAGCGCGGGGAGGCTGGCGAGGACGACCGCGAGGGCGGCGAAAAGGGAACGGGCGGTCACGGGAAATCGGGGAGGCGCCGTACCAACGCGTCGAGTGCAACAGCCGTGCCGGTCCAAGCGAGAAAGTCCGCCCGGCGCGGCTCTCCCCGTCTCGACGCCGAGGCGGGCGCGGTCGCTACCGCACGACGGTCAGGCGGACCGCCGCCGCGCGCTCAGGCCCGAACGCGCCCGGTGCGGCTCCATGAACCTAGCGGTACGTCGCCCCCGGCGCGATCTCTCCAGGTAGCTTTCGGCGCCCCTCCTCCTGATTTCGTGGCCCTCCCCACCCTCGGCATCCTCGGCGGCGGCCAGCTCGGCCGGATGACGGCGCTCGCCGCCGCCCGCCTCGGCGTCCCCGTCCGCGTCCTCGCCGACCGCGAGACGGGCACCGGCCTCCCCTTCTCCGGCGTCACCATCGCCGACTGGGAGGATCCGGTCGTCCTCCGCGACTGGGCCGCCGGGTGCGACGCCGTGACGGTCGAGAGCGAGTGGGCCCCGGCCGACCGACTCCTCGCAGTCGCCCCCGACGTCCGCCTCCGACCCGGCGCGGCCACGCTCACCACGGTCCGCCACAAGGGCCGCCAGCGACGCGCCTTTGCCGAGGCCGGCCTCCCCCAGCCCGAGCACGTCCTCGCCGCCACACGCGACGAGGCCCGGGCCGCTGTCGAGCGGTTCGGCACGGCCGTCCTCAAGCAGTTCGAGGGCTCGTACGACGGCTACGGCAACGCGACGTGTCGCTCCGAACGTGACGTCGATGCCGCCTGGGACGACCTCGCGGCCGAGGACGGGCTTCTCGTCGAGTCGTTCGTGGCCTTCGAGGCCGAGGCGGCCGTCACCGTCGCCCGTCGCGCCGACGGCGAGGCCGTCGTGTACCCGGCCGTGCGGAGTGAGCACCGCGACCACCGGCTGCACGCCGCGACGGTCCCCGCCGGCTTCTCCGATGCGACCGAGCAGACCGCCCGGCGCGTCGCGCTCGACACGCTCGCAGCGCTCGACGCGACCGGCGTCGCGACGGTCGAGCTGTTCGTGACCGGGACGGGCGAGGTCCTCATCAACGAGGTGGCCCCGCGCCCCCACAACACGGCGCACCTCACGATCGACGCGCACCACACGTCGCAGTTCGAGAACCACGCGCGCGCCGTGCTTGGGCTCCCGCTCGGCGACTCCGGCCTTCGCGTGCCGGCGGCCTGCATGGTCAACGTCCTCGGCCAGCGCGAGGGCGCCGCCTCCCCCGACCTCGACGACGCGCTGAGGGTGCCCGGCGCGAGCGTCCACCTCTACGGCAAGGCCACGGTCCGCCCCCAGCGGAAGATGGGCCACGTCACCGTCACCGCCGCCGATGTCGACACGGCCCGCGAGCGCGCCGAGGCCGCCGCCGCCGCCGTCCGGCTGTGATCGGAGCGTCGTCGCAACGGGGTCCGCACCCGACGTGGCGTTCGATGCGAGCTTCCACCGCGCCCCACCGACACCCCCATGCCTGACGCTCCGACGACCGCCCCGCCCCTCGTCGGCCTCGCCATGGGCTCCGAGTCCGACTGGCCGACCATGGAGGCCGCCGCCGAGGTCCTCCGCCAGTTCGCCGTCCCGTTCGAGGCCCGCGTCCTCTCGGCCCACCGGACGCCCGACGCCATGGCCGACTACGCGCGGACGGCGCGCGGGCGGGGTCTGAAGGTGCTCGTGGCCGGCGCGGGCGGCGCGGCCCACCTCCCCGGCATGATCGCGGCGTCGACGACGCTCCCCGTCATCGGCGTGCCCGTCCAGACGCGGGCGCTCGACGGGATGGACTCGCTGCTGTCGATCGTCCAGATGCCGGGCGGCGTGCCCGTCGCGACAGTCGCCATCGGGCAGGCCAAGAACGCCGGGCTCCTCGCCGTCCAGATCCTCGCCACCGCCGACGACCGCCTTGCCGAGGCCCTCGCCGCGTACAAGGCCGAGCTCCGCGCACTCGTCGGCGAGATGGACCGGTCGGTCGCCGCTAAGGCTGCAGAGTAGCCCCGCGCGCCTGGGCGCCGAGGCGGACGGAGTGGAGACCTAGCGCACGACCGTCACCGTCTGGCTCACGATGGCGCCGTCGACCCTGGCACGGAGTACGTAGACGCCCGCCGGCAGCCCCCTGAGGTCGATCGGGAGCGCGGTCTCGCCGGCCGCGACCGGCCCGTCGTGCGCGATGCGGACGCGCCGGCCGAGCGCGTCGAACACGACCACGCGCGCCTCGGCGGCGCCGTCAGCCGAGAGCCGGGCGACGAACGCGCCGGCCGACGGGTTCGGCGCGACCGCCAGCGCGAGGCCCGAGGCGGAGGGCATCGTCGTCTCGGACGCCGTCCCGAAGGCGTACTCGAAGAGATAGCGGCGGTCGTTCACCCAGGCCTCTGCGTCCTCCTCGTACCGGCCCCGGGTGTGCGACGCGAGCCGCCCGTCGTCGTGGTAGCCAAGCTGGACGCGATCGACCGGACGCAACAACCACTCACCGGGCTGATCCGGATCGGAGCCCGCATAGACCTCGCCGATGACCTCGACGAGGCGATCGGCCGCGTCGTAGGAGCGGATACTCCGGCGTTCCGGCCGCCACAGGTCCAGAAACCCAACGTAGTGGTAGGCGATCTGCGTCGAGTGGCCGACCTCGGGGTACGTGAACCCGATGCTATCGCCCACCTGGACGTACGTGCCGGCCTCCCCGTCCCATCCCAACTCGATGAGGCTCAAAGGCCGGTCTCGATCGTCGTAGGTGGTCTCGATTCGTTTGGTGAACGGCCCCTCCGTATCGGAGCGGAACGCGCAGAGCACACGGCGGCCCTCCTCGTCGAACGTGCCCTCGTACTCCAAGGAAAGGGTCCACCCTTCGTAGTTCCGCTCGAACCGGTACCCCGCGAGTTGGCCGTCGGGGGTGTAGTCATAGATGTACCGACGGTTGCCGACCCACCCGGTCCCCCACCGATCCTCGCGGGTTTCGATAGACGGATACCCGTCCGTTCCGTAGATCACGACATCGCGCTGGTACGGCTCCCCCTCGGTGTTCATGTAGCGCGTCTCGACCAGCCGCCGATCCGCGTCGAGCGTGTAGGCCGCGTCGAGCACGTACTCAAGCCAACTCTCCGTCTCCGAGGACCACCGAGCGAAGAGCCGCGCCCCGGTCTGCAGCTCCTCGCGTCGGTACGTAGACCGATACTCGTTTTCCCAAACCTGAGCGTCCCGGTCCCACCGCTGGGAGGTCAGCGTGAACCCCTGGTCGAGCGCGGCATCCAGCGTCGGGAACGGAACGCGCAACGGGTCGGGCGCCCCACAGCCCGACTGCGCCGAGGCGGGGCGGGTGAGGAGCCCGAGGGCGAGCAGGAAGGCGAGCCGCGCGGGCGTATGAAGCGAACGGGGCATGAACAAAGCGGGGGGTGGGATGGGTCAGATTCGCCCCGCTATTCGAGGAGGAGGTCGGTCTCGCGCTCGGCCTCCGCACCCGTCACGCGGTCGCGGACCGTCACGGTCAGCGTGTAGAGCCCGGCCTCCTGGCCGGTCGCGTCGAGGAACAGGTAGATCGGGTCATCGGCCCGGTCGCCCTGGACCTCGAAGGCCGACGAGACGGCCGCGCCGTCGCCCCCGAAGAGGCGGCCGAAGAAGCGGCGGACGCCGCGCGACGTGTCCTTCGGGCGGAGGCTCGCCTCGACCTCGTAGTCGGTGCGGTCGCCAGCGACGCCGAGGCCATACGCCTCGACGTAGAGGTAGATCGGGTCGCCGACGCCGAACACGCCCCACGGCGCGGGCTGGACCGAGACGCCGTCGCGGAACACGCGGCCCGGCTCGCCCCGGTCCGCCTCCTCGACGTAGTAGGCCAGGAGGAGGTCGGAGAGTTTGAGCCCCTCGCCCTCGAAGCTCGGCACGTCGACGGCGCGGCGCTGGACAGCGCTCGTCTGGCCCGAGGCCGTCTCGAACTCGAGCGAGACCTCGTACCCGTCGGCCGGGCGCGCGCTCATCTCCTCGGTGCTCGTCCAGAGGCGTGTCTGCTCGAACGGGACGATCTGGGCGCCGCGGAGGCCGTAGACCGTCCGCCGCCGCTCGACGAGGAGGTCGCGGTCGGGCCCGATGAGGAACGCGCCGGTCTTGACCGTCACGTCGACGTCCTCCTGAACGCCGTCGCTCGGCGCGTCGCTCGCGGCGACGGGGATGCCGTAGTTGACGTAGAGGTCGGTCCGCCCGTCGTCGCCCTTGAAGGCGGCCACGCGGTACGGGAGCTGGACCTCCCGGCCGGGCGCCTCGAACGTGTAGCGCTCGGGCTGGCGACGGACCTCCTCCCGGGCCCGGATCACAAAGTCCATCGCGCCCGGGTCGCGGACCGAGGCGAGGCCGAAGACGTCGGCCGGCGCGGAGTACAGGCGGAAGCGGCCGTTCCGGTTGGGGTCCTCGAACACGAACCGGACGCCGTCGCCGTAGTCCCACACGTTGAACCGGTTGGCCACCTCGGCGCCAGCGGGGTCGTCGTTGCCCGGCGCGAACGACGCGTCGCGACCGGCGAACTGGTTCACGACGAGCCCGAACCCGCCCTCGATCACCACGTCGGTCTCGGGCAGGCCGTAGCGGACGTGGAGCCGCCCCCGCTCGGTGTTCCACCCGGGGATGCCGAGGTCGTCGGAGCGGTACAGGAGCTCGGCGGTCACGAGGCGGGCGTAGTGCTCGGTCCGGCGCTCGTTGGCCGTGTTGAGGAAGCGGGGGTCGCGGCTCGTCCAGTAGCGCTCGGCGAACCGCTCGGGGTCAGCGCGGAAGGCGTCGTGCTCGCTCGGCGGGAGGATGAGCGTGAGGTCGGTGTAGGCCGCGCGCGTCTCCTCGTCCATGGTCTGGAGGGCGCGGCCGAAGGCGACCTCGGCGGCCTCGAAGTTGCCGAGGCGGTGGTTCACCAGGCCCGTGTAGAGCCACATGCCGGCGTCCTCGGGGAACTGGACGTACATCTCGGCGAGGTCCGGCAGCGCCTCCTCGTACTCGCCCGAGAGCGTCGCCAGCCGGACGACGTGGTCGTAGACGTCCCGCCGCCGCGGGTCCGAGGCGAGCGCCTGCCGGAGGTGGCCGATGGCCCGGTCGTAGGCCGCCTGCGCGCGCGGCTCGAAGTCGGTCACGGCCACCCCCCGCCGCCGGAGCTCGTTGACGTCGAACCGGTCGGCGATGTCTTCTCCGAACTGGCCCTCCATGGCTTCGTCGAGCCCGGCAGACAGCGGATCGCCGAGGGACTGACTCAGGTCGACGCCCGTCGGGCGGTCGCCGGTCGAGGTGCCGGCCTGTTCGAAGCCGTTCTGCTGCTCGTCCATGTCATCGGCGACGGTCTGCATCGGCTCGACGGAGCGGTACGCGAGGCCGGGCAGCTTGATCGCGTTCCGGTACTGGTAGTAGTCAACGATGGCCTGCGCGCCCAGCTCCTCGTGGGCGTAGCCGTTGGTCGAGTCGATGGCGAGGATCTCGCGGGCCAGCTCGCGGCGGCGGCGGAGCCGGTACATCTCCTGGAAGTAGTTCCACGTGTCGCCGCGGAGCTGCTCCAGCCGGGCGACGAGGTAGAGGACGTTGCCGCCGTCGAGCTCGAGGGCCCGGTCGATCTCACGGCCCGCACGGTTCTCGTCGCGGTCCGGGTTCCGCTCGTCGAAGAGGACGCGCGCGAGGAGGTAGCGCGCCTCGGCGTCGTCGGGGGCGCTGTCGACGGCGCGCTCCAGCAGGCGGACGGCCTCGGCGTAGTCGCCATCGCGGTACGCCTCCCCGCCCCGCTCCAGCGCCGACTGGGCGGCCGGCGCGACGGCGGCGGCGAGGACGAGGGCAACGACGAGGGCGGAGCGGTACATCGGGAACGAACGGGATCGGCCCAACGGGCGCGCGGGGCGCGTCGTTGTGCCTGGGGGATGGGGTGTCCCAACGTCCGACCTCGAACGATCCCCGTCAAGGCAACGGCGCAGCCCCGGGTCCTGAGACGAACCGCGATGGAAGGCCGCAGAGGTGGGCGGCCTCGCCTCGACGCTAGTGACTCTTGAGCAGGCGGTCGAGCCGGCGCTTCGACTCGCGCTCGGCGATCGTCTGCCGCTTGTCGACGGTCTTCTTCCCCTTGCCGAGAGCGATCTCGACCTTCGCCCGCCCGTTCTTGAAGTACAGCTTGACCGGGATGATCGTCATCCCCTTCTGCTCCATGCCCTTGCGGAGCTTCTCGATCTCGGACCCGTGGAGCAGCAGGCGGCGCGGGCGGCGGGGCTCGTGGTTTGAGTACCCGCCCATCTCGTACGGCGGGATCGTCGCGTTCATCAGGTCGAGGCCGTCACGGCCCACCTTCACAAACGCCTCGACGATCTGGGCCGACCCGTTGCGGAGCGACTTCACTTCCGACCCCGTCAGCACGAGGCCGGCCTCGAACCGGTCGGTGATGTCGTAGTCGTACCGCGCGCGGCGGTTCGTGACGATCGTCTGGGTGCCGTCGGCCATGGGGGAGCGAGGGGAACGAGAAGCGGGGCCGTCTTGAACGGGAGGCGGTCTCTCGGGTTCGGCTCCGGCCGCCTCGACGGCGGTCGAGGCGGGCCTACTCCTCGTCGTCGTCCGCGTCCTCGTCCACCTCCGGGATGGCGATGAACGGGACGGGCGGGACCTCCGAGAGCGTGCCGGTCTCGAAGAGGTACTCGGCGAGCTGGTCGAGCCCGTCGTTGACGTAGCCGTCGAGCGTGATCTGGTACACCCCGACGCCGTCGTGGAACAGGGCGTCGCTAACGGGCGCCTCGGTGACGGCCGACCGGATCCGCATCGCGTCGACGACGCTGAGCGTGCCCTCGAGTGCCGTGAGGAGGGCCCACGGGTACGGCCGGAGCGTGAGGTCGGTCCACTCCTGCCCGGGGTCGAGCGCGAAGGCGCCTTCCGGGACCGGGTCGCGGTAGCCGACGAGCGCGGCCGAGTTCGTCTCCAACACGTCCGCCAGCGGCGTGGCCGGGTCGCTGAGGGCGAACGTCGCCTGCGTCCCGTAGTGCTCGCGCATCACGAGCTGCGTCAGAAGCGCCTCCTGCGTGTCGCGCGGGTCGAACCCCACGGTTTCGATGGCGTCGAGCGCGCTCCCGACGACGAGGTGCCGGCGGGGGCTCCGCTCGCCCGCGAGGGCGACGCCGGGGACGACTTCGAGCCCCGTATGCCCGCGGAGGACGTCGAGCGTCGGGACGAGCGCGAGGTCGACGCCGCCCTCGTCGAGCGCGGCGCGGGCCTCGAACGGCTCGATCTCGACCACCTCGGTGACGAGGTCGGCCAGGGCCGCGCCCAGCGCGCGGGCGGGCGGGACGGGCCAGATGGCGAGGCGCATGAGTCGGAGGGAGCTGGGATGGAGGGATCAGCGAGGGATGGGGGACCGCGTCCCTCCTTCCCCCATCCCGTATCCCTCCGAGGCCTTAGGAGCGGCGGCGCTCGGTGATCCGGGCGGCCTTGCCGCGGAGCCCGCGGAGGTAGTACAGCTTCGCGCGGCGGACGCGACCGTAGCGGACGACCTCGACCTTCGCAATGCGTGGGCTGGCGAACGGGAAGATCCGCTCCACGCCGACGCCGTTCGAGATCTTCCGGACCGTGAACGACTCGGCCGTCCCGCCGTTCTGGATGCCGATCACGACGCCCTCGAAGATCTGGATCCGCTCCTTGTCGCCCTCGATCACGCGGACGTGGACGCGGACGGTGTCGCCCGCGGCGAAGTCGGGAGTGTCGTCGCGGAGCTGGGTGGCCTCCACGAGGCCCATGAGGTCGGTCGCCATGGCGTTGTCGGTCTGGGGTGGGTGCGCGCCGTCTGCCTCGGGCGCGAACGAGGAAGGTAGGGAGCCCTCGGCCCGAAAACGGGCCGCGAGCTGGTCTACGGGGATTCTTCGCCCGGCGACCCGGTCCCCTTCAAGAGGTCTGGGCGGCGGGTCTGGGTCCGCTCCAGCCGCTGCGCCTCGCGCCAGGCGAGGATCGCGTCGTGGTCGCCGGAGCGGAGGACGGCCGGGACCTCTTGGTCACGGAAGACGGCCGGCCGGGTGTAGGACGGCGCGTCGAGCAGGCCGTCCTGGAATGAGTCGGAGAGCGCCGAGCCCGCATCGCCGAGGACGCCCGGCACGAGCCGGGCCACGGCGTCGATGAGCACGAGCGCCGGGAGCTCGCCGCCAGAGAGCACGTAATCGCCGACGGAGATCTCACGGGTCACGAGCGTGTCGCGGACCCGCTGGTCGACGTTCTTGTAGTGTCCGGCGAGGAGGAGGAGGCGGCCCCTGAGCGACAGCTCGTTCGCCATCGGTTGGTCGAGCGTCTCGCCGTCGGGTGTGAGAAACACGACCTCGTCGTAGGGGCCGTGCTCGGCCTGCAGGTGCTCGACGCAGGCGAAGAGCGGCTCGGGCCGGAGCACCATCCCCCCCATCCCGCCGTACGGCGCGTCGTCGATCTGGCGGTACCGCCCGAGCCCCCAGTCGCGGAGGTCGTGGACGGCCACCTCGACGAGCCCCTTGTCCTGCGCCCGCTTGAGGATCGAGTGCTGGAGCGGGCTCTCCACGAGGCCCGGCAGCGCCGTCACGAGGTCGAAGCGGATCATGGGGGGAGGGATGCGGGATGCGGGATACGAAGGGAGCGTGCCCCTCCATCCCTCATCCCTCTTCTTCGTCCTCGACCAGCCCCTCGGGGAGGCGGACGTAGAGGCGGCGAGCGGCGAGGTCGAGCCGGACGACGAACTCGTCGACGTCAGGGAGCAGGACCTCGGGCTTGCCCGGGCGGGCGATCGCGAAGAGGAGCTGCGCGCCGTCGTACAGGTCGCGGACCGTCCCGAACGGCTCGTCCGCCTCGGTCCCGTCCTCGTCCACCTCGATCACGTCGAGGCCGACGAGGTCGTGGAGGAACGCCTCGCCGTCGACGAGCTCGGGGAGGTCGTCGGGGTCGGCGTAGAGGTGCGCGTTGCGGAGCTCCTCGGCGGCCTCGAGCGAGTCGACGCCCTCGAGCGCCAGCAGGACGACGGTCCGCCCCTTGGGGTACTGGAACCGGACGCTCTCGACGGCGACCGGCCGGGCCGTCGCGGCGGACTCGCCGACGAACAGCCGCTCGAGGTCGGCGAAGCGCTGGGCGTCGTCGGTCTCGGGAACGACCTTCATCTCGCCGCGGACGCCATGCGTTCGGCCGACGCGGCCCATCAGGAGGAGGCGATCCGGATCCATGGAAGCGAGGGGATAGAAAAGGGCGGGGCCAGCGCGTGCCGGCCCCGCCCCAGAGTGCGGTCGGCTAGAGCGACTCGACGTAGGCCGCGTGGCCCTCCGTGTCGCCGGCGGCGAGGAGGCGGGCCTGCTCGGGCCAGGTCTCCTCGTTGCCGGCCGTCGTCGAGCCGGCCTCCGTGAGGATCTCCTGGAGCCGCTCGACCGACGTCTCGGCGAGCTGGGCGAACGTCGTGATGCCGGCGCTGGTCAGGATCTCGGAGTACTTCGGCCCGATGCCGTTGACGTCGCTGAGGTCGTCGGCCTCGGTGGCCTCCTCAGCGGGGGCCTCCTCCGTGGCGACCTCCTCGGCGGCGGCCTCCGGCTCGGCGGCGGTCTCCTCCGCCGGCTCCTCCGAGGCGGCCTCGGTCGGCTCCTCGGCGGGGGCGGCCTCGACCTCGTCGGCCTGCTCGGCGCCGGCCTCGGTCTGGTCGGCGACCTCCTCGCCGGCGTCGTCGGCGACGGCCTCGGCGGTCTCCTCCTCCGCGGCGGGCTGCTCCTCGGCCGTATCGGGCGCCTCCTCGGCGACCGTCTCGGCGGTGGCCTCCGCGGTGGCGGCGTCGCCGCCCTCGGCCTCGGCCTCCTGCTGGGCCTCGGCCTGCTCGCCCGCGTCGGCGTCGGTCGGCTGCCCCGCGGCCTCCGTCTCCTCCGCGGCGGCGGGCTCGTCGGCGGCGGCCGGCTCGTCGGCGGCCTGCGTCAGCGCCTCGCTGTCGGCGGCGGCGGCGGCCGTCTCCTCGCGGGCGGCCTCGGCCTCGGCACGCGCGGCGGCCTCGGCCTCCTCGCGCTGACGGCGGAGCTCGGCCTCGCGCTCCTGGCGCTCCTTCTCGAGCTCGGCGGCCTTCTCCTGGGCGGCCTTCCGCTCGGCGGCGAGGGCCTCGGCGCGGCGCTCGGCGCGCGTCTTCTTGCCCTTGGCGGCGCCCTTCTCAGCCTGCCGCTCCTTGAACTCGGCGACGGCGGCCTCGATCTCCTCGGCCTCCTTGCCCTGCCGCGTCAGCGCCCAGCGGAGGAGGATGCCCTCCTTCTGGAGCAGGTTGCGGACGGTGTGCGACGGCTGCGCGCCCTCGCCCAGCCAGTACACGATGCGCTCGGCGTCGAGCTTGACGGTGGACGGCTCGGCGACCGGCTCGTACCGGCCGAGGTCCTCGATGAAGCGGCCGTCGCGGGGCGAGCGGCTGTCGGTGGCGACGAGGCCGAACACGGGCAGCTTCTTGCGGCCCATGCGGCGGAAACGGAGCTTGACGGACATCTTTTCGGGGTGGGGTGATGCGTGATACGTGACGCGTGAGGGCGCTGCAGCGCAGCACGCATCACGCAGCCGGCCGGCTTACCGACCGGCGAGCAACTGAGTGGGGTCGACGGCGCGGCCCTTGCCCTGGAGCTTGCTCATGGTCTTCATGAGCTTCTTCATCTCCCGGAACTGCTTGAGGAGCGCGTTGACGTCCTGGACCTCCATGCCGGCGCCCTTCGCGATGCGGCGACGCCGGGAGCCGTTGATGATCTCGGGCTGGGCCCGCTCGACCGGCGTCATCGACTGGATGAGCGCCTCGATGTGGCGGAACGCTTCGTCGTCGACGTCGATCTGCTTGATGGCCTTCCCGACGCCCGGGATCATGCCCAGGAGGTCCTTCAGGGACCCCATGTTCTTGATCTTCTGGAGCTGGTCGTAGAAGTCCTGGAGGTCGAACTCCTGCGTCCGGAACTTCCGCTGCAGCTTCTCGGCCTCCTCGGCGTCGAACTGCTCCTGCGCCTTCTCCACGAACGAGACCACGTCGCCCATCCCGAGGATGCGCTGGGCCATCCGGTCGGGGTAGAACTCCGTGAGCGCGTCGAGCTTCTCGCCGGTGCCGGCGAACTTGATCGGCTTCTCGACGACGCTCCGGATGGAGAGGGCGGCCCCGCCGCGCGTGTCGCCGTCGAGCTTCGTCAGGACGACGCCGTCGATGTCGAGCCGGTCGTTGAAGGCCTTCGCCGTGTTGACGGCGTCCTGGCCCGTCATCGCGTCGACGACGAACAGGATCTCGTCGGGCTCGGTCGCCTTCTTGATGGCGACAACCTCGTCCATCATGGCCTCGTCGACGTGGAGCCGGCCGGCCGTGTCGATGATGATCGTGTCGCGGCCCATCCGCCGGGCCTCGGCGACGGCCTGCTCGGCGACGGCCACGGCGTCCTTGACGGGGACCCCGTCGGCGCCGCGGATCGCGAAGACCGGCACGCCGACCTGGCCGGCGAGCGTCTCGAGCTGGTCGACGGCCGCAGGGCGGTACACGTCGGCGGCGGCGACCATCGGGCTCCGCCCTTTCGCCTTGAGGAAGTGGGCCAACTTGCCGACGAACGTCGTCTTGCCGGCGCCCTGGAGGCCGGCCACGAGGATGACCGTCGGCGGGCGCTTGGCCTGGTTGAGGTCGACGTGGACGTCGCCGAGGAGGTACACCAGCTCGTCGTAGACGTGCTTGACGAACTGTTGGCCGGGGTTGACGGCCTGGAGGACCTTCTCGTCGGTGACGTGCGCCTTCACCTTGTTGGTGAAGTCCTTGGCCACCTGGTAGTTGACGTCGGCGTCGAGGAGCGCGCGGCGGACCTCGCGCATCGTCTCGGCGATGTTGAGGTCGTTGATCCGACCCTCGCCCTTCACATTCTTGAGGGCGGCGTCGAGCTTGTCGGACAGGGTGTCGAACATTCGGGGGGGTGCCGGGTGGGACGGTGGTGTCGCAGCGATCGCCAGCGAGGCTGGCGGGCCACGCGGGCGGGGCGGGGTCGCGGGGTGCCGAAGCCTCCACCAGTGCGGCCGTAGCCCTGCCCGAGGTGTCCGGGACGAGGCAGACCCCAAGGTAGGAGACCGTCGACCCCAAGCCGGTGAAGGGGCAGCGGAGATTGGAGGGCAGCGAATGGCCTTTCCGAGCCGGAGGCGACGCGCCGACCCTGCGGTCCCCCGCTCCTGCTCCTATGCCCTCCTCCCGCCTCGGCGCGCTCGCCGCCCTCCTCGCCCTCACCGCCTGCGACTCGCCGGCGACGGGGGCGTGCACGCTCATAGGGTGCGCCGACGCGTACTCAGTCACGCTGGCGCCCGCGGGCGACGTCCTCACGCCGGGCCGCTACGCCGTCGAAGCGAGCGCGGACGGAGAGACGGAGTCGTGCGCCTTCACGGTCTCGGCCGACGCCGGCCAGACCGACATCTCGGTGTCCGGCGAGTCCGAGGGGTGCCAGGGCCTGTTCGCCTTCATGCCCTCGACCGACGCGGAGACGCGAGTCCGGGTGGTGTTCTCTCCCCTCGCCGACGACGTGACGATCCGCGTCCGACGCGATGGCGCGGATCTCGCGTCGGTGCGCGTCGACCCGGTGTACGTAGACCAGTACCCGAATGGGCCCGACTGCGGCGCCGTGTGCCGGCAAGCCGATACGACCGTCCGGGTGCCGTAGTCCACTGGCCGACCTCCTCCCTCTGCCCCGCCCCATACCTTCCAGCAGTTCGCGCTCGGGCCTCGCCTCCCTGACAGTACTGATTGATTCCACCACACCCCACTTCTGTTGCGCCTCTACCACATCGCCGCCGTCCTAGCCGTTGTCCTCATCACCATACCCAACAGCACCGCCCAACCAGAAGTGCGGCTTGCGCCCGATGACCTCCCCCCCAACGCCAAGTTCGGATCGGCCCTCGCGGACATCGAGCTCCGATCCTGCGACGACACGGGCCAGTGCCTCAGGTCAGTCGGGGTCGCCATCGGAGCTCCTGGTCCGGCGGAGGGGGGCGGACCAGGGACCGCGTACCTGTACTACAGGAATGTGAGCTACGGCACCGAGAGGGAGGATCTCCAAGTGAAACCGGTGCCGAACCCCGCGCCGACTCCGGGCGATCGGTTCGGGGCCGCCCTCGTGTCCTACAGCGATGGGATCCTTGTCGTCGGAGCCCCGGGGCGACGCGCGGTGACCGTAATGAAGTTCGCGGACGTCGCTGGCGGTAGTGAGGCCGAGTCGATCTGGCCGCTGTCCGACCCCACGCCGTCCACAACCGGGGCCTTCGGCGACGGGCTCGCTACGGGCTCGGGGTTCATCGCCGTTTCCGAGCGGGGCGGAGCGGGCGAAGTCCACTTCTACGATCAGTACTGCCAGGCCGTCGGGGAGCCTGCCTACGCGACCACCCTCACACCGAGCGACCCCTTGGACTCTGCCTTCGGTCATTCTGTGAGCCTCGAAACGGTGTATGAGGGGACGGACCAAGGGGCCCTCGTTCTCGTCTCGGCAACGTCGGCCGGCGGGGCCGGAGTCCTCTACGTCTACACCGTGATCCGCTCCCGACCAGGGACGAGCGGCTGCCCACTGAGTGCGCCGCGGGTCACGCTCACGGAACGGATCGTGGGCCCGCCCGGGTTCGGCCGAGCCGCGGTGACCCACAATATCGGCGTCTCAGAGCTTCAGGACTTCGACCGGCTTCTTGTCGGACTCCCCGACGCGCCAGGGCGGACGGAAGTCCGAACATATGACGGCGGCGACTGGACCGTGGCCGACACGATCGAGACGGCCGCATCTGAGCCTGCGCTCTCTCCCACGTTCCTTCTCACGACGTCTTTCGAAAGGGTCTACGCGGTCGTGACGACCCCCGGGGCTCCGTCCCTCCGTCAGTACCGGTTCGATCTCCAGCCCGACCCGTATGAACCGGTCGAGTATGCCGCGCCAGCCCCCGCAGACCCGTCCTTCGGGGCGGTGCTCGCTTATTCCTCTGCACTCGATTTCCAGACACTAACAGTCGGCGCGCCAAATGAGGGATCAGGTGCCGTATACCTGTATCCGTTTCAGAACAATCCACGAGTTGCCGTCGTCGCCGAGGGGAATCCCGACGATGCCGCCTTCTGGGTAGGTTCGGCCTTGCCGAACCCCTCGGTGGGATCGGTCCGGTTCCCTGTGCGCTCGGCGCGCTCTCAGACCATCAATGTCAACGTGTACGACATGACGGGCCGCTTGGTCACATCTGCTGCCTCCTCTGTTCCGGCTGGTCAGGCACAGGTGGAACTCGACCTGCTGGTGCCCGCAGGGGCATACCTTGTGCGGCTCTCATCCGAGTTGGGGACCGACGGGCGCGTGATCACAGTCCTGGGACGGTAGGCAACAGTCCTGGGACGGTAGGCATCGGACCGGACGAGCCATCTCGCGCCCTTCCCCCCTCCGAGACCGACGTCACCTTCCGCACACGATGCAACAGCGTCCAACTCGTGTCGACTCGGTGTACGCGGACGGGTACCTGAACGGGCCTGACGGCGGCACCGTTCGCGTGCCCTAGCTAGCCAGGCAACTCCCCACGCCGAGGCGGGCGGAGCTGGCGCTACCGGTCGCCGCGGGGGACGGCCATCGGATCGGGCGGGAGGCTGACCATCACGCGCTCTGGGCCCGACGGCCCCTCGACGAACCGGACCGGCGTCTCGGTCGGCGTCGTGCCCTGGACGATGACGACGGTCCCGGGCGCCGTCGTGTCGCCGCCGGTCCAGTCCCAGAGCCACCGGGCGTCGGCCTCGACCATGCGGACGCAGCCGTGGCCCTCGGGCGGCCCGCTCGGGACCACGTTGTACTGGTGGAGGTGGATGCCGCGCACCGCGTAGATGTTCATGACGTAGCGCATCCGCCACGTCTCGCCGGGCGGGGCCTCGGTCGACTCGCGGTCCATCTCGCGCCAGTTCATGGTGTAGCGGCCGGTCGGCGTCGGCGTGGAGGCCTTGCCGGTCGAGGCCGGGCCCCAACGGCGGAGCCGGCCGTTCCCGTAGGCGGCCCACGTCTGCGTCGTCAGGTCCACGACGACGGCCCGCTCGATCTCGGCGGCGCCGGGCCACTCCGACGGGAAGGGCGCGTAGGCCAGCGGCGAGAGGTCGAAGTCGGCCGGGCGGGCGGGCAGCACGATCGACTCGCCGATCCGGAGCGTCGTGACGTCGGGCTGGCCGAGGATCTGCCCGATCGTGAGCCGGGCGCGGCCGAGGTCGCGGTTGCCGTCGCCGAGCTCGTCGTAGAGGTCGTGCCGGGCGAGGACCGAGTTGCCGGACTCGTGTTCGATCCGGTACCGCCGGTACTCGATCGGCTGGGACGGGACGCGCCCCTCGCGCTCGAGGAGGGAGGCGAGCACGGCCTGGTCGTAGGCCCGCTGCGCGCTGGTGGGCACAGCGACGACGACCGCGGCGAGGAGGAGAGGAAGCAGACGCACGGGGCGGGACCGGTGGATTCGGCGCCTCCATACCGGCGGGCGCGACCGCCTGTTTCGGATGAACGGTCGAGTCGGCGTGGAGTCGGGCGACGCCAAAGCACCGCGAGGGCGGACCGGGGCAGCGGCCGTGACTACCCTACGGTCCCGACGCCCCGCCCCGATGACGCCCGACCCCTGGTGGGCCTTCGCCCTCGACCCCGACACGCGCGCCGACGCCGACGCCAACCGGCTCCGCGACGAACACGGCGCCCCGCTCGTCAACCCGCCCGGTCCCGGCGGCCGACTGGGCCTCGACTACGCCGGCTACCTCGGCCTCGGCGAGTTGCTCGGGGCCGGGACGCCGTCGTCGTCGGTGCCCGACGAGCGGGCGTTCGTGATCGTCCACCAGCTGTGCGAGGTCGTCTTTAAGCAGATGACGTTCGACCTCGCCATCGTGACGGCCACGTTCGAGCGGTTGCTCGGGCTGCCCGAGGCGGAGCGGGTCGCGCTGACGCTCGCCGAGGGCGAGGTCGACGACCCTGACTCGGAGGCCGCGGCGTGCTGGCGCCCGGCGATCACGGCGTCGAACCGGCTCCGCCACGCCGCGCGCCGGCTCCTCCCCCCCATCATGGAGCTCATGGGGACGGGCGCGGCCGACGACGTCCTGTTCTCGCGCGTCGAGTTCGCCCACTTCCGGGCCCACCTCGTGCCGTCGTCGGGCTTCCAGGCGGCGCAGCTCCGCCTCGTCCAGCGGGCGCTGGGCAAGGGGCCGCTGCTCGACGGGCTCCGCGTGTTCCCGGGCGAGAACCTCAGCCACCACTACGCCGGCGCGCCGTGCGGCCACGTCGCCCTTGCCGACCCGCTCGTCCTCCAGTCCGGGGCCGAGCTGGCGTCGCCGCCCGAGACGCACCCGTCGCACCGCGCGGGCCGGCTCGACACGGTCGCCCACGCGCTGCTCTCCGCCCTCCCCCGCCTCGGCGACGACCTCCCCCCGCCCCCAGCCGTCCGCCGGATCCACGCCGCCGACGTGGACCGGGCCGTCGACCGGTTCCGCGCCACACTCGGGCTGTCGGCCGACGTGGCCGCGGACGCCGAGGCTGCCGAGAGCGCCGTCGACGACTTCCGTCGGGACCTCGAAGCGGCGGCGGACGCCGAGAACGAGCGGCGCGACGGCCTGGACGCCGCCCGCGCCGGCGCCTACTACCTCCAGGCCCGCGCCCCCAAGAGCGCGCTCGCTCACATCCTCGCCCGGGTCGCCGCCACCGACGACGCGCTCCACTCCCCCACCGACGGCACGTTCCTCACCGTCCACCGCCGGACCGTCCGCCGCCACGTGGCCGACGACTCGGGCACGGGCGGCGGCGGGATGCCGTACCTCGTGACGAGCCAGCGGTACTTGCTCCCGCTCTTCCCCGCCCTCGTCGCGTGGCAAGACCTCGAGCTGTGATGCGTCTCTCCCCCGTCTTCGCGGTCGCCCTCCTCGGCCTCGGCGCCTGCGCCGGCCCACCCGAGGCGGCGCCCGAGGCGGGCCGGACCGAGATCGTCCCCCGGCTGACGGGCGCCGACAGCACCGCGGCGGCCCGCGTCGTCGCCGAGGTCGAGGGACTCGACCCCGACCTGTTCGAGGCCGGCACGTTCTCGGCCCCTGCCGGGCCGACGATCCGGTACCGACTGCTCGCACCGCCCGAGGTGGAGCCCGGCGAGACCTACCCGCTGGTCGTCGTCTTCCACGGCGCGGGCGAGATTGGAACGGACAACCTCGCCCACCTCGACCGCTTTCCGAAGACGTGGGCCCGGCCCGAAGTCCGCCAGCGCTTTCCGTCGTTTGTCCTCGCGCCCCAGATGCCCGAACGGTCGGCGATCTACAACGGCCCGGCCGAGACGGCCGGCCGCTACTCCCGCCCGGGCCCGCCGCTCCACACGGCGCTCGCGCTCATCGACAGCCTCCGCCAATCGCTGCCGGTCGACGGCTCGCGGATCTACGCCGTCGGCTTCTCGATGGGCGCCTCGACGACGTGGAACGCGCTCGCGCTCCGGCCCGACCTGTTCGCCGCCGCCGTCCCCATCGCGGGCGTCCCCCCGGCGCTTACCGAGGCGGAGCGGGTCACCCGGACGCCGCTCTGGGTCGTCCACGGCACGGCCGACACGGCCAACCCCATCGGGCCGGACCGGGCGATGGTCGAGCGCCTCCACTCCGAGCCCGGCGCCGAGGTCCGGTTCTGGGAGGTCGACGGCCTGTGGCACGCCGTCCCGCCGCGTCTGCTGGCCGGCACCGACCTCATGGAGTGGCTCTTCGCGCACCGGCGATGACGGCCCCCCAGCCACCGGCGGGACCAGCGGCTGACTCCCCCCGTTCTCTACCCCGCCTCCCTGTCCCGGATCATGTCGATCGTCTCGACGGCGTGGCGGAGGTGCGGGATCACGATGCTCCCGCCGACGACGAGCGCCACGTTGAGCGCGTCCATGAGTTCGTCGTCGGAGAAGCCCGCCTCGGCGCACTGCTCGAGGTGGTAGTCGATGCAGTCGTTGCAGCGGAGGACGGCGCTCGCGACGAGGCCGAGGAGCTCCTTGGTACGGCCGTCGAGCGCGCCGTCGCGGTAGGCCGCGGAGTCGAGGTTGAAGAACCGCTTGACGCCGAGGTGGTCACCCTCGTCGAGGATGCGGGCGTTCATGCGGGCGCGGTAGGCGTCGAAGCGGTCGAGGCGGGTCTCTGACATGGCGGAGTCGGAATCGGTGTCGGCGGAGAAGGCGGCGTGGCGGGCGCGGTTCCGCGCCCTCCGCGAGGCGATGCCCGCCGAAGCTCGCGCCGCCGCCAGTCAAGGGATCGTGGAGCGTGTGCGGGATCTGCCCGAGGTCGAAGCGGCGGGCACGGTCCACCTGTTCTGGCCACTCCCGTTCGAGGTCGACCTCCGCCCGCTGGCCGAGTCGCTCCGCCAGCGTGGCGTCGTGGTCGCCCTCCCCGTCGTCGTCGGCGACCGCGCGCTCGTACACAGGCGGTACCTCGGGACCACCGCGCTGGCTCGCGGGAGATGGGGGCTGATGCAGCCGCCACCCGGCGCCCCGCCCGTCGGCCCGCGGTCCATAGACGTCGTCCTCGTCCCAGCCCTCGCGGTCGGCCGCGACGGGAGCCGGCTCGGCTACGGCGGCGGGTTCTACGACACGTTCCTCGCCCAGACGCCCGCGCTCCGCGTCGGCGTCGTGTTCGCCGACGCCCTCGTTAACGCCGTGCCCTCCGCGTCTCACGACGCCCGCCTCGACGTGGTCGTCACCGAGGCGGAGACGGTGCGCGTCGGCGCCTAACCCGGCCGCGGTGGCGACGGAGAGTGGACGAAACCGGCGCGGCCAACCGGCCTCCCGCGTGTCGGAGAGCGGCCGACGGTCAGAAACGGCCTGAAACCCCACCGGGCGCGGAAGGGTGTGAGGGGGCGCCCGGTATCTTTGGCCGTTCCGCGCCTCGCCCATGCCCCAGGACGCCCCGACCCACACGCCCGGCCCTCTGCTGGCCCAGATCGAGTCCCCCGCCGACATCCGGGCGCTCTCTGTCGAGCAGCTCCCTCAGCTCTGCGACGAGCTCCGGGACTTCATCGTCGACATCGTGTCGGTCCACGGCGGCCACTTCGGCGCCAGCCTCGGCGTCGTCGAATTGACGGTGGCGCTCCACTGGGCCTACGACACGCCCTCGGACCAGCTCGTGTGGGACGTCGGCCACCAGGCGTACGGCCACAAGATCCTGACCGGCCGCCGCGAGGCGTTCCCCACGAACCGGAAGTACGGTGGGCTCTCGGGCTTCCCCAAGCGGTCCGAGTCCGAGTACGACACGTTCGGCGTGGGCCACGCGAGCACGTCGATCTCGGCCGCGCTCGGCATGGCGAAGGCCCGCGACCTCAAGGGGACCGACCAGAAGGTGGTCGCCGTCATCGGCGACGGGTCGATGACGGGCGGGCTCGCCTTCGAGGGCCTCAACAACGCCGGCGCGACGGACTCCGACCTCCTCGTCGTCCTCAACGACAACCGGATCTCGATCGACCCCAACGTCGGGGCGCTCCACGAGTACCTCGCGACGCTCTCGGCCTCGGGCAAGTGGAACGCGCTCAAGGGCGAGGTCTGGGAGCTGTTCGACAAGCTGAAGGGCGTCGGCGGCGGGCACCTCCAGCGGCTGGCGGCGCGCGTCGAGGACGGGCTCAAGGCGGCGCTCACGCCGGGCATGCTGTTCGAGGCCTTCGGCTTCCGCTACATCGGACCGGTCGACGGCCACGACGTCGTCGCCCTCGCCCGCCAGCTCCAGCGCGTGCGGAAGCTCGGCGGCCCGATCCTCCTCCACACGCTCACGGTCAAGGGCAAGGGCTTCGCGCCCGCCGAGGCGGACCAGGTCAAGTGGCACGCCCAGTCGAGCCCGTTCGACAAGCTCACCGGCAAGAGCCTCGCCACGCCGACGCCGGCCGGCACGAAGCCCCCCAAGTGGCAGGACGTGTTCGGCGACGCGCTCATCGAACTGGCGGAGCAGGACGACCGCGTCGTCGGCGTGACCGCCGCGATGCCGTCGGGGACCAGCCTCGGCAAGATGATGGCCGAGATGCCGGACCGGGCGTTCGACGTCGGGATCGCGGAGATGCACGCGGTCGTGTTCGCCGCCGGCCTCGCGACGCAGGGGATGCGCCCGTTCTGCGCCATCTACTCGACGTTCCTCCAGCGGGCCTACGACGGCGTGGTCCACGACGTGGCGCTCCAGGACCTCCCGGTCGTCTTCTGCATGGACCGCGCCGGCGTCGCCGGCGCCGACGGACCGACGCACCACGGCGCGCTCGACGTCTCGTACATGCGGGCCGTCCAGAACATGGTCGTCGCCGCACCGATGGACGAGCAGGACCTCCGCGACCTCCTCTACACGGCGTTGCAGCACGACGGCCCATTCGCCGTCCGCTACCCGCGCGGGGCCGCGACGGGGATGGCGCTCCGCGACGGGTTCGAGGCGATCCCCATCGGGAAGGGCCGGAAGATCCGCGACGGCGCGGACCTCGCGTTCGTGACTTACGGCTCCATCGGGCAGTACGCCGTCGAGGCCTGCGAGCGGCTCGACGCCGACGGCGTCCGGGCGGCCCACTACGACCTCCGGTTCGTCAAGCCGATCGACGCGGCACTTCTGACGGAGGTGTTCGGCCGTCACACCCACGTGATCACGGTGGAGGACGGGGTCCGCGACGGCGGGGCCGGCTCGGCCGTCGTCGAGTGGGCCTCCGACGCGGGCGCGCTCGACGGGACGCGGGTCGTGCGGCTCGGGCTGCCCGACCGGTTCATCGAGCACGGCTCGCAGCGCCAGCTCCACGACGAGGTCGGGATCGGGCCAGACGGGATCGTGCGGGCCGCACGGGCACTCCTCGGCGCCGAGGCCGAAGCCGCTTAGCAGGGCTCGCGGCTCGTTCGGGCTCCGCCCCGACGGTTCGGGTGGATTTCTCTCCCCGTGCGCCTCGGCGAGGGTTGGTTGCGGGTGCCTGATCCCACCGCCCCGATGCTGCGCGTTGCCCCTCTCCTTCTGATTGTCCTGCTAGCCGCCTGCGATGCGGCGGACCCGGTCACGGACCCGCCCCCGGAGACCCAGCCGGACGACGTGACCGCTCCGCTTCTCGTCCAGTCTCCGTTCGCCACGGTCGACCTCGACGGATCCGTCCTCGGACTCGAGCCCGACGGCGGCCTTTTCGGCGGGCGGGCGTTGGGCTACCATCCCACGGACTTCTCGCCGTTCTCCGCCTCCCGATCGGGCGTGTGGCTCGGCGGCACGCAGGACGGCATGACGCGGTCGAGCATCGTCTACTGGGAGAGCAACTTCACGACGGACTGCGGGGACGGCCCGACGGGCGTGTTCGCCCTCGATGCCGACACGACGTACACCGACACGGAGGCGTGGCCCCGCGACCTTGGCGCACCGACCGAGGCGGACGGGAGCCCGCGCGTCTACGGCGACCAGATGCTCTGGGGCTCGTTCTGCTCCGAGGCCAATCCATTCGCGGGCGGAGAAGGCCAGTGGGCCGGCCGCTACGCCGACCCGCTCCGGGGCCTCCGCATGAACGTGGCGGCGTACCGCTACCGCCGCGCCGACCTGGCGGGCGCCGTATTCGTCCGCTACGAGGTGACGAATGAGGGGAGCGCGCCGATCTCCGACCTCCGCGTCGGCACGTTCTCCGACACCGAGTCGCCCGGCCCCTATGAGAATGTGGGCTACGCGGCCTACGGCAAAGACGCTGTGGGCTTCGACTCCGCAACCGGCCTGAGCTACGTGTACCAGCTCCCGTTCACCGACGACGACGGCATCACGAATAGCTCGACCTGGGTCTCCGGGACGACCTTCCTCGACCTCCCGCTCCTCTCCCATCGGATCCTCCGCCGCTACACGTGGCAGGATCCTGAGGGCTTCGGGCAGGGGCCCGCGTCCGCGACAGAGGCCGTCCGCGCGCTCGACGGGCTGTCCTACGCGGGCGACCCGATGATCGACCCGACGACGGGCCAGCCGTCGCGGTTCGCATTCGACGATGACCCGTTTGGCCAGACGGGCTGGCTCGACGGCCGCGACGAGGACGGCGTCTTTGTCGGCGCCGACGTCCGCCAGCTCCTCTCGGCCGGCCCGGTCGCGCTCGGCGCCGGCGAGACGCTCGCGTTCACCGTCGTCTGGGTCACGGCCGACGCCGGCCCGACAAGCTTCGACTCGTACCGCGCGGTGCAGCGACTGCTCTCGACCGTCCGCGCCGAGCGCTCGCTCTGGGACTTCACGTCGACCGGAACCTGACCCCGGCCGCCTCGGTGCCGAGGCCGACCTAGCAGGTCACGTGCTCCCCCCCGACGTACTCGATGTCGTCCGGGTCCGCCCCTGTGACCCGAACGCTCATGAGCGCGGCCGACGCGTTCCCGTTCGAGGTCCCCCCGGTAACGCCGTCGTTGCTGATGGCCTGGACCGCGACGCAGTCCGGCGAGCCCGCAGCGATCCGATAGTGCGCCGTCAGGGTCGAGTAGGCGGAGGCGTCGCCGTCCCACGTCGTCAGCCCGTAGCCGAGGTCGGAAAACGTCACCTCCTCGAAGCCGGACTCCCCGACGGGCCCGCCGAACGCCTGCGGCTTGAGCGACCACGTCTGGATGTCTGACGCGATCCGGACGATTTCGTTGTTCATCGCGTCGGTGGTGGAGTTCGTCTTGTTCTCGCTGAACGCCTGAATGCCGATCACGACGGCGAGGCCGACGATGACGATGCCGAGAACAAGGAGGAGGAGTTGCTGCTGGCCCATGGTCGGGTGCGGAGTTGTGGACGAGAGAGGACGCCTGCGGGCCTCGCTTGTCCACACCCCGCAGGATTCGTGCCCCGCCTGCATGCCGAGTCGGAGCGGGCCACCCTCCTGGCTTCCAACGTCGTGTGTGTGCCCGCAACGTGACGGAGGACGCCCGTTGATCGACCGGTACTCGGGCGCAGGATTCAGGCCGCCCCCGGATCACACCGTCCCGTTCTACCCCCCGGCGGTGCGTTTTCTCCCCCGCAGCAGAGGCGCTCAGCGGAGGCGCCTCCGCTGAACGTCACGAGCGGTCCCGGAGCAGATCAAGCACGGCGGCTTCGGGCGGTCGGAGGCCGACCGGCGTGTTGCCTGCGTTCCGGCGCCGGAGGCGATCGCGGAGGTCGCCCGCGCGGAAGGCGTCGAGAACGTCGGGGTGGACGTAGTACTGGCGGCAGACGGCCGGCGTGTTGCCCAGCACGGCCGCGGTGTCCTTCACAGCCCGCACGATGAGCGCGTCGGCGTCGTCGACGACGTCGTGAGACGCGAGGGCCTCCGCGGCCACGACCGTCCCGCCCCACGTCCGGAAGTCCTTGGCCGTGAACGGCTCGCCGGTCGTCTCCTGGAGGTACCCGTTGACGTGGCCGCTCTCGACGTCCTGCTTGCGGCCGGACTCGTCGTAGAACTGGAAGAGGTCGTAGCCGGGGATGTCCCGGCATGCCTTCACGAGCCGCGCCAGACGCCGGTCCGTCAGCGACAACGCCTGCGTCTTCCCGCTCTTGCCGACGAACTCGAACCGGACCACCGCCCCGTCGAACGAGACGTGCTTGTCGCGGATCGTCGTCAGGCCGTACGACCCGTTCTCGGTCGCGTACCGCTCGTTTCCGACGCGGACGAGCGTCTCGTCGAGGAGCCGGACGCAGAGAGCAAGGACGGTCTCGCGGCCGAGGCCGCGGCGCCTCAGGTCCTCGTCGACACGCGCCCGGATGTCTGGCAGGGCCTCTCCAAACGAGACCATCCGGTCGAACTTCAGCCGATTGCGATGGGCCTCCCAATCGACGTGGTAGCAGTATTGCTTCCGGCCCCTGGCGTCGCGTCCCGTCGCTTGGAGGTGGCCGTTGGAGGCCGAGCAGATCCAGACGTCCTCCCACGCCGGCGGGATGGCCAGCGCCTCGATCCGGTCGCGGGTCTCGTCGGATCCGAGCGAGCCGTCGGGCCGGTGGTACGAGAACCCGCTCCCGCGGCGGACGCGAGAGAGACCCGGACGGGCGTCGTCGACGTAGCGGAGGCCGGGGGGCGTGTCGGACATGGCGGCCCTGGGACGACGCGACGGCGGCCGGGGTCCCACCCGGTGCACCGTCAGGCGCGCCCCTGGCTGGCTGGAGGCAGCCAGGCCATGAATAGGCTCTCCCCTCCCTCGGCGCTCACAACTGTGAGCTCGCGGCCTATCCAGTCGACGAGAAGCTTGGCGACCGTGAGGTCGAGGCCGGCGCCTGCGTATTTCCGGCCGTCTCCCTCAGACGGCTAGCCGAAAGGCTCGAACAGGTGAGGGCGACACACCGCCCGAACCCCGACGCCGGTGTCCGCCACCTCGACGGACACCGCGCCCGCCTCCGTCGCGACCGCAACCCGCACCCGCCCGCCTCGGTGAGCTTGACCACGTTCCCGACGAGCACCCTGCGGACCCGGTCGAGCGGTCGGAGCGACCACGCTCCCAGCGCCACGAACGCGGCCACGACGACGCCAGCCCCTACCACACGGCGTCGCGGTACGCCCACACGACGCTTCCGACAAGCACGACAGGCATTCCGACGACCAACGAGAGCTCACGTGGCCCGATCGATCCCGTAGAGGACCGAAGAAAACACGATCTGCCACATCTGAGCCCTGCCCCTCTGTTCCGGTGGCCACCCGCACTCCCCGGGCCGTCTCGATTCGGAAGCGGGACCCCGAGGGTCGGACGCCCGGTAGCTTGACGCCCCCTCCCCCCCGCCCCATGTCCGAGACGCCGCCCCTCCGCCTGACGAACACGCTCTCCCGGTCCGTCGAGGCCGTCGAGCCGGTCGCCACCGCGCCCGACGGCCGGCCGCTCCTCCGGTTCTACAGCTGCGGCCCGACGGTCTACAGCTACGCCCACATCGGCAACTTCCGGACGTTCCTCACGGCCGACCTCGTGGTCCGGACGGCCGCCGCGCTGGGCTGGGCCGTCCGCTACGTCTCGAACGTGACCGACGTGGGCCACCTCACCGAGGACGACGTGGCCGACGGGGCCGGCGAGGACAAGATGGCCAAGGCGCTGGCGTCGAAGGAGGGCGAACAGTTCGAGACCGTGTGGGACCTCGCGCGGCACTACACGGCGGCCCTCGTCGAGGACTGGCACGCCCTGAACCTGCTCGAGCCGAACGTCCGCCCCCGCGCGACCGAACACCTTCGCGAGCAGATCGAGGCGGTCGAGGGGCTCGTCGAGCGCGGCCACGCCTACGAGACCGACGACGGCGTCTACTTCCACGTCCCGAGCTTCCCCGACTACGGCAAGCTCAGCGGCAACCGCGACGCCGACACGCTCGTGGAGGGCACCCGCGAGGTCGTCCGCGACGACGCCAAGCGGGACCCGCGCGACTTCGCCCTGTGGAAGAAGGACCCGGGGCACCTCATGCAGTGGTTCTCGCCGTACGGGTGGGGCTTCCCCGGCTGGCACCTCGAGTGCTCGGTGATGGCCCAGAAGTACCTCGGCGAGACGATCGACCTCCACGGCGGCGGCGAGGACCTCCGGTTCCCGCACCACGAGTGCGAGATCGCCCAGGCCGAGGCGCTCACGGGCCAGCCGTTCTCGCGCTACTGGATGCACACGCGGTTCCTCCAGGTCGAGGGCGAGAAGATGTCGAAGTCGAAGGGCAACTTCCTGACCGTCCGCGACCTGACGCTCGCCCCGGAGGACGGCGGGCGGGAGGACTGGGGCGCCCCGCTCGACCCGCTCGCGCTCCGCCTCGCGCTGATCTCGGGTCACTACGCCAAGCCGTTCAACCTCACCCGCAAGACGCTCTCCGACGCCCAGAAAAATCGCCAGCGGTACGTCGACGCCGACGCCGCCGTCCGCGACGCGCTCGACGCCGGTCGGCCCGGCGACGACGTCCTCGCCGGGCCACTCGACGTAGCGTACGGCGAGGCCCTGGCAGCCATGGCCGACGACCTCAACACGCCGGTCGCGCTCGCAGCAGCGCTCCGCGGGGCCGGCGACGTCCTCAAGGCCCACCGGGCCGAGCCGCTGTCCGGCGCGTCCGCTCGCACCGCCCGCGCGTTCCTAGACCACGTGGAGGCGCTCCTCGGCATCGTGGGGACGGGCGCGGCCGACGAGGCCGCCCCCGAGGACGACGGACTGGCGGCCCAGGTCGAGGCGCTCCTCATCCAGCGGACGGAGGCCCGCGCCGCCAAGGACTGGGCCCGCGCCGACGCCATCCGCGACGAACTCGACGCGCTCGGCGTGGACGTCATGGACACGCCGTCCGGCCCCCAGTGGAAGCGGAAGGACTGACGCCTCCGCCGGCCTTCCCATCCACGACGTAGGGGCACACCGCCGGTGTGCCCCTACCCGATGGGCCCGCCTCGGCGCCGAGGCGGGCGGAGCCGGCCGCTACTGGACGACGGCCTCCAACTCGGCCCAGACGCCGGCGTGGTCGCTCGGCCACAGTCCACCCACGCGGTCCGATGGCTCGTCGAGCACGACCTCGGCCTCGCCGACTGAGTCGAACCCGCGGTAGAACACGACGTCGATCCGCGTCTGGAGCTGGGAGGCCGCGTTGCGGAGGTCGGCCGCCTGGCAGCACGTCGCGGCCGAGCCGACCGCGAAGGCGTCCTCGAACGGGACCGTCAGCGTCTGGTAGCTCGTCCCGTTCGCGTTCCCGTTCGAGTTGATGTCGCCGACGAAGACCACCGGGCCCGTCGTCGCCCCGATGGGTGCGAGGAGCTCGCCGGCCTGGAGCACTTGGATCGGCTCGGCCTGCCCGCCGACCTCGAGGTGCGTATTGAAGAACGTGAAGTCGAACCCGCCGACCGTCGCCCGGACCGACTGGTAGCCGCGGACGAACGTCTGATTGGTGCCGCCGACGGGGATCGTGAGGAGCGACTGGAACGACTGCTCGGTCGGCGCACTCGTCGTCACGTCGCCGCGGGCCAGGATCACGTCGGCGTCCTGGTAGCGGACGTCGAAGAACGTGTTGCCGTTGGTCGTGGCCGGGAACTCGACGTCGGAGTTGTTCGAGACCGACACGACGCGGTAGTCGGCGCCCTCGGCGTCGAGCGCGTCCATGAGCAGGTCGAGGAAGTCGTACGTGACCTGCGTGGCGTCGGTGGCCGGCCCGCCCGGCAGGTTGTCGGCGGGCGACTGGACGTAGTACGTCGAGACCTCCTGGAGCCCGACGAGGTCGGGGTCGACGCGGGCAATCTCGGCCGCGATGGCCGCCATCCGCGCGGCCGGGTCGGAGGCCTCGATGGTCCCGTAGAGCTGGGCGACGCAGACCACGATGGCGTTGCCTTCGCACTGCGGCTCGAGCAGCGTGAACAGGTCGCCGCCGAGGTAAAGGTTCTGGCTCATCACGCGGACGGTGGCCTCGGTCCCCCCGCCATCGGAGTCACAACCGGCGGTGAGCGTGAGGAGAGCGAGCCCGCAGAGGGCGAGTCGGAGTCGGTTCATGAGGGTGACCTGTGGGAGGGGAGGCCAGAAGATGCGACATCCTCGGCGCCCCACGTAGTCCGTTTGCGCTACTCCGCCCCGCTCCGCCTCGGCGCCGAGGCGGAGGCCCTCGCTACCTTTCCGCTACCCCGGACACCCCCACGCCATGCCCCTCGACGCCTCCGACTACTCCGCCCTGGAAGGCGGCCTCGTCCGCATGCTCGACCGGCTCCAGGCCGAGGGCACCGCGACCAAGGACCCCGACGTCGACCAGTACCTCCGCGACGACCCCAACGCCGTCCTGCTGGGGCTGCTCTACGACCAGCGCGTCCTCGCGGAAACGGCCTTCGCCGGGCCCTACAAGCTCCGCCAGCGGCTCGGCCACCTCGACATGGGCCGGATCGCCGACATGGACCGCGACGCCTTCGCCGAGGTGTTCGCGCAGTCGCCGGCCGTCCACCGCTTCACGAACAAGATGGTCGACACGACCCAGTCCGTCGCTCGCATCCTCGCCGACGAGTACGGCGGCGACGCCGCCCGCCTCTGGGCCGACGGCGACTGCGCGACGGTCGAGAAGCGGGTCAAGAAGCTGCCCGGGTTCGGACCGCAGAAGGCGTCGAAGCTCCGGTACTGCCTCTACTATTTCGGGCACCGGGACCTCTCCGAGGGCTGAGGCTCCGACGGCTACGCCTCCGGCGGAGGGTCCCCGCTCGGCTCCGCGTCGCCCTCCTGAGCCTCGATGTCGTCGGCGACGCGACGCATGATGCGGGCCGTCTCGTGCTGGCCCTGCGACTCCAACTCGTCCGCCTTTCGTCGGATCTCGTCGGGGGTGGGGTCGTCGTGCATCTCGGGTTCCGCTTGCCAGGAGCTGAGGCCGGACGATACCACATGTCACCGACATAGGGTAGCCCACCCAGTCCCTTCCCCGTCAGGCCCCCCCGACGGGGGGTCGAGGCTGGCTGCCCCGGCCTCGGAGGGCGCTCGGCGGAGCGCTCGGGGGGACGGTCCGGATCGGACTGAGAGCGGCGCGTGAAGCGTGCGGACGACCCGAACCTCGGGTGGGGGCCCGCGTTCACCGCGCCGTCGCTCCTCCCCCGAATGCCACACCTCGACGTCCCCGCCTGGGCTTGGGCCGCGCTCAACGGCTACGTGGTGGTCCTCCTCCTCGTCGACCTGCTCTTGTTCAACAAGCGGGCACACGAGATCGAGTGGAAGGAGGCGGCGTGGCTCTCGGCCTTCTTCGTCGGCGCGTCCCTGGCGCTCAACGGGATCATCTGGTGGGTGTACGGGCACGACCCGGCCCTGACGTTCTTCACGGCCTACATCGTCGAGAAGTCGCTCTCGGTCGACAACCTGTTCGTCATCGCGGTCTTGTTCGGCTTCTTCGCCGTGCCGGCGCGGTACCAGCACCGGGTCTTGTTCTGGGGGATCTTCGGCGCCATCGTGATGCGGGCCGTCATGATCCTGCTCGGCGTCGCGCTGGTCGAGCGGTTCCACTGGGTCCTCTACATCTTCGGCGCGTTCCTCATCCTGACGGGCGCCCGGATGTTCGTCGAGTCCGACGATCCGGAGGACGTCTCGCAGAACAAGGTCCTCAAGTTGCTCCGTCGGGTGCTGCCGGTGACGCGGGGGTATCACGAGGAGCACTTCTTCGTGCGGAAGATGGGCCGGACGTTCGTGACGCCGCTGTTCCTCGTCCTCGTGATGATCGAGCTGACCGACGTCGTGTTCGCCGTCGACTCGATCCCGGCCATCCTCGGCGTGACGACGGACCCGTTCCTGGCCTACAGCTCGAACATCATGGCCGTCGTGGGGCTGCGAGCGCTGTACTTCCTGCTGGCCGGCGTCATCGAGCGGATCCGGTACCTCCACATCGGGCTCGGGGCGGTCCTCGTGTTCATCGGCGGGAAGATGCTGGCCGAGCCATTCCTGGAGCCGCGCGGGCTCGAGATCCCGACGTCGGTCTCGTTGGCCGTCGTGGTCGGGTGCATCACGGTCTCGGCCGCCGTGTCGTGGGCGGCGACGGTCCGCGAGCGGCGGGGCGAGACGATCCCGACCCCACCCGGCGCGCCGGAGCCCCACGCCGGCGACGGCGCCGCCCAGAGCCCGCCGGTGGTCGAGGACAGCGAACGGTCCGAGGCCTAACCCGACACGGCCCGCCTCGGCGCCGAGGCGCAGGGGCTCGTTAGGGGAGGTCGATGACGAAGGCGTGGGCGAGGTGGCCGGGGCGCGTCGAGATGTGCGCACGGCCGGTCGTGGCGGAGCGGCCCGTCGGGAGCGTCGTCGAGATCGCTGCGCGGCCGGGACGCGTGCCGGGCGTCACGGTGATCGTCCGAGCCGCGCCGGGCGCGTTGGGGTCGTAGACGTCGAGCGTGGCGTCGAGCGGCCCGCGGCGGTCGATCCCGAACCCGACGACCTGGTGGAGCGCGAACGGGTCCGGCGCGTCGCCCACGAGGCCGAGGAGAGCGGGCCGGCCGGCGCTCAGCGTGGCCTCCACGCGGTCGAGCTCCGATTCGACGGCGTCGGCCCACCCGTCGGGGTCGCGGGAGGCGAGGGCCCGGAGCCACCACCCGGCGAAGCGCGGGAGCGAGGCCCGGAGCGTCCGTTCCTGGCGGCGGCGGAGGAGCGCCCGCAGCGGGGCCGGGCGAAGCTCCGCTGTCGGCGCGGCGCCCTCCCCCCGCGGCCACCGCTCGATAGCCGCGAGGGCCATCCCCCCGCACAGCCCGAACGTGGACCACCGACGGGCGATGGAACGCACGACCCCATCGCCGAGCCCCAGCCGCCCGAGCGCCGCGCCGACCGCCAGCCCCGCCATGCCGCCGACGGGTCCGCTCACGGCCCCGCCGAGGCCGGCCCCCAGCGCGACGGGCACCGACGAGAGCGCGCGGAGCCGGGTCGCGAGCGTGTCGAGGTCGTCGTCGGTCCAGGTATAACGGTTGGGGAACGAGAACCCGTCGCGGGCCGGGTCGAAGTCCAGCACGGTCAAACGACTGTGCGAAACGGGTGGGGACATACCTGAAGACGGGTTAAAGGACGGATCCTGGGCCGAACGGCTTGATCGGGGACCGCGGCGCGTGCACATTGCGACGGCGGCCCAGGCGGGAGCGGCGGGACAACGACGACTCGCCCGCAGGGGTCCGCGAGGCCGACACACACCCCCCACGCCATGCGCGAACGGATACGCCGCAGGCCGCTCTTGTACACCCTTCTCGTCGGGCTGGTCCTCGCCGCCGGCGGGGCCTCGGCCGGGTACGCGCGCCAGAGGATGGCGGCCGTCACGCCGGCGACCGTCGCGCCGCTCCTCGCCGAGCGGCTCGCCGCCGACAGCACCGCGGGCGTCCTCCACCCGGGCGTCCACGACGTCTACGCCGCCCGCGCCGGCCAGCCCGCGTGGTTCGCCCGCGCCGACCGCGACGCGGCCCTCGACCTCCTCGCCCGCGCCGACCGCGACGCGCTCCCGCTCGACTCGTCTCTCGCCGGCCTCCGCGCGCTCTCCGACACGGCGAGGGTCCCGGCCTCGCTCGCCGACGCCGACCTCGCCGTAACCGACGCGCTCCTCCGGTTCGGCGACGCCCTGGCCAGACCCCGCGCCGACGCGACCGAGCTGTACGGGATCCACTGGACGGCCTCCCCTCCCGAGCCGCCGGACGTCGCCGTCCGCCTCGCCGACGCTTTCGCCTCGGCGCCGAGCCCGGCCGCCGCGCTCGCCCTCTGGGCCGACGGCCTCCGCCCGCAGCACCCCGGCTACCGCCGCCTCCGCGCCGCGCTCGCCCGCGAACTGGATCTGGAGGACCGGCCCGAGCTCGTGCTCGGCAGGGACCTCGCACCCGGCGACTCCGGCCTCGCCGTCGTCCGCCTCCGCGATCGCCTCGGCATCGAGACCGACCTCTCCGAGGCGGAGGCCCCCGCCCAGTTCGACGCCGCCCTCGGAGACGCGCTCCGCCGCCTCCAGCGCGCCCGCGGGCTCCGCGCGACCGGCCGTCTCGATGGCCCGACGCGCGACGTCCTCAACGTCCGCCGGCCCGAGCTCATCCCGCTCCTCGCCCTCAACCTCGAGCGCTGGCGCTGGCTCCCGGCCGACCTCGGCGACCTCCACGTCTGGGTCAACGTCCCGCGGTTCGAGTTGGCCGTCCGCGAGCGTGCGCCCGGCGCCGGTCCGAGCGACGACTGGGCCGAGGCGACCCGGTTCGTGACGGTCGTCGGCGCGCGGGACTGGCAGACGCCGGCCTTTACCGACACGCTCGAAACGATCGTGTTCAACCCGACGTGGATCGTCCCGGCCTCGATCCAGCGGGAGTCGTACGGGTACGTCAAGGGGTTCGTGGAACGCGGCCCCGGGCCGGGGAACGCGATGGGCCGGGTCAAATTCCTGTTCCCCAACGACCACGCCGTCTACGTGCACGACACGCCGACGAAGTGGGCGTTCGGCGTGGACGACCGGGCGCGGTCCCACGGCTGCGTCCGCGCCGGCGACCCCGAGGCGCTCGCCCGCGCCCTCTTGCCGCGGACGAACGGGTGGACGGAGGAGCAGGTGTCGGACATCTTCAACGGCTCGTGGTGGCCGACGCAGTGGGTCCAGGTCGAGAAGACCGTCCCGGTCCACCTCGTCTACTTCACGGCCGAGGTCGACCCCAACGGCCGGCTTCGGGTCTACGACGACGTCTACGGCCGCGACGGTCGGCTGGCGGACGCGCTCGGGCTGGAGCGACCCGATCAGGGCGGTTCGGTCCTCGCCACGCTCATCGCCGATTCGATCGGGGACGAGGAAGTGCCCGAAACCGAGGACGAGGCGGACGAGTCGGAGACGGCAGACCTGCCCGCCGACTCGGCCGAGGCGGCACCGGTCGCCCCGCGTGACACGGCTCGCCGGCCGCTTCCGGCCCGCCCAGCGGCGCCGTCGGACACGGCCGACACCACGGCCGCCGGGGTACTTTCGCGCCCCGGACGGCGTTAGCGTTCGCACCCCCGATTGACCCTGTCTGTGACGACTCTGCTGCACCCACTCGCCCTCGTCGCCCTTCTCGGGTGGGGCATTTTCGACAGTTGGTTCGGGCCGGAGGAGATCGCCGCCCCCGACGCGCGCGCCGTCGCCGAGGCCGTTGGGCTCCGTCTCGGCAACGCGAAGCTCCACCCCGCGACGCCCGACGTCTACGAGCGCCCCCGCCTCGTCTGGGCCGACGCCCGCGCCCGTGCCGGCCTCGCCCGCCTCCTCGACGCCGCGCCGGCCGATGGCGTCACGCCCGAGGAGGTCCACGCCGACGCGATCCCGTCGCTCCGGATCGCCCTCGCGGCGGCCGAGCGGAAGTGGGCCGCCCACGACGGCGAGGCCCGCGACACGCTGGCCGACCCGCGCCCGGCCCGCCTCGCCGCGCTCGACCTCGCCCTGACCGACGGGCTCCTCCGCTTCGGCGACGCCCTCCGCGGCCGCCGCGCCGACCCGCGCCGGCTCTACACGCACTCGTGGTTCCCCACCCTCCGCGACTCGACGGGCGCCGGCTTCGACGCGCTCGTCGAGGCCATCGAGGCGTCGGACGCCCGCGGCGTCGTCGACGCGCTCGACGCCCTTCGGCCGCCACACGACGGCTACCGCCGCCTCCGCGCCCGCCTCGGCGGCCTTCAGGCCGACCTCGCCCCGATCCCCGCCGGCGCCGACCTCGCGCCCGGCCAGCGGTCGGTCCGCGTCCCGCACCTCCGCGACCGGCTGACGGCCTGGGGCTACCTCCCCGCCGACACCCTCGACGCCTGGGCCCGCCCCGACGCCTACGTCTACGACGACTCGCTGGCCGCCGCGCTCGGCCGCTTCGAGGAGGCCCAGGGCCTGACGGCCGACTCGGTCCTCGACGCCGCCGCGACCGAGGCGCTCAACGCCGACCTCGGCCCGCTCCGCGACCGGCTCGTCCTCAACCTCGAGCGCTGGCGCTGGCTCCCCGACGACCTCGGCGACCACTTCGTGTGGGTCAACCTCCCGGCCTTCGAGCTCCGCGTGATGCGGCGCGACTCGGGCGCGACCGACCTCCGCGCGCCGTACGACGAGAACCTCCGCATGCCCGTCAACATCGGGAACGCGCAGACGGCCGGGTGGACGACCCCCGTCATCACCGATTCCATCCACACCGTCGAGTTCCAGCCGGCGTGGTACGTCCCGCGCTCGCTCGCGGCGGCCAACGTCTTCCCGATGGCGGTCCGCGACAGCCTCGCGCTGTGGCGCCAGGGGTTCGAGGTGTACCAGAACGGCGCGCCGGTCGACAGCCGGCTCGTGCCGTGGGATTCGGTCTCCGTCGGCCAGTTCCGGTTCGTGCAGCGGCCGGGCCCGGCGAACCCACTCGGGCGCGTCAAATTCCTGATGCACAACCCGTACGCCATCCTCATCCACGACACGAACAAGCGGTACACGTTCGAGGACGGCGCCGGCTCGTCGATGTCGAGCGGCTGCGTCCAGGCCGGCGCCCCGGACCAGCTAGCCGAGTATTTGCTGACGACCGTCAACGGCTGGGAGGAGGGCGACGCGACGCGGTCGTGGCGCGGCGGCCCGCGTCGGGGCGTCCGGCTGGAGCGGCCGTTCCTGAGCCACTTCACCTACTTCACGGCCTGGGCCGAGGCCGACGGCTCGCTCCAGGTCTACGCCGACCCGTACGGCTACGACGCCCGCCTCGCCGAGGCCCTCGGCCTCGGGAGACTGCCGGCCAACCCCACCGACCAGCCAAGCTGACCATGCGCGCGCTCGCACTCGCCGCCCTCGCCCTCGGAACGGCCGCCAGCGCGCAGGACGTCCGCATCGTGCCCGAGGCGGGCGAGCCCGCGACGCCCTCCCTTCTCGTCCCGCGCGACTGCGGCTACGGCGCCGACATGGCCGTCCCGCTCTCCCCCGACGTCACCCCCGTGCCGATGCCGGGCCTGGCCCTCGACGGCCCAGAGCCGGTCCCGATGCCGAACGTCTGCGCCGAGGACGTCGACCTCACCGCCGAGGCGGACGTGGGCGACTTCTTGAACCGGCCGCGGGGCCTCCGGCGCCCGGCCCCGCTCCAGTTCCGCCGCGAGCTCCGCACGAACCCGTACCTGCGCGAGCGGCTGCGCCAGTTCCGCGGCCTCGACGCGCCCGGCGACCTCCTCGCCCTCCCGCCGGTTGCCCCGCCCGACGACCGGCCGTAGCTTGATCCCGATGCCGCACCGCGCGCCCCATACCGTCTGGCCCTGGTGGCACCCCCTGACCTCAGTGGGCAGACGGCCTGTGGCCTGACGCGAACGCGCTTCCCCTCCGCGAGCCCACTGTTCAGACGAGCAGGGGGCTTTTTTGTTGGTGCCGGCTTCACCCCCTCCGGCCCTCCCCATCCGACCTTCACCCCGTGACCCTCACCGAGTTCGAGACGATCGTGCGCGAGCAGCTCCCGGCCGACGGCCGGCGGCTGGCCGTGCCGGTCTACGTCCGCCGGTCGGCCGACCTCCTGACGCCGGTCTCGGCGTTCCTCGCGGTCCGGGAAGAGGGCCAGTTCGGGTTCCTGCTGGAGTCGGTCGAGGGCGGTGAGCGGCTCGGCCGGTACTCGTTCATCGGCAAGAGCCCGTACCTCGTGATCGAGAACCGCGGCGACCGCGTTTGGGCCCACCGGCCCGCCGGCGTGGTCGGCGGCGACGGGGCCGCGCACGACGTGGAGCCCCTCGACGGGACCATCTTCGAGGCGCTCGGCGCGATCCTCGCCGAGACGGAGCAGGCCGAGGTCGCCGGGCTCCCGCGCCTGACGGCCGGCGCCGTCGGGTACGTCGGCTACGACGCCGTCCGCCAGCTCGAGGCGCTGCCCCCGGCCCCGCTCGACCTCCTCGGCCTGCCCGACGCCGTCTGGGGCTTCTACGACACCGTCGCCGCCTTCGACCGCGTCCGCCACCAGCTCATCCTGATGGCGACCGTGTTCGTCGACGCCGACACCGACCTCCACGAGGCGTACGCCGAGGCGACCGAGCGGCTGTTCGAGTTGGAGGACGACCTGTTCCACGGCGGCGTGCCCGGCGAGCCGGTCCGGCTGCTGGCCGCGGAGCCGGCCGCCTCGGTCGAGCGCTCGGCCTACGAGGACGCCGTCCGCGCGGCCAAGGAGTACATCGTCGAGGGCGACATCTTCCAGGTCGTGCTCAGCCAGCGGTTCGCGATGCCGTTCGCCGGCGACAAGTTCAACCTGTACCGCGCGCTCCGGCAGGTCAACCCGAGCCCGTACCTCTTCTACCTCGACGTCGACGGGCTGGCCGACGGGGCCGACTTCTCGCTCGTCGGCTCGTCGCCGGAGGTCCTGACGCGCGTCGAGCCGCGCGGGCCGGAGCGGCGGGCGCTGGTCCTCCCGATCGCCGGGACCCGCCGCCGCGGCGAGACGCCGGCCGAGGACGCGGCCTACGAGGCCGACCTCCTCCAGGACCCGAAGGAGCGCGCCGAACACCTCATGCTGGTCGACCTCGGGCGGAACGACATGGGCCGCGTGTCGGAGACCGGGACCGTCTCCGTCGACCGGTTCGCCGAGGTCGAGCGGTTCAGCCACGTGATGCACCTCGTGTCGTCGGTGTCGGGCGCCGTCGGCGAGCGGCCGGCGACGGACGTCCTCGCGGCGTGCTTCCCGGCCGGGACCGTTTCCGGCGCCCCGAAGGTCCGCGCCATGGAGATCATCGACGAGCTCGAGACCGTCAAGCGCGGGCCGTACGCCGGCGCCGTCGGCTACGCCGGCTTCGACGGCGCGCTCGACACCTGCATCGCCATCCGCACGATGGTCGTGAAGGACGACGTGGCCTACGTCCAGGCCGGCGCCGGCGTCGTCGCCGACTCGGACCCGGCCGCCGAGTACGACGAGACGAAGGCCAAGGCCGCCGCCCTCTTCGCCGCCATGCGCTCCGCCACGTCGGACCTGCTGTAGAGGGAAGGAGGGATCCGGGATGCGCCACGCGGTCCCCTCGTCCCTCCGTCCCGCATCCCCCCTCCCTCCTCCCCCGCCATGTTCCCTGCCCTCCGACCGATCCTCAACAAGGGCGGCGCCGGCCGCTACATCTCCCGCGAGGAGAGCGTCGAGCGCCTCCGCCCCGTCGCCGAGCGCCACCTCGACCTGCTCCAGACCTACCAGGCCGCGCTTGCGCGGATGGCCGACGGCCCGGCCAAGGAGCGCGTCGAGGCCATGATGCCGTACCTCCGCACGGAGACGGCCAAGATCTCGGAGACGATCCTCAGCCTCGGCGGCGCCCCGCCGACCGGCGCCGGACGCGAGGCGTTCGCGGTGGTCGAGGGCTCCGACCGGAACCGGGTTCAAGGCCTCCTCGACGCCGAGAACGACTTTGGCGGGATGCTCCGCGAGGAGGTCGACGCCGTCCACCACCAGGAGCGGACGCGGGCCATCCTCGGCCACAACGCCGAGGCCTCGACGTCCCGGATCGACCTGCTCCGCGGCGTCGCCGCCGACCTCCCCCGCTAGCCCCGCCCGCCTCGGCGCCGAGGCGGACCGACCCGACCGCCGTTTCCCAGTTCGTGCAGGCGCCGGCCGGCGCCCCCGCACCCTCTGCATGTCTGACTCCTCCCCCCTGCCCGTCATCGTCTCCGGCATCCAGCCGTCGGGGACGCTCCACCTCGGCAACTACCTCGGGGCGATCCGACAGAACATCGCGCTCGCCAACGACGAGACCGCTCGGAGCGAGGCCTTCCTGTTCATCGTCGACTACCACGCGCTGACGACGCTCCGCGACGCCGACGCGCTCCGCCGGTACACGCTCGACGTCGCGCTCGACTACCTCGCGCTCGGGCTCGACCCCAGCAGGGCCAGCCTCTTCGTCCAGTCGGACGTGCCGCAGCTCACGGAGCTGACGTGGATCTTCCTCTGCCTCACGCCAACGGCGATCCTCGAGAAGGGCGTCTCCTACAAGGACAAGGTGGCCCAGGGGCTGACCGCGAACGGCGGGCTCCTGACGTACCCGATCCTCCAGGCCGCCGACATCCTCGCGTACACGGCGCCGGGCCGCGACCTCGTGGTGCCGGTCGGGGCCGACCAGAAGCAGAACCTCGAGATCAGCCGCGACACGGCGAGCCGGTTCAACGAGGCGTTCTGTCCGGACGACCCGTTCTTCCCACTCCCGGAGCCTTACATCTTGGACGAGGTCTCGGTCATCCCCGGCCTCGACGGACGGAAGATGTCGAAGAGCTACGGCAACACGATCGGCATCTTCGACGAGGGGAAGGACCTCAAGAAGAAGGTGATGTCGATCGTCTCCGACTCGACGCCGCTGGAGGACCCGAAGGACCCGGACGCCGACAACACGTTCGCCCTGATCCGCCACTTCGCGACGGACGACGAGCGGGCCGAGATCGCCGAGGCGTACCGCGCCGGCGGGTACGGCTACGGGCACGCCAAAAAGGCGCTCCTCGGGATGATCGACCGGCACTTCGGCGAGGCCCGCGAGCGCCGCCGCGAGCTGGCCGCCCGCCCCGACGACGTCCGCGACATCCTCCAGGCCGGCGCCGAGGCGGCCCGGGCTCGAGCCTCCGACGTGACGGCCCAGGTCCGCGACGCCGTCGGCTTCCTGAACTAGCGGCCCCGCCGCCCCAGCCCCCGATCCCGTGATCCTCGTCATCGACAACTACGACTCGTTCACGTACAACCTCGTCCACCTCGTGGGCGGCGTGACCGAGGACTACCGGGTCGTGCGGAACGACCAGATCGGCCTCGACGAGATCGCGGAGCTGGCCCCGGCCGGCGTGCTCATCTCGCCCGGCCCCGGCCGCCCCGACGAGGCCGGCGTCTCGGAGGCCGTCATCCGCCGGTTTGGCGAGACGACGCCGATCCTGGGCGTGTGCCTCGGTCACCAGGCCATCGGCGAGGTGTTCGGCGGCCGCGTCGTCCACGCCCCGACGCTGATGCACGGGAAGACGTCGACGGTGTCCCACGACGGCCGGACCGTGTTCGAGGGCGTCGAGCAGGACTTCGTCGCCACGCGCTACCACTCCCTCGTGGTCGACCGGGCGACGCTCCCGGCCGTCCTCGACGTCTCGGCGGAGACGGCGGACGGCGTCATCATGGGCCTCCGCCACAAGGACTTTCCGATCGAAGGCGTCCAGTTCCACCCCGAGTCGATCCTCACGACGGAGGGCCCAAAGCTCGTCCGCAACTGGGTCCGCGCGGCGCTAGCCGTGCCCGCCCCCGCTTCCACCACCGACTGACCGACCGACCCGATGACGACGCTCAAACCGATTCTCCAACTCGTCGCCGAGGGCGAGACGCTCAGCCAATCGCAGGCCGAGTCGGCCATGCACGTGATGCTCTCGGGCGAGGCCGAGGCGGCGCAGATCGCGGGCCTGCTGATGGGCCTCCGCTCGCGCGGCGAGACGCTCGACGAACTCGTCGGCTTCACGAAGGTCATGCGCGAGTACGCCGTGCCCGTCGAGACCGACCTCAACCCGATCGACCTCTGCGGCACGGGCGGCGACCACTCCGGCACGTTCAACATCTCGACGGCCGCCTCCTTCGTGGCCGCCGGCGCCGGCGTGCCCGTCGCCAAGCACGGCAACAAGGGCGTGTCGTCGTCGTCCGGCTCGGCCGACGTCCTGTCCAGCCTCGGCGTCCGCGCGGACCTGGACGCCGACGGCGTGAGCCGGTGCCTCGACGAGGCCGGCATCGCGTTCCTGTTCGCCCCGCAGTTCCACCCCGCGCTCCGCCACGTCGGGCCGGTCCGCCGCGCGCTGGGCGTCCGGACGTTCTTCAACATCCTCGGGCCGCTCTGCAACCCGGCCGCCGTCAAGCGTCAACTCGTCGGCGCGTTCTCGGACGGCGTCGCGCGGATGATGGCGCAGATCCTGATGCGGCTCGGGAGCGAGCACGTCGTCGTGGTCTACGCCCACGACGGGCTCGACGAGCTCTCGACCACGAGCCCGACGACGATCTACCAGACGGGAAGCCACGCCTTCGACGGCGGCCTGCTGGAGCAGGAGGTCGTGCCCGAGCGGTTCGGCCTGGCGCGCGTGTCGGCGGCGGCGCTCCAGGGCGGGACGCCCGAGGAGAACGCCGAGATCGTCCGCGCCGTCCTCGGCGGCAAGGCCGGCCCTCAGGCCGACGTCGTCCTCCTCAACGCGGCCTACGCCCTCCTCGCCGCCGGCGACGTCGGCGACCTCGACGCCTGCCTGGAGGCGGCCCGCGAGAGCGTCGCCAGCGGCGCGGCCCTCGAAAAGCTCGACACGCTCGTCGAGGTGTCCAACGCGCTCGCCGAGGCGGCCTGATGGCGACCATCCTCGACACCATCCTCGACGACACGCGCCGGCTCGTGGCCGAGCGGAAGGCGGTCACGCCGGCCGCGGCGCTCGAACGCCGCCCGGCCTTCCACGCGCCGACGCTGTCGCTGGCACGCGCGCTCCGCCGTCCGGACGGCCCCGCCTACATCGCCGAGTGCAAGCGGGCGAGCCCGTCGGAGGGCGTGATCCGGGCGGAGTACGACCCGGCCATCGTCGCGCGCCAGTACAAGCAAGCGGCGGCCGCGGCCCTCTCCGTCCTCACCGAGCCGACGCACTTCCAGGGCTCGCTCGACCACCTCGCCGCCGTCCGCCACGCGGTCGACCTCCCGTTGCTGCGCAAGGACTTCGTGGTCGACGCCTACCAGCTCGTCGAGGCCCGCGCCTACGGCGCCGACGCGGTCTTGCTCATCGCCGCCGCCCTCGACCCCGCCCACCTCGGCGACCTGTTGGACGCGGCCCGCGACCTCGACCTCGGTGTGCTCGTGGAGGTCCACGACGACGCCGAGGTCGAGGCGCTCGACCTCGACCGGGTCGACGTGCTGGGCGTCAACAGCCGCGACCTCAAGACGTTCGAAGTCGACCTCGGCCGCGCCGAGCGGATCTTCGCGCGCCTGCCCGAGCGGATCGTCCGCGTGGCCGAGAGCGGGATCCGCGACGCCGAGGCCGCCGCCCGCCTCCGCCGCGCCGGCGCCGACGCGTTCCTCGTGGGCACCCATTTCATGCGCCAGCCTGACCCCGGCCGCGCCCTCGCCGCCCTCCGCCGCGAGACGGCCGTCGCGCTCGCCGGTCAACCCCTCCCCGCCGCGCCATGACCAAGGTCAAAATCTGCGGCATCACCCGCCTCCACGACGCCCGCACCGCCGCCGTCGCCGGGGCCGACTTTCTGGGGTTCATCCAGCACGAGGACAGCCCACGCTACGTCAAGCCCGACGTGGCGAAGGAGATCATCGATTGGGTCGTCGGGCCGGAGCCGGTCGGCGTGTTCGTGAACAAGAGCGCCGAGGAGGTGAACGGGACTTGCGAGCGCGTCGGGTTCGCGCTGGCGCAGCTCCATGGGCACGAACCCCCGGAGGTCTGCGCCGCCGTCGATGTGCCGGTCATCAAGGCGGTCCAAGTGACGCACGACGCCTCGTCGGAGCAGATCCGCGCCGTCGTCGAGCCGTACCTGGACGTGGTCGACTTCATCCTGCTCGACACGCACCACACGAGCCTGTGGGGCGGCACGGGCGAGAGCTTCAACTGGCGCGTGGCCCGCGAGCTGTCGGCCGAGGTCGACCTGTTCCTGGCCGGCGGGATCTCGGCCGAGAACGTGGCCGAGGCCATCCAGACGATGCGCCCCTACGCCGTCGACCTCTCGTCGAGCGTCGAGGAGAGCCCCGGCGTCAAGGACCTCGACAAGCTGGCCGCCTTTTTCGACGCCTTCCACGCCGCCACCGCCGGCTGACTCCCTCCGCCTCGGCGCCGAGGCGGGCGGACCTACCACTCCCCGACCGACAGCCCACCGCATGTCATCCTGAGCAAAGCCACGAAGTGGCGAAGTCGAAGGATCTCTGGCGAGCACTCGCTTCGATACGCGCTCTCACCGCGCGCTCTCACCGCCAGCTTGAGACCGGGTGCACCAGAGATCCTTCGACTCGCTCCGCTCGCTCAGGATGACAATCAGAGACGCCCCGTGCTCTCCCCCACCATGCCCACCACGACCGCACTCCCCGCCTCCCCGGTCTCCCCCCCCCCGTCCCTCCCCGATGCCCGGGGCCGGTTCGGGCGATTCGGCGGGGCGTTCGTGCCCGAGATCCTCCAGCCCGTACTCGCCGACGTCCGCGAGGCATGGGAGGCCGCCAAGGCCGACCCCGAGTTCCAGGCCGAGTACCGGCGCCTCCTCCGCGACTACGTCGGCCGCCCGACCCCGCTGACGCGGTGCGACCGGCTGACGGAGCGCCTCGGCGGGGCGACGATCTACGCCAAGCGCGAGGACCTCTGCCACACCGGCGCGCACAAGATCAACAACGCCATCGGGCAGGTGCTCCTGGCGCGGCGGATGGGCAAGGAGCGGATCATCGCCGAGACCGGCGCCGGCCAGCACGGCGTGGCCACGGCGACGGCCTGCGCGCTCTTCGGGATCGAGTGCGTCGTCTACATGGGATCCGAGGACATCGAGCGGCAGAACCTCAACGTCAAGCGGATGCGGCTGCTCGGCGCCGAGGTCCGCCCCGCGACGTCGGGCAGCCAGACGCTCAAGGACGCGACCAACGAGGCGTTCCGCGACTGGGTCTCGAACCCGACGACGACCTACTACATCATCGGCTCGGCGATCGGGCCGCACCCGTACCCGGCGATGGTCCGCGACCTCCACCGCGTCATCGGCGAGGAGACGCGGGCGCAGCTCAAGGAGCAGACGGGCTCCGAGACGCCCGACGCCGTCGTCGCCTGCGTCGGCGGCGGGTCGAACGCGATCGGCATCTTCGCGCCGTACGTGGGGGACGCGGACGTCCGGCTGGTCGGCGTCGAGGCGAGCGGCGAGGGGCTCGATGGGCGCCATGCGGCGACGCTCTCGAAGGGCGAGCCGGCCGTCTTCCACGGCACGATGACGTACCTCCTGCAAGACGCCGACGGGCAGGTCGAGATCGCGCATTCGATCTCCGCCGGCCTCGACTACCCGGGCGTCGGGCCCGAGCACGCCTACCTCAAGGACGCCGGCCGCGTCGAGTACCGGACGGCGACCGACGCCGAGGCGCTCGACGCCGTCCGGCTTCTGAGCGAAACCGAGGGGATCATCCCGGCGCTCGAGACGGCCCATGCGATCGCCGTGCTCGAATCGCTGGCGCGAGAGATCGGCGCGGGCGGCACGCTCGTGTTCAACTGCTCCGGCCGTGGCGACAAGGACATGGCCACGATCTCGGCCCACCTCTTCGACGACGACTCCGCCCGCCTCGGCGCCTCGGCCGCCCAGCCCACCGAGGCGGGATGACCTGGACGCGCGACGACGGCTACGAGGTCTCCGACGACCGCGGCCGGCTGGATTATTCGGCCGTTCACGGCTATCTGTCGCGGTCGTACTGGTCACCCGGCGTACCGCGCGACGTCGTCGAGCGCGCGGCGGCCGGCTCGATGCCGTTCGGGCTTTACGTCCCGGACGGCGCCCAGGTCGGCTACGCCCGCGTGACGAGCGACCGCGCCACGTTCGCCTACCTCCACGACGTGTACGTGCTCGAAGCGCATCAGGGCCGCGGCCTCGGCCAGTGGCTGATGGCGTGCGTCCTCGCTCACCCCGACCTCCAGGGCCTCCGCCGCTGGCTCCTCACGACGCAGGACGCCCACGCCTTCTACGAGCGCCTCGGGTGGGAGCGCTGCCCGTTCCCCGAGCGGTTCATGACGATCGACCACGCCGCCCTCTACCGCGACCCCGCCCGCCTCGACTCCGCCCCGGACCGGACCGAGGCGGGCGCCCCCGACTCCCGATGACGCGACTCCGCGCCCACCTAGACGGTCTCCGCCAGCGCGGCGAGACGGCCATGGGCCTCTTCCTGACCGCCGGCTTCCCCGCGCCCGGCGCGACGCTCGGCATCCTCCGCACCGTCGACGACGCCGGGGCCGACTTCATCGAGCTCGGGATGCCGTTTTCCGATCCCGTTGCCGAGGGCCTCCCGATCCAGATGGCGTCGGAGCGAGCGCTCCGCCAGGGCGCCTCGATGGCCGGCACGTTCGAGACGGCCGCCGCCTTCCGCGCCAAGAGCGACACGCCGCTCGTGCTGATGGGCTACGCGAACCCCGTGTTTCGGTACGGCGTGGGCGACTTCTGCGCCGACGCCGCGTCTTCCGGCGTGGACGGCCTCATCCTGCCCGACGTCCCGCCCGAAGAGGCCGGCGAGATCGAGGGGGCCGCCGCCGAGCACGGCCTCTCCATCACCCACCTCATCGCGCCCAACACCTCCGACGCGCGCGTCCGCCTCGTCGACGACCGCTCGACCGGGTTCGTCTACGCCGTGAGCGTGACGGGCCTGACCGGGTCCGGCCTCGGCGACGACGACGCGACCGACGCCTACCTCGCCCACGCCCGCGGCCTCGTGGAGCAGCCGCTCCTCGTCGGCTTCGGGATCAAGAGCCACGCCGACGCCGAGCGGCTGACGCGCCACACCGACGGGTTCATCGTCGGCAGCGCCCTCATCCGCGAGGCCGAGCGCCTGTGGGACGACGGGGATCTCACCGATTCCGAACGTCTTGCGGACATCGGCGACTGGGCGCGCGCGTTGAAGACCGGAGCCCCCGAGCCCTCATGACCCGAGCTCTCCCCCTGCTGTCCGTCCTCCTCGTCGGTCTCGCCGTCGCGGGCTGCGAGGACCCGATCACCGGCCCGCCCGAAGCCCGCGGCGACACCGAGACGGTCATCGTCGTGACCGACAGCGTGACCTGGAACGGCCCCGTGGGCGACGCGCTCCGCGCCGAGCTGGCGCAGCCGATCGCCACGCTCCCGAACAACCAGGGCGCGTTCAAGCTCCGGCTCCAGCCGCTCACGTCGCGGTCGTTCGAGTACCTCAAGATGCAGCCCCACCTCGTGTTCGCGGCACCGGTCGACGCCGAGGGCGAGATCGGCGAGTTCATCCGCGCGCGCGTCGGCGAGGGCAACCTCGCGGCCGTCCGCTCCGGGGAGGCCGCGGCCGTCAACCTCCGCGAGGACCTCTGGGCGAACAACCAGCTCGTGACGATCGCGACGGCGGCGACGGACAGCGCGCTCGCGCGGCAGATCGTCGAGAGCGGGCCCGAGCTCCGCGCCGCCTACAACCGCCTCGCCCGTGAGCGGACCATCGGCGAGATGTTCTCGCGCCTTGCACAGACCGACCTCGAGCAGGAGCTCCTCGACGACCAGGGCTACCGGGTCAAGATCCAGTACGACTACGTCCAGGTCCAGGACACGACCGCCGAGGCGGGCGACCTCGAGGGCAGCTTCGTCCGCTACCGGCGCGTCCTCTCCGACACGTGGCGCGACTTCTTCGTGTTCTCGGTCGACGGCGTCGAGGCCCTCCCGCCGCCTGAGCGGATCGACGAGATCACGGACGACCTCCTGGAGCAGTTCGCCCTCGGCAGCTACGACAGCTCGTTCGTCCAGCTCGACGACCAGCGCCCGACGACGCGCGACTCCACCGAGATCGCCGGCCGGCCGGCCCAGGAACAGCGCGGCCTCTGGTACATGACGAACGACGTCATGGGCGGCTCGTACGTCCGCTACGCCTTCCGCGATGAGGCGACGGACCGCCTCTACATCTACTACGGGATGACGTTCGCGCCCGACCGGACGCTCGACAAGCGCGAGTTCCTCCGCCAGATGGAGGCCGTCGCCTACACCTTCCGCACCGCCGCCGACCTCCGGGCCGAGGCCGGCACCTAGCCCCCCTACGGACGCCGCTCGCCCCCCCTCTAACCGACACATCACACCCGACCCCATGTCCACACAGACCACCACCGCTCCCTCGAACGCCGAGACCGACGGCGAGACCCAGGTCCTCCGCCTCGGCCTGCCGAAGGGGAGCCTCCAGGAGTCCACGTTCGACCTGCTCGAGAAGGCCGGCTACGGCTTCTCGGTCCGCTCCCGGAGCTACTTCCCGTCGATCGACGACGAGGAGCTCACGGCCATGCTCGTCCGCGCCCAGGAGATGGGCAAGTACGTCGCCGACGGCGTGTTCGACGCCGGGATCACCGGGCTCGACTGGATCGCCGAGACCGGCGCCGACGTCCACGTTGTGGCCGACCTCATCTACTCGAAGGCGTCGATGCGGCCGGTCCGCTGGGTGCTGGCGGTCCCGGATGACTCCGACATCCACTCCGTCCAGGACCTCGAAGGCAAGCGGATCGCGACCGAGGTCGTCGGCCTCACGAACCGGTGGCTCGCCGAGCACGGCGTCTCGGCCGACGTCGAGTTCTCGTGGGGCGCCACCGAGGTCAAGGCGCCCGACCTGGTCGACGCCATCGTCGAGGTGACCGAGACCGGCAACTCGCTCCGCGCCAACAAGCTGCGGATCGTCGAGGTGCTGCTGAGCTCGAACACCCAGCTCGTCGCCAACAAGGACGCCTGGGAGGACCCGTGGAAGCGGGAGAAGATCGAGAACCTCGCCCTCCTCCTCGAGGGCGCCATCCGCGCCGAGGGGAAGGTCGGCCTCAAGCTGAACGTCCGCCGCGACGACCTCCAGTCGATCGTCGAGACGCTCCCGGCCCTCCGGAACCCGACGATCTCGCCGCTCTTCTCGGACGAGTGGGTCGCCGTCGAGACGATCATCGAGGAGCGCCAGGTCCGCCGGCTCATCCCGGAGCTCAAGCGGCTCGGCGCCGAGGGCCTCATCGAGTACCCGCTCAACAAGATGATCCCCTAGCGGATTTCAGATCGGGTGATGGGTGATCGGGCGATTGAGAGCCCAGCGTCCGCCGCAACGTTCGATCTTGCCCCTCAATCCTCCCTCACCCGATCGCCCCCCACAATGCCCCGCCTCCTCGACCTCTGCTTCGGCCGCTCCGGCGACAAGGGCGACGCCGTCAACGTCGGCCTGATCGCGCGCGACCCGTCCCACTACGACTGGCTCCGCGAGACGGTCACGGCCGAGCGTGTGAAGGCCCACTTCGGGCCGCGCGTGGAGGGCGAGGTCGAGCGGTTCGAGCTGCCCAACCTGTCGGCGCTCAACTTCATGCTCCACGGGTCGCTCGGCGGCGGCGGGACGGTCTCGCTCAAGCTCGACGCCCAGGGCAAGACGTACGCCGCGCACCTGCTGCGGATGGAGGTCGAGGCCCCGCCGGCGACGGCCAACGCCGCCCGCCTCGACGCCGAGGCGGCGTGACCCGCGGGCTGCTGGCGATGCTCTCGCTCGTCGGCCTCGCCGCCTGCGACGGCGCCGACGGCGGGGACGACGTCGACCCCGACCTCGTCGACGCCCTCGTCGAGCTCCACCTCGCCGACGCCCGCGCGGCGCTCGACACCGTCGAGGCCCGGCGTCCCGCTCTCGCCGAGAGCCTCCGCCGGGTGGCCCTCAAGGCCCACGGGCTCGACTCGGCGGCGTTCGAGACTCGCCTCGACGCCCTCGCCGGCGCCCCCGCCCTCGCCGAGGCCACGTACGACTCTGTCGAGACCCGGCTCGTCCGCGAGCGCCAGGGGTCGCCCGCGCCCCGCCCCGACTCCCTCAAAGCACCGCCGGCTCCCGGCTTCTGACTCACGCGCATGTCCGACCTCGCGTCCCCCGAAACCGTCCAGGTGTTCACCACCGGCGGGACCATCGACAAGGAGTACTTCGACGCGAAGAGCGCCTACGAGGTGGGCGAGCCCCAGATCGGCACGCTCCTCCGCGAGGCCGGCGTGGCGTTCCCGTTCCACGTCGAGGCGCTCATGCGGAAGGACAGCCTCGAGTTGACCGACGCCGACCGCGACCTCATCGCCGACCGGATCCTCGCGACGCCGCACCAGCGCGTGATCGTGACGCACGGGACCGACACGATGGCCGAGACCGCCCGAGTCGTCGCGGCCGCCCTCGTGGCTGCCGAGGCCGCCAAGACCGTCGTGTTCGTCGGCTCCCTCGCCCCGGCCCGGTTCAAGGCGACCGATGCCGAGTTCAACGTCGGCTTCGCGGCGGCCGCGGCGCAGACGCTTCCGCCCGGGGCGTACGTTGCCATGAACGGGCGCGTCTTCGACCCCCACCACGTCCGGAAAGACCGCAACCTGAACCGTTTCGAGCCCGTCTCCTCCCCTTCGTGACGTCTCGTCGTTAAATTTTTCGCCCCCACCCCTCCCTCAGCAGATGACCCGCTTGCCCCTCTCCGGCGCCCTCGCGCTGGCCCTCTTCGCCGCCGGCTGCGCCAGCACCGCTCCCTCCGCCCCCGGCGGCTCGGACGACGGCCCGAACATGCCCGCCTCGGGCGACGTCGTCGCGGCCTGCGTCGACGGCCTGGCCACGCTCCCGACCGACGACCCGGCCGATGACGCCGACGGCCCGTTCGAGTGCTCGAACATCGACCTCGTCTCGTTCGTCCCGCTCTCCGAGTTCGACGCCAACCAGCTCAACGACATCTGGGGCTGGACCGACCCTGAGACCGGCCGCGAGTACGCACTCGTCGGCCTCTCCAACGGCACCGAGTTCATCGACGTGACCGACCCGATGAACCCCGTCCTCCTCGGCAAGCTCCCGACGGTCACCGTCGAGACCGTCTGGCGCGACATCAAGGTGTACCGAGACCACGCGTTCGTCGTCTCCGAGGCCCGCGACCACGGGATGCAGGTGTTCAACCTCACGCGGCTCCGCGGCCTCACCTCCGACCAGGGCGAGTTCGAGGCCGACGCGCTCTACGAGGGCGTGACGAACGTCCACAACCTCGTGATCAACGAGGACTCGGGCTTCGCCTACGCCGTCGGCTCCGGCTCGCGCGGCGACGACCTCCCGGCCGAGTGCGGCGCCCCGGGGTTCCACGTCATCAACATCCAGGAGCCCCAGAGCCCGACGTTCGTGACCTGCTTCTCGGACGCGGCCAAGGACACGTCGCCGGTCGCGGCGCCGGGCTACACGCACGACGCCCAGTGCATCAACTACGACGGCCCCGACGAGGACTACGTCGGCCGCGAGGTCTGCGCCGGCTCGAACGAGGACGTCGTCACGTTCTTCGACGTGACCGACAAGGATGACGTCCGGATCATCTCGATCGCGGAGTACCCGCAGGACGCCTACACGCACCAGGGCTGGTTCACGGAGGACCGCCGCGCGTTCCTCGCCAACGACGAGCTCGACGAGTCGAACGGCTACGTCTCGACGCAGCGGACGCTCCTGTTCAACGTCGAGAACCTCGACGAGCCCGAGTTCATCGGCATCTACGACTCGGGGATCACGACGATCGACCACAACCTCTACGTCCTCGGCGACCTCAACTTCCAGAGCAACTACCAGTCGGGCCTCCGCATCCTCGACCACTCGGACGTGCTCAACGGCAACATGACCGAGGTCGCCTACTTCGACACGTACCCGCAGAGCACCGAGGTCAACTTTGCCGGCCAGTGGAGCAACTACCCGTACTTCGAGAGCGGCATCGTGGTCGCCAGCGACTCGGACAACGGCTTCTTCGTGCTCATGCCGCGCGTGGCGATGTAAGCGTAGGCCTACCCGCCTCGATGCCGAGGTGGACGCCCTCCCGCGGGGAGCCCTGGACGCCGGGGCTCCCCGCCTCCTTTTTTGCCCCGTCCCGTGACGAACCGGCGCCCGGCCTCGGCGTAGGCGGACGGTTGTTCATACGCTCCAGACATGTCGTCCCGACTGCTCCTCGCCCTCGCCGTTTTTGTCCTCGCTGCCGCTCCCGGCGCCGCGCAAGACCCCCTCGCCGAGTGCGTCGACGGCGTCGCCGTCCTCCCCGACGTCGGCGCGTTCCCGTGCGACCGGGTCGACCTCGTGGGGTACCTCTCCGTTGCGACCTTCGCGACGCCGGGCTCGCCGGCCGCCGCCGGCAACAACGACATCTGGGGCTGGACGGACCCCGAGACCGGGACGGAGTACGCCCTCGTCGGGACATACAACGGGACGGGCTTCGTGGACCTCTCGGACCCGGCCTTCCCAAGGCTCGTGGGCAAGCTCCCAGCGACGAACGAGCTGGCCCCGGTATGGCGCGACATCAAGGTCTACGCCGATCACGCGTTCGTCGTGGCCGACAACGCGCGGGACCACGGGATGCAGGTGTTCGACCTCACCCGGCTCCGCGGCGTCACGGGCGACCCGGTCACGTTCACGCCCGACGCGGTGTACACGGGGATCCGCTCGGCCCACAACATTGTGATCGACGAGGAGAGCGGGTTCGCGTATGCCGTCGGGTTCCGGTACCCCGAAGGCGAGCGGGCCAACCTCGGCCTCCCGGCCGAGTGCGACAGCCCAGGCTTCCACGCGATCGACATCCGCGATCCCAAGAACCCGACGTTCGCAAGTTGCTTCTCGGACGTCGCCATCGACCCGCGCGAGAACGGGCCGACGGGGTATACGCACGACGCCCAGTGCCTCGTCTACCGCGGCCCGGATGCCGAGTACGCCGGACGGCAGCTCTGCTTCGCGTCGAACGAGGAGACCGTGACGGTCTTCGACGTGACCGACAAGCAGGACGTCCAGATCGTGTCGCAGGCGTTCTACCCGAACCCGGCCTATACACACCAGGGGTGGCTCACGGAGGACCAGCGGTACTTCCTCGCCGACGACGAGTTGGACGAGACGACGCAAGGCATCCCGCAACGCACCATCGTGATCGACGTGCAAGACCTCGGCAGCCCCGAGGTCGCGTCCATCTACGACTCCGGCCTGACGACGATCGACCACAACCAATACGTCCGCGGCCGATACTCGTACCAGAGCAACTACGAGACGGGCCTCCGCATCCTCGACGTCTCGCAGGCCGCGAGCGGGGCGATCACCGAGGCCGCCTTTTTCGACACGTTCCCCGACTCAGACCTCATCTCGTTTAACGGGCAGTGGAGCAACTACCCGTACTTCGAGAGCGGGCTCGTAATCGCGAACGACGGCGACTACGGCCTCTTCATCCTCCGCCCCGATCCGACGCTCGGCACGGACCGCAACGACGGCCCCGAGATCTCGGGGTACACGCTCACGGAGCCGGTCCCGAACCCGACGGCCTCCGGCTCGCGCCTGACGCTGCGCGTCGAAACCGCCCAACGGGTCCAGGCCGACCTGTTCGACACCGCCGGGCGGCGCGTCGCCGCCGTGTTCGACGGGGCGGCTGCGACGGGCGCGGCCGTCCGGCTCACCGTCTCGGGCACGGGGCTACCGGCCGGCGTGTACATCCTCCGCGTGACGGGCGAGACGTTCGAGGCCGCGCGGCGGATCGTCATCGCTCGCTAGGCGGCGGACGCCCGGCGTTGGCCCTTCGGCGTGAGCTCGAACCGGACGGCCAGCGGGTCGGTCAGGCGGAGATAGCCCTCGGCGACGAGCCAGTCGGCGAGGGCGCGTTCCCGTCGGGGGGCCTCGGGGCCGGCGGGGTGCTCGCCGCGGGCCACACCGTCGAGGATCGTACGGAGGGCACTCTCGTCAGCAGGGGTGACCGCCTCGGGGCGATGGCGGCCGAGGCAGACGTCGCACCGGCCGCAGCGCCCGGGGGCGGGCTCACCGAAGTAGGCCAGGAGGTGCTGACGCCGGCACCCGAACGCGTTGGCGTAGCGGACGACGTCGTCAAGGCGGGCGTGGGCACGCTGACGGCCGCGGTCGAGCGCCGTCACGTCGACGGGCGCCTTCCGGGCCCGGGCGCCGTGCCAGAGCAGCGTCAGGCCGCCCTCGGGACGAGAGACTTCGAGGAGCCGGCGGGCGGCGAGGTAGTCGAGCCCCGCGTCGAGGCGGTCCTCCGGGAGCCCGAGGGCCTCCGCGAGCGGCGCGGTGCGGAGCGCGGCCCCCTCCCCCGCCTCAGGCGGTAGCCGCCGCACGAGCGCGTCGACGAACTCCTGGACGGCCGGGCTCTCGGCCTCGGCCGCGCGCATCAACCCGTCACGCCCGGCCGGAAGGCGCACGCGGACCTCACCGGGCCGCGGCGGCACGACCGTCCACGCGCCGTCGGCCCCCAAGCGGTCGACGGCCGTGCGAACGAGCGATTCGGGTCGGCCGGCGACGGCGGCGAGGCGGGCGACGTCGAGCGTGACGGGGCCGTCGGGCTCGCTGCCAAGGGGGATCTGGCCGAGGCTTCCCGCCGCCGCGTACACGGCCTGCACGTCGGCGGGCGTCGGGTGACCGCGGTCCGCCATGTCGCGGGGGAACGCCTCGGCGTCGGGTCCGAGCGCGAGCGCGGCGTACGACCGATCGCCGTCGCGTCCCGCGCGCCCGGCCTCCTGGTAGTACGCCTCCAACGTCGGCGGCAGCGCCGTGTGGACGACGGCCCGCACGTCGGGCTTATCGATGCCCATCCCGAACGCGCTCGTCGCCGCCACGACGCGCGTCTCATCGCCGAGCCACCGGCGCTGCGTGGCCTCGCGGACGTCGCGGTCGAGACCGGCGTGGTACGGCTCGGCCGAGATCCCTTCCCGGCGGAGCCGGGCCGCGACAGCCTCGGTCGCCCGCCGCGTCCCCGCGTAGACGAGGCCCGGGCCGGGCACCGCGCGGAATACGTCGAGCGCCTGCCCCACCGGGTCCTGCACGTGGTGGACGCTCCACGTGATGTTGGGCCGGTCGAACCCGCGCACGACGATCGCCGGGTCGCGGAGCGCCAGTTGGTCGAGGACGTCGCGCCGGACCTCGGGCGTCGCCGTCGCCGTCACCGCGACGACGGGCGCCGGCTCCCCGTCGGCGGTCGTCAGAAGCGGGCGAGCCTCCGCGATCCGGCGATAGGCCGGGCGGAAGTCGTGGCCCCACTCCGAGATGCAGTGCGCCTCGTCGACCGCGAGCAGGCTCACGTCGAGTCGCGGCGCGCGGGCGACGAACAGGTCGGTCTGCAGCCGCTCGGGCGTGAGGTAGACGAGCCGATAGAGCCCGTGCTCGGCATCGGTCCACACCTGGTCCGACTGGCGGCGACTCAGGCCCGAATGCAGCGCGGCGGCTCGGACGCCGCGGCGGGCGAGCGCCTCCACCTGGTCATGCATCAGCGCCACGAGCGGCGACACGACGAGGGCCAGCCCGCGCCGGGCGACCGGCGGCACCTGGTAGACGAGCGACTTCCCACCTCCGGTCGGAAGCACCGCGAGTACGTCCCGGCCCGCGAGCGCGGCGGCGACGGCCTCGTCCTGCCCGGTCCGGAACGCGGGGTAGCCCCAGACCTCCCTGAGGGTGCGGAGGGCGTCGTCGGGGATCTCGGCGGCCATGAGACAAGCTACCGGCGCCACCTCGACCTGCTCGTCGGGAGGGGCGACACGCCGGCTCGAAAAAAAGTTTGGGGCCGGAGGTTAGGCCGGACTCCCTGGAGAGTCTATGCCGGTGCCGATCGGCGTCGCACTAGCGGCATCCGTTGAAGGTGGTAGCCGGCGCGGCCCGGGCCCGTGGTGGGGTCGAAGGGGCCGCGCCGGTTGTGTTTCAGGGACGGCACGTGGGGAGGGGGTAGCTTTCAGAGGCTGCCCCCTCCCCTGTGTCCGTCCCCCGCGTCTCGGTCGTCATCGTCACCTGGAACGGCCGGTTGCTCCTCGAGCGGTTCCTTCCGAGCGTCCTCGCGACTGACTACCCGGACCTCGAGGTCGTCGTCGCCGACAACGCGTCCGAGGACGGGACGGCCGAGTGGCTGGCCGAGGCACACCCGGAGGTGGTCATGGCCCGGCACGCGGAGAACCTGTTGTTCGCGGGCGGCAACAACGCGGCAGTCCCGTACGCGACGGGCGACCTCGTGTGCTTCCTCAACAACGACGTCGAGGTCCCCCCCGGGTGGCTGACGCCGCTCGTCGCCGCGCTCGACGATCCGGGCGTCGTCGCCGTCCAGCCCAAGCTGCTCCAGCACGGCGATCGGACGCAGTTCGAGTACGCCGGCGCGTCGGGCGGCGTCCTGGACGCCTTCGGCTACCCGTTCACGCGCGGCCGGCTGTTCGACACGCTAGAGCCCGACACGGGCCAGTACGACGATGCCTGCGACGTCTTTTGGGCGACCGGCGCCGCCCTGCTCGTCCGCCGCGACGCGTTCGAGACGGCGGGCGGGTTCGACGAGGCGTTTGGGATGCACATGGAAGAGATCGACCTGTGCTGGCGGATGCAGCGCGCCGGCGGGCGGATCCGCGTCGAGCCGGCGTCGGAGGTCTACCACCTCGGCGGAGCCTCGCTGCCGCAGGGCGACCCGCGCAAGATGTTCTTCAACGTCCGCAACAGCCTCGTGATGCTGGCCAAGAACCTTCCCCCTCGGGAGGCACGCCGCGCGCTCCGGGGCCGGCGCGTGCTCGACGCCGTCGCGGCGGCGCGGTCGTGGATCGGCGGCGACCGTGCCGAGGCCGACGCCATCCGACGGGCCGTCCGCGAGGCCCGCGAGCGGATCCGCTCCGTCGACGGGCCGCCCGAGGCGGAGCGCCCCGTCCTCCCCCCCTACCGCGGCAGCGTCGTCCTCGACTATTTCCTCCGCGGCCGGCGCCGGTTCTCGGATCTCCCCGCCTCGGCGTTCCGGCCGGGGTGGCGGCCTACGCCTCCCGCGACGTGACGACGGCGGCGATCGCCGCCAGCACGATCGCCATCCCCAGCGCCCCGAGCGCCGACGGCACCTCCTGGAACGAGAAGAGGGCGACGGTCGACGCGAGCACGGGCTCCGCGAGGCTCAGCAGACCGATGAGCGCGGCGGGCAGGTACTTCAGCGCGTAGGCGAACGAGCCATGCCCGATCAGTCCGGGGCCGATCCCCATCGCGATCGCCAACAGCGCGACCGGCAGCGGGAGGCCCAGCGGGACGCCCGCCACGAGGCAACCGACGAGGCACGTGACCGCGGCGGCTCCATTGAGGAGCGCGAAGTAGGCCACGAACGTCGTCTTCTGACGGACAGCGCGGCCGATCAGGAGGTAGATCGACACCAGGACGGCAGCCGTCAGCGCGAGCACGTTGCCCAGGGCCGGGTTCGGATACGCACCGCCCTCGTTCCCTTCGCTGAGCCCGATCAGCACCGCGCCGACGACCGCGACGGCGATGCCCGCCGCCGTCCGCCTCGACGGCCGCTCGGACAGGAAGACGGCCCCGAGCACGGCGATGAAGATGGGGCTCATGGTCACGAGCACCGACGCGCTGGCGATGCTCGTGAGTTGGACCGACACGATCCACGCCATGAAGTGGAGCCCGAGCAGGACACCGGCCCCGATGGCGAGCGCCCACTCGCGCCGGCTGAACGCGGCGATCTCGTCGCGCGACTGCATGGCGGCGATCGGGACGAACACGGCCGTCACGGCCATCGTGCGCCACGCCGCGAGCGTGAGCGCGGGCACGTCGCCCGCGAGGCGGATCAGGATGGGCGACGACCCGATGGCCAGCAGCCCGAACGCGATGAGCGCCCAGACGCGCGCCGGCGCCTTCGCCACTAGCGGATCCGGTCCATCGACCGGACCATCTGGATGTCGGCCGTCACACGCTGGCGGGCCATCCGGAGCAGGACGTAGGCCACGATCGGCTGGAGCGCGACGAGGTAGTACCCGACCGGCGCCACGAAGTCGTCGCTGTCGAAGGCGAGGTAGAGCCCAACGAGGACGACCACGACGAGCGCGAGGTCGAGCCACTGGGCCGCGTGGATCACCTTCCGCTGCAGCTCCCGGTTCTTGTACAGGAACACGGCCACGAGCGCCACGAGGGCCGTCACGCCGGCCAGCACGTAGCCGAGCGTCCCGAGCCACGCCTGCTCCTGGGCGATGGCCGTCGCCCACGTGCTGCCGAGGGCCACGAACAGGGCCAGCAGCAGGGCGCCGGCGACGAGGTACAGGGACTGGATGCGCTGGATCATTCCGGGGTCAGAAGTCGGAGGAGGAGATCGGCCGGGATCGCGAGGGCTCCCGCCTCGGGGAGCCGGCGCGGAGGGCTACGCCGCGACGTGCGCGCGGACGCGGTCGGCGAGGCGGGCGCCGAAGTCGGACGTCGAGGCCGTGCCGCCGAGGTCCCGCGTGAGGTTCGCCTGCTCGGAGTAGACGTCGTGGAGCGCCTTGCGGACGGCCTCGGCCGCGTCGGTCTCGCCGAGGTACCGGAGCATCATCTCGCCGGAGCGGATGACGGCGGTCGGGTTGGCGATCCCCTGGCCTGCGATGTCGGGCGCCGAGCCGTGGACGGCCTCGAACACCGCGCAGTCGTCGCCGATGTTAGCCGAGCCGGTCACCCCGAGCCCGCCGACGAGGCCGGCCATGAGGTCGGACAGGATGTCGCCGAACATGTTCGTCGTGACGATCGCGTCGTACTCGTCGGGACGGATGACGAGCTGCATCGCCATGTTGTCGATGATCCGGTCGTCGAACGCGATGTCCGGATGGTCCTCGGCGATCTCGCGGCCGATGGCCAGGAACATCCCGCCGGTCTCCTTCAGGATGTTCGCCTTGTGGACGAGCGTGAGCCGCTTCCGGCCGCGGCGCTCGGCGTCCTCGAACGCGTAGCGGAGGATCCGCTCCGAGCCCCGCCGGGTGATCCGGTTGATCGAGTCGGCGATCTGGTTCCGCTCGTCGAAGTACTCGATGCCGGCATAGAGCCCCTCCGTGTTCTCACGGTAGAGCATCAGGTCGACGCCCTCGAACGGGCCGTGCGTGTTCGGCAGCGTCTCGCACGGGCGGACGTTCGCGTAGAGGTCGAAGTGCTGGCGGATCCGGACGTTGATGCTTCGAAAGCCGGTCCCGACAGGCGTCGTGAGCGGCCCCTTGAACGCGAGCCGCGTCTCGGCGATCGAGTCGAGCGTGGCCTGCGGGAGCGGGTCGCCGGTGCTCTCGTAGGCGCCCATGCCGGCCTCCTGGCGGTCCCAGTCGAACGCGACGCCGGTCGCCTCGACGACCTCGACGGCGGCGTCCATGACTTCCGGGCCGATGCCGTCGCCGGGGATGAGGGTCGCGGAGTAGGCCATGGAGTCGAGGGCGGTTCGCAGTCAAGCTACCCGGAGCCGCTTCGGGCCCGGCGTGGAGTCCGGGCGAAACGCGGGCAGGACGCCCCGGTGCCCGCCCCGGCCACGCCGCGGACGGTCTTCGCAGCGGCTTGCATCTGGCCGCTACAAAAAACCGGGGCGCCCCAACTGAGGCGCCCCGGCGGGGTCAGACGAAGCCGGCAGGCTACTCGGCCTCGCGCGTCGTCGAGTAGTTGACGCGGAGGGCCTCGGCCTCGCGAAGCTCCTGCTGGACGTCGTAGAGCAGGCCCGTCTCGACGTCGCGGTCGACGCGCATCGAGACGATGGTCCGCGGCTCCTCGCGGAGCGCGCGATACATGAACTGGCGGATGTTCGTCCGCTCGCGGACGATGGCGTCGTCGATCTGGACGGCCGGCTCACCGAGGCCGCCCGACTCGAGCTTCTCGGGCCCGATGTAGACGTACTGGATGAGCCGCTTCTGGTCGATCTTCTCGATGGCCTCGGCCTGCGGGATCGACACGTTGACGAGGAGCTCCGTCTCCCGGAGCACGGTCGTCACCATGAAGAAGATCAGCAGCATGAAGATGATGTCCGGCATCGAGGCCGTCGGGATCTCCTGCTTCGTGCCGGCGCTCTTCTTCTTGAAGTGGGCGGACATGGCGGGGTATGAGTGAGGAGTGAGGTGTGATGGGCGACCGTGTGGGCGAATGGGACGGCGGGGTCAGGCCCGCTCCTCCCCTTCACCCATCACGCATCACTCAGTCGGGGTCCGGCTCGGCGAGCGAGATCTTGAGCGGGTAGCGCTCGGCGATCACGTCCTCCTCGTCGTCCCCGAGGCGGGCCTTGTACTCGCCGTACGGCGCACCGAACTCCTGGCGCGATGCGTCATCGCGGACGTCGTTGTAGGCCGACTTGATCTCGTCGAGGACCGCGATGTAGGTCTCGTAGGGGAGCCCGCGCTTGGTCTTGAACGACGTCACGGCCTTGTCGGGAGCGGTCGAGAGCTGGGGCTCGCGACCGTTGTTGAGGATGTGGCGCTTGACGATATCGCGGATCGCCGCCACGTTCGTCACCTCGTTGTCGATGAGGACCTGCCCGTCGGCGTTGACGAGGACGTTGAGGAGGTTGCGCTGGTTGATCTCCGGCGGCTCCGTGTCCTCGAGCGGCGGGGGCAGCTGCATGTAGATCCCCTTGTCTGCGTTGATCGTCGTCGTGACGAGGAAGAAGATCAGCAGCAGGAACGCGATGTCGGCCATCGAGGCCGACGGGATCTCGGCGTCACGCTTGACGCGCTTCTTGAGGAGCGGCATGGATTTGCAGTGGGGTCCGCGGAGAGAACGCTCCGCCGGCGTCGGTCGTGCCGGCGGAACGCACTCAGCGGCCTAGGTGAACAGGCTCCGCGCGCCAGAGATGACGAGGGCGATGAAGCCGGAGAGCGACATGAACATGGCCGTCGCGACAGCCGCGCCGGTGGCCGTGCCGTCGACGAGGTAGGCGATGACGAAGATGATCAGCGGGAGGGCGAAGGCGGCCAGGCCAAGCTTGCTCTGGTTGAGCGCGTTGCCGGCGTTCTTGAGCCCGAACCCGATCATCATCAGCAGGGAGACGCCGATGAGGGCGAGACAGAGCCAGACGAGGGCGAGAACCATCGGGGGTGGGGTCTGGGAGGGGCCCCGGCGCCGGCTTCGAGCCGGCGCCGGGGCCAGGACTTACGAGAGGTCGGTCTGGGTCAGGTCGTCGCCGGTGCCGAGCTCGCGCTTCGGGTCCGGGAGCGTGGCCCGCGTGCGGCCCGAGAGGGCCGGGCGGCCGACCGACATCATGGCCAGCGAGTCGATGAGCTCGACCGAGGCCTCCTCCATGTCCGCCGTGATCCGGTCGATCTTGGAGACGCAGTAGTTGTAGAACACCTGCAGGATGATGGCCGCGATGAGGCCGAAGACCGTCGTGAGGAGGGCGATCTTGATGCCGTTGGCGACGAGCGACGGCGAGATGTCGCCGGCCTGCTCGATCGCGTCGAACGCCTCGACCATGCCGACGACGGTCCCGAGGAACCCGAACATCGGGGCGAGCGAGATGCCGAGCGAGAGCCAGACGAGGCCGCGCTCGAGGAAGCTCATCTCGATCGAGCCGTAGGAGACGACCGCCTTCTCGACGGCGTCCATGCCCTCGTCGAAGCGCGTGAGGCCGGCCTGGACGACCGAAGCCACCGGGCCGCGCGTGTTGGCGCACACGTCCTCGGCCGCCGAGACGCCGCCGTTGTCGAGGGCCTCCTTGACCCGGGCCATGAACTTCGGCGCGTTGATGTCGGCCCGGTTGAGCGAGAGGATCCGCTCGAAGGCGATGGCCAAGCCGATGATGAGGGTGATGAGCACGGGCCACATGTACGGGCCGCCCTCATTGAAGCGGAAGACCAGGTCGTTGGCGAAGCCGCCGGAAGCGGCCTCCTGCATGAGGAGCAGGGCGGAAAGCGTCATGGGTGAGTACCTCGGGGTGGGGAAACGGGTGGGGTCTGGGAGGCCGCACCTGCGGCCTTCGGGGACGAGCGAGAGGGGCAGCGCGGCTGCGCTAGACGTGGGGGTCAATATCCATCCAGCCCTCAGGAATGTCAACGCGACGCGAAGGGCCGGGGTTCGTGCCGGCCGAAGGCACCCGACCGTCGCCCCCAGAGACACGTGGGCCCCGGGGGAGTTGCTCCCCCCGGGGCCCATACCTGGAAACGCAGCGAGTTAGCGGATGGCCTGCGCGAGCGTCACCGCGTCGCGCCAGTGGGCCATGGCCTCCCGGAGCGCCGGGTCAATCTGCCCGACGACCGGGTAGAACGCGTCGGCGCTGAAGAGGCGGCGGGCCATAAACGCCCGAATCCGCGTCTCGATGTCGGAGCGGACGGCGAGGGCCTCGCGGCGGACGAGCACGTCTTCCGCCTCGCCCTCGGGCCGCGTCGTCACGACGGGGGTCCCCTCGGCCTCGGCGAAGTCGAGGAACCGCTCGAAGTCGGCGTCGCTCAGCCGGAAGGTGCGGACGAACTCGGTCTGGCGGCCCTCCCACTGCTCGCGGAAGGCGTCGCCGCGGCGCTCGAGGTCAACGCGGGCGAACGCGTTGTCGAGGTTCTTGCCGATGACGGTCCGAAGCGCGGGCGCCAGCGTGTCGAGCGCGACGATGTAGTCCGGGAGGATGCCGCCGCCGCCGAAGACGGTCCGCCCGCCGTCGGTCCGGTAGACGAGCGAGTCCGGTACCTCCGCGCCGAAGGCGCCGACGTCGACGGCCCCGCCGTTGGCGATGAGGTCGGCCTCGAGGCCCTCCTCGCGGAGCGCGCGCTTCGACTCGAAGTAGTCCTCGTCGCTCTCGCCGACATGGTAGGGCGTCTGGATGAGACGGCCCGACGGCGTGTAGTACCGGCTGACGGTCATCTGGAGAACGCTCCCGTCGGTCATCGGGAATTGCTGCTGGACGAGCCCCTTGCCGAACGAGCGCCGGCCGATGAGGTAGGCGCGGTCGTGGTCCTGGAGCGCGCCGGCGACGATCTCACTCGCGCTGGCCGAGTTCTCGTCGATCAGCACGATGACCGGGCCGTTCTCGTAGATCCCGCCGGCCGTGGCGCGGTACTGGCGACGGTTCGAGGGGTGCCGGCTCTCGGTGTAGACGATCATCTCGCCCGACCCGAGGAACTCATCGGAGATCTCGTAGGCCTGCTCGAGGAGGCCGCCCGCGTTGCCGCGGAGGTCGAGGATCAGCCGCTCCATCCCCTGCCCCTGGAGGTCACGGATGGCGCTGCGGACCTCGTCGTGGCTCGTCCGCGCGAACCGCTGGAGCTTGATGAGGCCCGTCTGGTCGTCCACCATGTACGAGGCGATGACCGTGTTGAGCGGGATCCGGTCGCGGATGATGGTGTAGTCGAGCGGCTCGCGGTAGCCCGGGCGCTCGACGACGATGTCGACGGACGTCCCGCGCGGGCCCTTCAGGCGGCTCTGGACGCCATCCGTATCGATCCCGACGGCGCTCTGGCCGTCGATCTCAACGATCCGGTCGCCCGGCTGGAGCCCGGCCTCGTCGCTCGGCCCGCCGGCGATGGGCATCAGGACGACGAGCGTGTCGGCCTCCTCGGGGCCCTCGATGAACTCGTAGTAGATCCCGACGCCCTCGAAGCTCGCGTCGAAGCTCTCGCGGACGCGGCGCATCTCCTCGGACGAGATGTAGATCGAGTGGGGGTCGAGGCTGGCGAGCATCCCCTCGATGGCGGCCTCGGCCAGCTCCGAGGAGTCGACCTGCTCGACGTACGAGCGCGTGATGTACTCGTAGGCCTCCTCGATCTTTCGGACCTGCTCCATATCCTCGGACGCGGACTCGGCGTCTTGAACCTGGACGCCGACGAGAAGGGCCACAGCCAGGAGGCCGGCGCCGAGGATCGGGGTGAAGCGGGATCGGAGCATGGAGGCGGGGGAAGTCGGGAGGGGCCCAACGGCCGGGCGCGGCCGGTAGTGCCGTACGGCAGAACGCATCGGCAGTTCGCCGCGCGATCAAAATAGGGGACGCGGTCTCCCGACCCTCCCCGCCTCGGCATCGAGGCCGACCGGGCCGGCGCGATGACATTTGATGACAACCCCGGACCGCCGCCTGACAGCGACCGGCAGCGCTCCCGGTAGCTTGCCGTCGTGCCCGCCTCCCCACCCCGCGCGCTCCGCCGACTGGCGGGCGCCCTCCTCGCCCTCGCCATCGTGCCCGCGCTGGCGTTCGCGGCCGCCCAGGCCGTCGTGCAGAGCGAGAGCGAGGCCCGGCTCGCCGAGATCCGCGACGAGCAACTCGACGGGCTCCTCTTCTCGGTCAACCAGAACGCGTGGGACGTGGCCTCGACGTGGGCCGACCGGCTCGGGCAGCCGTCCTTCCGTGTCGAGTCGGGCTCGTCCTCGGCGGAGGCCGCCCGCGCGTTCCTCGAGGCCACCCCGGCCGTCCGGTTCGTCTTTGCCACAAGCCCGGCCCGCGCCGACGTCCTCTACTACGGCCTGCCGGCGCCCGTCCGCACCGAGGGCGACACGACCGGCTATGGACTCTACGCTCCGTATGCGACCGGCGCCGAGCAAATCGACGTCCGGGAAACGCTGCCGGACGCGCTCGTGGAGCGGCTGCTCGCCCAGCAGGCCCTCGGCTACCGGAAGCTGGAGCCGGTCGCGCTCGACAGTGGCGGCCTGCTCCTCGTCTTCGCCGCGGCGCCGGTGAACGGCCCAACGCCGAGGATCCTCGGGATGGCCGTCGACCCGAGCCCATTCGTCGAGACCGTCGTGATGCCCACGCTGCGGGAAGTCGGCCGCGGCGGCGTCGAGTTCGGCGTCTTCCGAGAGGGCGAGGCCGAGCCCATCGCCTCGACGGCCGCCATGAGCCGCGCCGAGATCACGCGCCAGCGACCGCTGTGGCTCCTGCCGGGCTACGTCGTCGGCGTGCGCGTCGGGGAGGGGTCGGCCGAGGAGGCGCTGCGCCGGCGGGCGTGGCAGAGCGTCCTCCTGTTCGGCGGCGTGACGCTGGTGCTCGGGGCCGGCGCGCTCTTCGCGTGGCGCGGCGTGCGCCAGGAGGTCGAGGTCGCCCGGCTGCGGGAGGACTTCGTCTCGAACGTGAGCCACGAACTCCGCACGCCGCTCGCGCTCATCCGGATGTATGGCGAGTCGCTCGCCGAAGGCCGCGTGCCCGACGACAAGAAGCCGCGCTACTACTCCACGATCGTGGCCGAGACCGAGCGCCTGAGCCGGCTCGTCGGCAACGTGCTCCACTTCAACCGGTTCGAGCGCGGGACGGCCCGGATCGACCGCCGCCCCCTCGACCTCGGCGCGCTCGCGGCCGAGATCGGCGAGCGGTACCGGCCCGTCGTCGAGCGCGAGGGGTGCGCGCTCCGACTCGACCTGCCCGAGAGCGCCCTCCCCATCCTCGGCGACCACGACGCCCTCGCGGAGGCCCTCGTCAACCTCATCGACAACGCCGTGAAGTACGGCGACGGCGGCCCGGTCGAGGTCGCGGCCCGGCGCGCCGACGGCTCGGCGCTCGTCGAGGTGGCCGACCGCGGGCCCGGCATCCCCCCCGCCGACCGCGAGCGCGTGTTCGAGCCGTTCGTCCGCGTCCAGCCCGCCAGCGCCGACGGGCTCGTCCACACGGCCAAGGGCACCGGCCTCGGCCTCGCCCTCGTCCGCCGCATCGCCGAGGCCCACGACGGCACGGCCACGGTCTCCGCCCGCGCCGGCGGCGGCAGCGTCTTCCGGATCTCCCTCCCCTCCCATGCCTGACCTCCCGATCCTCGTCGTCGACGACGAGCACGCCATGCGCGAAGGGCTCCGCGACAACCTCGAGTTCGAGGGCTACGCCGTCGACGAGGCGGCCGACGGCGAGGAGGCCCTCCAAAAGCTCCGCGGCGGCGCCTACCGGCTCGTCGTCCTGGACGTCATGATGCCGAAGCGGTCGGGCTTCGAGGTCCTCCGCGAGGCGCGCGCGGCCGGCGTCGCGACGCCCGTGATCTTGCTCACGGCCAAGGCCGAGGAGTTCGACACGGTCCGGGGCCTCGAGTTCGGCGCCGACGACTACGTGACCAAACCCTTCGGCCTCGGCGAGTTGCTGGCCCGCATCAAGGCCGTCCTCCGCCGGACCGAGTCCCAGACGGCCTCGCCCGCTGGCCTCGCCCGCGACGTCGTCGAGGTGGGCCGCCTCCGGGTCGACCTCGGGACCTACCAGGCGACGTCCGACGGCGAGCCCGTCGCCATGACGCACCTCGAGGTCGAGGTCCTCCGCTACTTCGCCGCGCGCCCCGGCGCCGTCGTCTCCCGCGACGACCTCCTGGACGAGGTCTGGGGCTCCGACGTGGCGCCGACGGCGCGGACGGTCGACAACTTCGTCCTGAAGCTCCGCCAGAAGGCCGAGCCGGACCCGGCCCAGCCGCGCCACTTCCTGACGGTCCACGGCGTGGGCTACAAGTTCCTCCCATGAACGGCCGCGTCGTCCTGCTCGCCCTCATCCTGATCGCGGTCGTCGGCCTCGTCGTCCGCGTCGCGGCGTCGGTCCTCGACCGCCTCGACGGGTGGGAAGGCGCGACGCACGACGTGTCGTGGGACGACCCGTGGAAGACGAGCCCCCCCTCGCCCGACGACTGGACGACCGTCGTGGACCTCGCGGGGACCTGGGACTTCCGGATCGGCGATGCCCGCCGGTGGGCCTCCGGCGGCGCCGACGCCGGGTGGGACCGGATCGCCGTGCCGGGCGCGTGGGAGGACGAGGGATACCACGGCTACGACGGCTTCGCGTGGTACCGCACCACGTTCACGCTCGACGCCAAAGATGCCGACGTGCTCCGCACCTCGCCCTTCCTCCTCCTCGGCCGCATCGACGACGCCGACGAGGTGTGGCTCAACGGCGAGCCCGTCGGCTGGAGCGGGCGGATGCCGCCGAAGTACCAGACGGCGGCCTTCGGCTTCCGCATCTACCGGCTCCCCCCCGCCCTCCTCCGTACCGACGGCCCCAACGTCCTCGCCGTCCGCGTCTACGACGAGGGCCTCGAGGGCGGCATCCTCGAAGGCCCCGTCGCACTCGCCGTCCCGACCGCTCGCAACCCCGAGGGCGCCCCGGTCGTGGCCGACCTCGCCGGCGACTGGCGCTTTTCGCCCGGAGACGGCGACTGGGCCGCGCCCGACCTCGACGACGCGCGATGGGACACGCTCCGCGTGCCGGCGACCTGGGAGTCCCAGGGCTACCCCGAGCTCGGGCACGTCGCGTGGTACCGCAAGTCGGTCCGCCTCGGCGCCGATGCGGCCGAGGCGGACCTCGTGCTCGTGCTGGGCGCCATCGACGACCTCGACGAGACGTTCGTCAACGGCGTCCGCGTCGGGAGCACGGGCGACGTCGAGACGGGGCAGATCCGGGGCGACGAGTGGCAGATCGAGCGGGCCTACCCCGTCCCGGCGTCGGTGCTGCGTGAAGGTGAGAACGTCGTCGCCGTCCGCGTGATCGACGGGATGATCGACGGCGGGATCTACCGCGGCCCGGTCGCCCTCATGACGCCCGAGGCCTACGCCGAACGTCGGCGGCGGACCGGCGATGACGACTGATGACAGGACGCCGACCGGCGGTGACGAACACGGGCGAGCGGATGACAACGTGCGGGGGCCAGATCTCGAACCTGAGTCATCACTCAGCCCCCGCCCTCTCATGGCCCGCTTCACTCTCCTCGCCCTCTCCGTCGCCGCCCTCCTCGCCGTCGCCCCCGTCGCCTCGGCCCAGGTGCAGTTCACCGCCGCCCCGATCTCCGCGGCCCCGGCCGCCTCGCCGTACGTCGGCCTCTACGCCGCCGACGGCGGAATGGTCGAGGTCCGCGACGGCCGCGACGGCCTCGTGCTCGTGGCCCACGGCGCACCCGTCGCCGCCCGCCTCGCCGCCTTCTCCGCCTCCGACGAGGCGACCGACGCCCGCGCCGACGCGCTCCTCAATGCCTGGATCCTCGGCGACCTCGACACGGTCGTCGGCGCCGTCCGCCCGGCCCGCCAGGCCGACGCGGCCGAGCACCTCGCCGCCTACCGCAGCGCGCTGATCCGCGGCCACGGCGACGTCGTCGCCGGCAGCGTCGTCGGGACGTTCCGCCAGATCGACGGCCGCGAGGCCACGCTCGTCCAGGTCCTCTTCGACCGGGGCTCCGAGTGGGCCGCGTTCGTCTGGGACGAGGACGGCCGGCTCGTCACGATCACGCGCGGCCTGAGCCCCGTCGTCGTCGGGTCCGTCCGCGAGACCGCGGCCGACACGTTCGCGGCCCACGCGGCGCCCGCCCCGCTCGCCTTCGAGCGCGAGGCCGACGGCCGCGTCGGCGCGCTCCAAGTCGGCACGTTCTCGGCCGTTCGGTAGCGGCGGCCGCGACGCGGGGCGGCGTTGGTCCGTGCGCCCCGCCGGCCACCGGGAGACGGCGCCCCGCGCCCGACCCCGGTGGCTTTGTTTGTTTCCGACTCCGCCCGCCTCGACGCCGAGGCGGGCGGAGTCGCCTTGTTTGGGCGCTATCCTCCGCCGCCCCTCCCCTGCCGCCATGCGCGCCCTGCTCGCCGCCGCCCTGTTCACCGTCGGCGCCCACGCCCAGCCGCTGGCCAGCGCGCCGGTCGACCCGCTCAGCCGGAAGATCGACGCGGCGGTCCGCGCCGTCCACGAGGCGGGCGCGTTCGACGGCGTCGTGCTCGTGGTCGAGGGGACGCCCGCCGCCCCCCGCGTGCTCTACGAGGGCGCCTTCGGGCTGGCCGACCGGACGTGGCGCATCCCGATGACGCCCGACGTCCGGTTCCCGCTCGCGTCCATCACGAAGCAGGTCGCCGCCGTGGTCGCCCACCGGCTGGAGATGGACGGCCGGCTCGACCTCGGCGCGCCCGTCGCCCGGTACGTCCCCGGCCTCATCGCCGGCGGCGACTCGGTCCTCGTGCGCTACCTGTTGAACCACACGTCCGGCCTCCCCGACCTCGACGCCGACGGCGGGGCGGCCTGGCGGTGCCCGCTCCCCGGCGAGCCCGATACGCTGGCGATCGCGGCCGACGTGATCCGCCTGTTCGGATCGGGCCCGCTCCGCGCGACGCCCGGCGGGACCGTCGCCTACAACAACGCCGACTACCTCGTCCTCGAGGCGGTGATGGAAGCGGCAACGGGCGAGCCGTTCGAGGCCCTCCTCCGACACGAGATCCTCGACCCGCTCGGGATGACCGACTCCGGCCTCCTCCGCCCCAGCGGCACCGTCGAGCGGCTGGCGACGGCCTACGCCGCCGACGAGCCGAGCCTATGTCTCGCTCGCTGGCGCTACGGCGGGGCCGCCGCGCTCTACGGCACGGCCGCCGACCTCGCCCGCTTCGACCTCGCGCTGATCAGCGGCGACCTCCTCCCGCCCGACCGGCTCGACGCACTCTGGGCGTCGTCCTCTGAGATGGGGTTCGTGGCGCAGGGCGCGTGGTCGTACACGAAGCCGATCGGTGACGCGAGGGTGCGGGTGATCGAACGGCAGGGGACGTTCGGGGCGCTCGGCGTCCTCAACGTGTTGCTGCCCGATCAGGGGCGCGCGGTCATCCTGCTGAAGAACCCGGGCGACGCGAACCTCTTCGCGCTGTCCCACCAGCCGGGCCTACCCGACGACCTCGTCCGCCTCGTCGCCGCGCCCCCCGAGGCAGAGTGAGTCACTCGCTCAGGTACGCCGCGAGCGCGGCGTCGGCGTGCACCTGCAAGGCGCGGGCCGTCGGGGCAGAGACGCCGCCGAGCGCGCGAAGGCCGACGGTCGACCCCTCGGTCAGACCGCCGACGACGGTGAGGGCGGCGAGGTAGGTGCCGGCCGGGCTCGGATGGAAGCGGTCGAGGCCGTACGGGTCGGCGGTGCCCTCGGCGCGGGCGAGGCGCCACGCGGCGCCGGCCGGGAAGAGCGCGGCGTCGGCCTCGCGAGCGGCCGTCGCGTAGGCCGTGACGACGGCCTCGACGCGGGCCTCGTCGCCCTCCGGCGGCCACACCATCAGGACCGCCGGGCGGACGCCGTGCGTCTCAGCGAGGTCAGCGAAGTGGCCGACCCACGTGGCGAGGTGGACCTGATTCTGCGGCACCGACGACGGCCCCTGTTGCATCACCACCACGTCCCAGTCGCCGGAGGCGATCGCTTCGCGTGCCCCGCCGAGGTACCAGTGGTCCTCAAGCGACACGTCGGCCGACGCCACGGTGCCGATGTGGACGTCCTCCCCCCCGAACGTGGGCAGCATCGCGCCCACCATGCCCGGCAGGTCGTTCGTGTACGTCAGGCTGTTGCCGACGAACAGGACGTTGAACCCCGGATCCGGCGTCGTGTCGACAGGGTCGGCAGACCCGCAGGCGAGTAGCGAGAGGAGCAGCAGCAGGGCCGAGAGTCGGGGCATCAGGCCGGGGCGGAAAGGGTTCGAACCTACAGGGTTGCCCTGTGCGTCGGAAGGCGATTCGGCTCCCCTACCCCACCATCGCTCGCTGGGCCGCCGTCCGGCCGTCGTCCGTCAGCGCGAGGCGGTCGCCGGAGCGGCGGACGGCGCCGCCGCGCTCGGCTGCGCGGACGGCACGGCTGGCGAGGGCCGGCGCCCAGTGGAGGTGTTCTTGGAGGTGGCTCACGCGGCACTCCCGGTCCGCCTCGGGCGTGTGCTCGTGGTGGAGGAGGTGGACGAGGAGCATCCGCTCGGCGAAGGCCACGCGCTGGCGGGCCCGGCGGCGGGCCTGCGCCACGAGCCCGCGGTGCGGCGCGAACGCGAAGCACAGCGCGAACAGGACGCCCGCCATCACGGCCATTGCCCCCGCGATCGACACGTCGAACAAGCGCGCCATCCAATACCCAGACACGGCGCTCGCCACGCCGAGGGCGACCGACAGGCCCAGCAGCACGGGCAGCCGGTCGGTCAGGAGCCACGCCGCGGCCGGCGGCGCGATCATCAGCCCGACCACGAGGATCGACCCGACCACGTCGAACGCGCCTACCGCGACGACCGACACGAGCGTCATCAAGGCGTAGTGGACGGCGGCCGGCGCGAGCCCGAGCGCGCCCGCGAGTGCCGCGTCGAACGTGCTGATCTTCAGCTCCTTGTAGAACAGCCCGACGAACGCGGCGACGAGGACGAGCACGGTGCCCATGAGCCACAGCGACTGCGGGCCGAGGTCCCACCCGCCGACCTCAAATCGCTGGATCCACGAGAAGGCCGGGTCCCCCAGGAGCACGGCGTCGATGTCGAGGTGGACGCCCGACGCGTACCGCGAGATCAGCACGACGCCGATCGAGAACAGGGCCGGGAAGACGAGCGCAATGGCCGCGTCCTGCTTCACGAGGCGCGTCCGCCCCAGCGCCTCGATCGCACCGACGGTGAGCACGCCCGTCACGGCCGCGGCGACGAGGAGGAGCGGCGAGTTGAGGTTTTCGGTGTGGAAGAACGCCAGCACGATGCCGGGGAGGATCGCGTGGCTGATGGCGTCCGACAGCAGCGCCGTCTTGCGGAGCACGAGGAACGCCCCCACGAGCGCGCAGGCGGCGGCCGTGACGGAGGCGATGAGCTGGATCTCGAGCTGCGGCGTCATGGGGTGGGTCCCTCGACCTCGACGCCGAGGTGGGCGGGGTCGTGCTCATCGGCCCGCGTGCGGGCGAGGCGGCGGGCCTCGGCGAGGCCGCGCGGCGTGAGCGCCCAGGCGTCGTCGCGGGGCTCGACGAGGCCCTGCTTCTGAAGCCGGTCGAGGGTCGGGCCGACGGCCTCGGGGCGGGCGGTCATGGTCTGGAGCGTCGCCGCGGGGTGCGGGTAGTGGACGTCCTCGTGGGCGAGCGCGAGCGTGTAGAGGTCCTCGAGCGTGCCGGCCACGCGGAGCACGCGCCGGTTCCGGATCCCCAGCGCCCACGCCGCCACGAGCCCCCGACCTGGCGCCAGAAGGAGGCTCACGCCGACGACGGCGGTCGCCACGAGCACGATCGTCGGGCCCGTCGGGATGCGGGCCGTGGCACTGGAGAGGAGCGCCCCGGCCGCCCCGCTGAGCGCGCCGAACAGCCCCGCCAGTGCCACGACGCCCCACAGCCGGTCGGTCCACTGCCGGGCCGCCGCCGCGGGCGCCACGATGAGCGCGCTCATCAGCACCACGCCGACCGTCTGGAGCCCGATCACGATCGCCACCACGAGGAGGGTCGTCAGCCCGACGTCGAGGGCACGGACGGGGAAGCCCTGCGACGCGGCGAAGTCGGGGTCGAACAGGAGGATCTTGAACTCCTTCCAGAAGACGAGCATCGCGACGAGCGCGACCGCCCCGAGCACGGCCATCGTCACGACGTCGCGGCCGACGAGCGCGGCGGCCTGCCCGAAGAGGAACGTGTCGAGCCCGGCCTGGCTCGCGTCCGGCTGCGCCTGGATGTACGTGAGGAGCACCATCCCCAGCCCGAAGAACACCGACAGGACGATGCCGAGCGCGGCGTCGTATGGCACCCGGCTCCGCTCGACGATCGCGCTCACGCAGAGCGTCCCCACCCACCCCGCCAGCCCGGCCCCGACGACGAGGACGAGCGGCGCCTTGCTCGCCGTCAGCAGGAAGGCCAGCGCGACGCCGGGCAGGGCCGCGTGGCTGATGGCGTCGCCGAGGAGCGACTGCCCGCGGAGCACGGCGAACGCGCCGAGCGACCCGGACGAGAGCCCGAGCACGGCCGCGCCCAGCGCGACGGTCCGCAGCGTGTAGTCCAGTTCGATCACGGCACGGGCGGCGTAGCTCCCTCGGCCTCGGTGCCGAGGCGGGCGGGGTCGGCGAGCGACGCGCCGCCGGCCTGGAACGGGACGCGCCCGCCGTAGGCCGCGCGGAGGTTGGCGTCGGTAAAGACCTCGTCGACCGGCCCAGCCGCGATCCGGCGGACGTTCAGGAGCAGGACCCAGTCGAAGTACTCGGGGACGGTCTGGAGGTCGTGGTGGACGACGAGGACGGTCTTCCCTTCCTCCCGGAGCCGCTGGAGGAGCAAGACGATGGCGCGCTCGGTCGTCGCGTCGACGCCCTGGAACGGCTCGTCCATGAGGTAGACGCGGGCGTCCTGCACGAGGGCCCGCGCCAGGAACACGCGCTGCTGCTGGCCGCCCGAGAGCTGCGCGATCTGCCGGTCCGCGAAGTCGGCCATGCCGACTTGCTCGAGCGCCTCGGACGCCCGCGCCCGCTCCTCGGCGCCGGGCCGCTTGATCCACCCGAGGCGGCCGTAGGTGCCCATGAGCACCACGTCGAGCACGCTCGTCGGGAAGTCCCAGTCGACGGAGCCGCGCTGGGGGACGTAGGCCACGTCGCGGCGACGCTCCGCCAGCGGCGCGCCCAGCACCTCGATCCGCCCGGCGGCCGTCGGGAGGAGGCCGAGGATCGACTTGATGAGCGTCGTCTTCCCCGCCCCGTTCGGCCCGACGATCGCCATGAGCACGCCCTCGGGCACCCGCAGGTCGACGTCCCACAGCACGGGCTCGTCCCGGTAGGCGACCGTGAGGTCGGCGACGTCGATGGCCGGCGTGACGGCGAAGCGCTGCATGGGTTCCATGCTACTCGGCCGGCGCGAGGGCGCCGACGATCGTGTTCACGTTGTGCCGGATCATGCCCTCGTAGGTCCCCTCCGGCGTGCCGGGGTCGCCGAGGGCGTCCGAGAACAGGTTGCCTCCAATGGCGACGTCGAAGCCGCGTGCGCGGACGGCCTGCTGGACCGCCTCGATGTTCCGCGGCGACACGCTCGACTCCACGAACATGGCCGGGATCCGGCGCTCGGCCACGAAGGCCGCGAGGTCGCGGACGTCGGCCGTGCCCGCCTCGGTCGCCGTCGAGAGCCCCTGCAGCCCACGGACGTCGAAGCCGTACGCCTCGCCGAAGTAGTTGAACGCGTCGTGGGCGGTGACGAGGACGCGCCGGTCTTCGGGCACCTCCGCGACCCGCTGGCGGACCCAGGCGTCGAGCGAGTCGAGGCGGGTCTGGTACGCAGCCGCGTTGGCCGCGTAGGTCTCCGCGTGCGTCGGGTCGAGCGCCGCGAGCGCGTCGGCGACGGCGGTCGAGACGCGCTTCCAGAGGGCGACGTCCATCCAGACGTGCGGGTCGAAGCTGCCTGAGAACTCCGGCGGCGAGAGGAGGACGTCCTCGGAGATCACCTCGGCGATGGGCTCGGCCACGATCCCACGGCCCTCGACCTGCTCCAGCACCTCGCCCATCTTCCCTTCCAGTTCGAGCCCGTTGTAGAGCACGAGGTCGGCGCCGACGAGGCGCGCCACGTCGCTCTCCCGCGGCCGGTACAGGTGCGGGTCGACGCCCGCTCCCATGAGGCCCTCCACCTCGACTCGGTCGCCGCCGACCTCGCGAGCGAGGTCCGCGATCATGCTCGTCGTGGCGACGACGTTCACGGTCCGCTCGGCGATCGGGCCGGAGGCCCCGCCCTCGGCCGGCCCACAGCCGACGAGGCTCAGGGCCAGGACCACGACGGGCAGGGCCAGGCCTGCGGCCCCGAGGGAGGAGAGAACGGCAGTCGTGCGCTGGCGGTCGGGGGGGCTCATCGGATGTCGTCGAGAAACAGGAAGGGGGGCGCGTCGGCGCCGAGGTGGACGGTCTCGCCGGCCCGGTCGCCCGAGAGGAGCTGGACGGCCACGGCGCCGTCGTCGGCGACCGCGTCGAGGCGGAACCGGACGCCCGGGAACAGGCCGGCCGCGCCGACGGCCCGGAGGAGCGCGCCGTCATGGTCGCTGACCTCGGCGACGGTCGCCTCCTGTCCCGGGTCGAGGCGGGCGAGCGGGAGCCGGTCCTCCTCGTCGAGTTCGAGGTCGGGCGTGGGGATCGGGGCCCCGTGGGGGTCGTGGGTCGGGTGGCCGAGCGCGGCGTCCATGCGGGCCTCGAGGTCTTCGGAGAGCACGTGCTCCCAGGCTTCGGCCTCGTCGTGGAGACGGTCCCATGGCACGCCCAGCGCCTGGTGGAGGTAGGTCTCGACGAGCCGGTGATGGCGGATCGTCTCGACGGCGACGAGCCGGCCGGGCTCCGTGAGGCGCGCGCCCTGGTACGTCTCGTGGGCCACGAGGCCCGCCTCGGCGAGCTTCTTCAGCATCCCCGTCACCGACGCCGGAGACACGCCGAGGTGATCCGCCAGCGCCGACGTCCGAACGGGGTCGCCGGTGCGCCCGAGTTGGTAGATGGCCTTGAGATAATCCTCGACGGCGGGAGACGGCATGGGAACCGGATTTAGGCTCGGCTAATTTAGGCCACCCTAAACCAGTCTGCTCTGCCCATGTTCCGGCCCCTCGTCCTCTCCTTTCTCGTCGGAGCTCTCCCCGCCTCGGCGCAGCTCGTCACCGACCGGCCCGATTTCACCGAGAGCGCCGTCGCCGTTCCGACGGCTCGGGTCCAGGTGGAGGCCGGCGCGTCGTTCGAGGTCGTCGACACCGGCGCTGGCGGCGGCGCGTTCGGGGTCTCCGGGCCGGAGGCTCTCGTCCGCCTCGGGCTGGCGGATGGGTTCGAGGCCCGCCTTGGCCTGCCCGGCTACCGCATCGCCGACGTGACGCGCCCGGATGATCGGGGCTTCACCGACCTCGCTCTCGGAGCGAAAGCCGGGCTCGCCCGGTTCGCAGAGTGGGACGTCGCCGCCATCGTGGAGGTCTCGATCCCGGTCGACAGCGACGCGAGCGTGAGTCCGCTGGCGATCCTCATCGTGGGCCGCGACCTCGGGGCAGTGTCGCTCGGGGCGCAGGCAGAGGTCGTGTGGGACCGGACCACCGACCGCACCGAGGTCGGCGGAACAGCCGTCTTGGGGGTGCCGCTCGCCGAGCACGTCGGCGGGTTCGCCGAGGTCGCCGCCGGCACGACGCCCGACGGGGCGGCCGTGCTCGCCCACACGGGCGCGACTCTCCTCCTCTCGCCCGATCTCCAGCTCGACGCGCACGGCGGCCTCGGCCTGACGGCGGCGGCGCCCGACGCGTTCGGCGGTCTCGGGCTGAGCGTCCGGTTCTAGCCGCCGGTGTCGGGCAGGACGATCCCGCCCCGTCCGCTGGCGTCCCTTGGCTCGAGGTCGAGGACCGTGTCGAACGGGAGCGTTTCGACGTTGACGACTTCGAGCGACGCGCTGTCGAGCGTGAGCGCGACCCGGGCGCCCTCGGTCAGGCTGTCGAGCAGGGCCGGCGTGTAGACGCGGAGGGCCATCTGCATGGCGGGCATCCGGTTGGGTATCGCCTCGTGGTTGACCAGCATGGCCTCTCCCCCATACATCGGCTGGACGTACACCGCGCGGACGACGAGCGTCGCCGAGGGCGGCTCGGCGGGAGGCACGTCGGAGCAGGCGACGAGCGCGGCCAGCGCGAGGAGTGGGAAACGCATGGGCGACGGGGAACCGGGCGCCGTGCACGCCCCGGGGCTCGGCCGGTTCTCCTCGCCGCCCCTGAACCGACGGTTCCGCCGGATCCGAGCGCTACTCGGTCTCCACGAACGACGACCCATCGGGGTTGACGACGTACTCGAACGTGTAGACCCCGCCCTCGGAGTCGTCGTCGATCGCGGCCACGTCGGGCGCGCCACGGTAGTAGCTCACGAACCGGACCTTGGCGTAGCCCTGTCCGTTGCCGAGGCGGAGCAGGAGCGTCCGGCCCTCGACCGGGACGACGGCTGTGCCGCCGCCGGGCAGCCCCACCTCCTCGAACCACCCGTCGCCCGGGGCTGTGCAGACGGCGCGCGGCGGGCCGCTCGGGCACGGCGACTCGCCGTCGCGGCGGTAGACGTAGTCGTCGTTCAGCGCGTCGTCGACCTCCTCGATCGGGACGTCGACCACGACGCCGACGCCGGCGCCGGGTCCGCTCGACCCGCCGTTGAGCAGGATCTCCGTGCCGCGGAAACCGAGGTCCCACCGCGTCGTCGCCGAGTCGGACGCGGGGACGACGCGGGGGACTGCCGTGGAGTCCGCCGTCGGCCGCCCGAGGGAGTAGAGGGTGACGTCGGCGCCGTCGCCAGCCTCGACGTCCGCCTCGGTGCCGCGGTAGGGCTCGGCGTCGAAGGCGCTCGACCCGCAGGCCCCCCAGACGAGGGCGAGGGCGACGAACAGGAGCGGACGGGACATGATCGGCGTAGAGAGGGGCATCAAGCTAGATCCGTCGCGGAGGCTCGGCCGGGTGTTCCGCCGCGCCCGGCTCGGCCCGCTTCGGCGCCGAGGCGGGCGGGTCCGCTACCGCCCGAACTCGCGGGAGAGGCGCTCGACGTAGGCCGCCCAGAGCGCCCGGAAGTCGGCCGCCTCGGCCTCGACGTGGCCGCAGTCGCCGCAGACCGAGAGCTTGAGCTCCGTCCGCACCGGCCCCTTCATCAGCGCCGCCTCCGGCTTCTTGTAGACGCCGACCGACAGCTTCGCTCCCCCGTAGCCCTCCGCGTAGAAGAACGCGTCGGGGATGAGGGCGTCGGAGCCGCAGCGCACGCACTGGGGCGAGATGGACGGGTCGGTCTCGGGCATCAGAGGACGGCGGTGCGGAAGGTGTCGTCGGCACGGACGGACCGCGCGAACGCGGCCAGCAGGGCGACGGTGTGCTCGACGTCGCCGAGGTCGACGGTCTCGACGGTCGAGTGCATGTAGCGCATCGGGATCGAGACGAGCGCGCTCGGGACGCCCCGCCGCGACGTGAAGATGACGTCGGTGTCGGTCCCCGAGTACCGGCTCGACGACTCGTGCTGGAGCGGGATGTCGTTCGCCTCGGCCACCTCGATGAGCCGCTCGACCACGGCCGGGTGGTTGACGGTCCCGTGCGTGACGGTCGGCCCCTCGCCGAGCTTGACCTCCCCGTGCTTGGCCTTCTCGATGCCGGGCGAGTCCGTCGCGTGCGTCACGTCGATGACGACGGCCACGTCGGGCTCGATGGCGTAGGCGGCCATCTTCGCCCCATTCCCGCCGATCTCCTCCTGGACCGCGTTGAGCGCCGTGACGGTCGCCGCGTGCTTCTTGCCCGTCCGGAGCTCGCCGAGGACCTGCGTCAGGACGAACCCGCCGAGCCGGTTGTCGAGCGCGCGCCCCGTGACGCGGGTGTCGGTCAGCATCTCGACCGCGTCGGCGTAGACCGCGGGGTGGCCCACGCGGAGCCCGAGGTCGGCGACCTCCTCGCGCGAGCTGGCGCCGACGTCGACGTAGAGGTCCTCGATCTTCGGGGCCTTCTCGTCGTTGCTCCGGTCGCGGAGGTGGATGGCCGTGTTGCCGAGGATGCCAGGCACGGGGCCCTTCGAGCCCATGAACACGAGCCGGCGCGCTCGCGCGATCGCGTGGTCGCTCCCTCCGATCCTGTCGACGCGGAGGAACCCGTCGTCGGAGACGTACTTGACGGCGAAGCCGATCTCGTCGGCATGGGCCTCGAGGAGGACCGTCGGGGCGTTTTTCTTGCCGTCGCGGACGGCCCAGGCGTTGCCGTAGGCGTCGCTCTCGACGCGGTCGGAGCGCTCGGCGGCGCGGGCGGCCCAGAGCCGCTGGCCGGGGGCCTCGAAGCCCGTCGGCGAGGGCGTGCGGAGGAGGTCGAAAAGGAAGGTTCGGTCGTCGTCAGAAAGCGGCATAACTGGAGTATCGGGGGGCAGATCGAAACGCGCCGGGCCGTGGGCGAGGTTTCGAGCGGAGTCGGTCCGCCTCGGTCGCCAACCGGAGGAGCTCGCCGAGGCGGGCGGGGCCGCCCTAGGTCAGCCGGAGGCCGACGACGCTCTCGACGTGGTGCGTGTGCGGGAACATGTCGACGGGCTGGACGGCCTCGATGGTGTAGGCCGCGGCCTCCTGGAGCATGGCGAGGTCGCGCGCCTGCGTCTGCGGGTTGCACGAGACGTAGACGATCCGCTCCGGCCGGAGGTGGGCGATCTGGCCGACCACCTTCGGATGCATCCCGGCCCGCGGCGGGTCCACGATGAGGACGTCCGGCCGGCCGTGCTCCTCCACGAGCTCCGGCTTGAGCAGCTCCAGCATGTCACCGGCGACGAACGTGCAGTTGGCCACCCCGTTCGCCTCGGCGCTCGCGCGGGCGTTCTCAACCGCCTCCTCCACCAGCTCCACGCCGACGACCCTCTTCACCTGGTCGGCGACGAAGAGCGAGATCGTGCCGGCGCCGCAGTAGAGGTCGTAGACCACGTCGTCGGGCTGGAGGTTGGCGAACTCACGGGCGACCGCGTAGAGCCCCTCGGCCGCGACCGTGTTGGTCTGGAAAAACGCGTTCGAGGCGATCTCGAACGTGTGCGGCCCGATCTTGTCGCGCACGAGGCCCGACCCGAACACCGTGTGGACCGCCTCCCCGAACGCCGTCTGCGCCACGCCCGAGTTGATCGTGTTGACGAGCGTCGTGACCTCGGGGAACTCGGCCCGGAGGAAGTCGGCGAAGGCCGCCATGCGCGGCTCGTCGTAGAACGACGTCACGAGGTTGACCATCCGGTCGTCGGTGTGGCCCGGCGTGCGGAGGGCGAGGATGCGGAGGTAGCCCGTGTGCTCGCGCGGGTGCCACGGCGACCACCCCTGCGCCTTGGCGAAGGCGCGGACGCCGTTGACGAGGCGGGCGCTCCACTCGCTCTGGAGGTAGCACGCCTTCAGGTCGAGGACCTTGTCGAACCGGCCCGGCACGTGGAGGCCGAGCGCGAAGTCGGTGTCCATCTCCTCCCCCGTCGCGATCTCCCAGTCCGTCAGCCAGCGCATGGCGGAGAAGGAGAACTCCATCTTGTTGCGGTAGAAGTAGACGCCGCCCGACCCGTCGTAGGCGCCGCCGCCCAGCGGCGGGCGGACGTCGGCGGCGGAGAGGTCGAGGCGGGCGCGGGTGAGCGCCGAGACAGCCTGCTCTCCCTTCATCGCCAGCTGCGCCGGGTACTCGACGTGCTGCCACTTGCACCCGCCGCACGACGCGGCGTACTCGCACCGCGGCTCCGTGCGGAGCTCGCTCGGCTCCAGGACCTCCAGCAGCCGCGCCTCGGCGAACCCCTTCTTCCGTTTGAACACGCGGGCGCGGACGCGGTCGCCCGGCACGGCGCCGGCCACGAACACGACGAACCCGCCGTCGCCCTCGCCGACGCGGGCGAGGCTCTTGCCGCGGTCGGCGAAGTCCGTCAGCGTGAGTTCGACCTCGCGGCCGCGCTTGAGGTCGGAGGGGGCGAGCGTGTCTGTCGGCATCGGGCGTCGGGCGGGGCGAAAGGAGAAGATGGCAACCGCCCCACCCACCGCGGGTGAGGAATGGAGGAGTCCGACCGCCTCGGCCGCGCGTTCGGGTGGGTGGACCGCCGTTTGCAACTGAGTCCCACGGCTCTCTCCTGCCCTCTCCGTCCCGGTGGTGGTTACCAAATCGCCCGGGGCGCTCCGAAACACCCGCCGTGTCCGCCGACGACTCTCCCCTCCCGATCTGGATCTACCGGCTGCTCCTGTTCGTGGGCGGCGCGGCGTTCGTCGCCATCGGGTGGGAGTACCAGTTCGGCGGCCCGACGACGGTCGACCCGTTGGCGGGGCGTCTGGCCATCGGCCTCTCGGCCCTCTCGTTGGGCACGCTCACCTTCACGAGCACGACGATCCGGAGCAAGGCGTACGTCCTCGTCTACGGCCTCTTCCTCATCGTCTCGGCGTGGCAGATCTACGTCGCCACGGTCGGCGGGCTCACGCCGACGGCCGCGTTCGGGGTGCTCCTCGTGTTCCTCGGGTGCTCGGCCGGGATCCAGACGTCGCGGTGGCTGGCGACCTACACGGTCCTGTTCGTCGGGTCGATGGCGCTCGCCGCGTACACGCTCGACGCGCCCGGCGTCCCGCGCGGGGCGTTCTTGGCGACGCTCGGCGCGCTCGGCGCGCTCGGCGTGTTCGTGACGCGGGCCCGCGAGGAGACGCTCCAGACGCTCCACGACGCCAAAGAGGAGGCGCTCGACGCCGCCCGCGCGAAGTCGGAGTTCCTGGCCGCCATGAGCCACGAGATCCGGACGCCGCTCAACGGGGTCATCGGGATGACCGACGTGCTCGCCGCCACGCCCCTCTCGCCCGACCAGCTCGACTACGTCGGGACGATCCAGGCCTCGGGCCGGGCGCTCCTCGGCGTCATCAACGACGTCCTCGACTTCTCCAAGATCGAGGCCGGCCGCCTCGACCTCGAGTCGGAGCCGGTCGCCCTCCGCCCGCTCGTCGACGACGCGGTCGCCGTCGTGGCGCAGACGGCCACGCAGCGCGGCGTCGAGGTCGTCTGCCACGTCGAGCCCGACGTCCCGGACATCGTCCTCGGCGACGGCGCGCGGCTCCGGCAGGTCGCGCTCAACCTCCTCTCGAACGCCGTCAAGTTCACCGAGGCGGGCACGGTCGCGCTCCGGCTCGACGCCCGACGCCGCCGCGGCGGAACGGTCGAGCTCTCCCTCCGCATCTCAGACACCGGCATCGGCATCCCGGACGAGCACCTCGACACCCTGTTCGACTCGTTCACGCAGGTCGACGCCTCGACGACGCGCCGCTTCGGGGGGACCGGGCTCGGCCTCGCCATCACGAAGCGGCTGGCGGAGCAGATGGGCGGGGTCGTGTCGGTCGAGAGCGAGGTCGGCGTTGGGTCCACGTTCGAGATCCGGATCCCGCTGCCCGAGGTCGACGCCCCCCCGACCGCCCCGGTGACGCCGGCCGGCGCCGTGCTCCTGATCGTCGAGCCTCACACGGCGGCCCGCGACGCCGCCGTCGCGCTCGCCGAGAGCTACGGGCTCGGCGTCGCCGCCTTCGCCACGGTCGACGCCGCCGCCGCCTGGATCGCCGACGGCGGGCGGTACGACCTCGCCGCCCTCGCGCTCAACGCCAACGACCGCCCCGACCACGCCGACGCCGACCGCCAGGGGGCCTTCGGCTTCGCCGACCGGCTCCGCACGGACCCCACCCTCGGGGGGCTCCCGCTCCTCCTCCTCGCTCCACTCGGCAGCGCCGTCGTGGCCTCCGGCGTGTTCGACGCCGTCCTTACCAAGCCGCTCCGCGCCGACCGGTTCGCCGACGTCGTGGCCCAGCTCGTCGGGAGCCGCCGGCCGGCGGCGAAAAAGCTCGCGACCGGCCCGGTCCAGGGGCCGCTGCGGGTGCTGCTCGTCGAAGACCACGAGGTCAACCGGAAGGTGGCCACGGGCCTCCTCGCCCGCCTCGGCATCGCGCCCGATGTGGCCGAGAATGGGGCCGAGGCGCTCGACGCGCTCCGGCGCGACCGCTACGACCTTGTCCTGATGGACCTCCAGATGCCCGTCCTCGACGGGATCGGCGCGACGCGGCGGCTCCGGGCCGAGCTCCCCGCCGCGCGCCAGCCGCGCGTTGTGGCCCTCACGGCCAACGCGTTCGCGGAGGACGCCGCCCGCTGCCGCGAGGCCGGCATGGACGGGTTCCTCACCAAGCCGGTCCGGCTGGAGGACCTCCGCGCTGAAATCGCCCTCGCCGGCGGGGTCTCCGAACGGACCGACGACGCGCCCCCTCCGGTCCCCGCCCCGGCCGACCGTTCGGTCGAGAGCACGCCCGAGACCGACGCACTTGCCCTCCCGACCCCCGAGGCGATCGCGGCCCACCTCCGCGCGCTCTCCGACGGCGACGACGCGCTCGCGACCGAGATCCTCGGCGCCTACCTCCGCACCGAGCCCTCGCTCCGCGCCGAACTCACCGGCGGCGACCCGGGCGGCGCGGCGCACAAGTTGAAGTCGGCCTGCGGGACGCTCGGGGCCGACGCCCTCTCGCATGCAGCGTTCGAGGTCGAGCGCGACGTCCGCGAGGGTCGCGACGTGACCGGCGCCGTCGCGGCGCTCGACGCGGCGCTCGGCGGGTTCCGAGACTCCGCCGAAGCTGCTCTGGCAGCCCTGTCTCCGGATGGCGCCCCCACCCCCACCAACGGTGGGCCCGTCTCCGGCTGAGACGGGACGGCCTGGTGGGGGTCCGGTTCGATACACTCGGCCTCAACGTCACGCCAGCGGCGGCAAATGGGGAGGCTGGACGAGCTCGAACGGCTAGGGGCGCCGGTTTCTCAATCGGGCCCCCCATCCTCCCGATACCCCCCCAGTCCGTTGCCGACCGTCTCCCTCTCTCGCTCCGTGAGCCCCTCCCGCGCCGTGTTCGCCCACCGTGGCTTCCAGCTCCGCCTTCGCGCCGAGGCCGGCACGTTCGCGTTCGAGATCCGTGACCGCGACCTGACACTCCACACGTCGGCCCCCGACTTCCGGTCGCCCCACGCCGCCGAGCGCGCCGCGCGGCGCTTCGTGGACGACGCCCTCGGCGCCTTCGCCGCGGCCTCGAACGCGTACGCGGCCTAGCCTCCGCCTGACCCGCGCTCCGAGGAGGGGCGCGCCGGGGAGGAGGCTGCTGCTGCTGGCCCGCGACCGGACGGCGGGGGTGGGCGCGTCCGCGCCCGAGCCGTCCGGCCGTACCCCTCCCTCAAACGACGAGCCTCCGGCCTGTGGTGGGCCGGAGGCTCGTCGCGTGTCGGCCCGCCTCGGGGCCGAGGCGGACGGGGTCGGTCGACGCTACTCGTCCTCGAAGTAGAAGTCGTCGTTGTGGGTCGGGTAGTCCGGCCAGACCTCCTCGATGCTCTCGTACGGCGCGCCGTCGTCCTCCATCTCCTCGAGGTTCTGGATCACCTCGGCGGGGGCGCCGGTGCGGTCGGCGTAGTCGATGAGCTCGTCCTTGGTCGCCGGCCAGGGCGCATCCTCCAACGTCGCGGCCAGTTCGAGCGTCCAGTACATGCGGTCTGAGGGGTCAGGAGAAAGGAGTCGGCCGGCACGATAGGACCGGGCCTGTGGAAATGCAACGGGGCGGCTCCGTGAGCTTCGTGCGGAGGCACGCGGTCCACATCGGGTCTTCGATGGCGCCTCACACGGGCGACGCTCCGCCGCGTTCCCCGAAACGGGAAACGGCCCGGAGCACGTTGCTCCGGGCCGTCGCTCCATCGGTCCAAGCCGGGCGTCAGTCGAAGGAGACCGTCTGCGAGCGGGCGGCCTCGACGAGCTCGCGATACTGGGCCGGCGTGACGTCGGGGACGAACGTGGCGACCGGGTTGATCGGCGACTCCTCGGCGTTCATCAGGCGGACCTCGTAGTGGAGGTGCGGGGCCGTCGAGAGGCCCGTGTTGCCGCTGTAGGCGACGGTCTGCCCACGGCGGACGAGCGCGCCCTCGGTGATGCCACTGGCCACGCGGGAGAGGTGGGCGTAGCGCGTGATCTTGCCGGCCAGCGGGTGTTCGATCTCGATCACGTTGCCGTAGCCCCCGCGGGTGCCGACGAACCGGACGCGGCCGTCGCCGGCGGCGTAGAGCGGCGTCCCGACGGGCGTCGGGAAGTCGACGCCGGCGTGCATCCGGGAGACGCGGAGGATCGGGTGGTACCGCATCCCGAAGCCGGAGGTCAGGCGGGCGTTCTTGAGCGGGAGGATGGCCGGCTGCTGACGGAGCACGGCGTCGCGGTCGCTCGCGAGGCTCTTGATTTCGTCGTAGGACCGGCTCTGGAGCTCGAGCTGGCGCTCGAGGCGGTCGAACGTCTCGGACGTCTCGGTGAGGAGCTCGGCCGTGGGCGTCGAGAACCGGGCGAACCGGTTGTTCTCGGAGCCGCCGACCCCGAGACGGAACTCGTCCTCGGAGATCGGCTCGGCGTTGAGGACCGTCCGGTAGATCTCGCGGTCGGTCTCGGCGAGGTGCTCGAGCTCCTCGGTGAACGACGTGAGCTGCGAGTGCGTCGAGGCGAGCTGGCCGCGGAGGGCGTCGATCTCCTCGGCCTGCGCGATCTCGGTCGGCGAGGTGAGGAACGTCGAGAGGACGCCGACGCCGACGGCGCTGAGCACGAGCGAGAGGCAGGCGATGGCGCCGACTTTAAGCCAGAGCCCCTTCCGGCTCGGCTCGACCTCGACGAAGGTGCACGCGTCGTGGTCGTAGTAGAAGTATCGGTTGTCAGGCATGCGGGAGAGGGAGACGGTGGTGCGGCTCCCCGGTGCGGCCCCACAGGGGGGTGACGGCGGCCGGACGGAGGAGGGGGCGGTCCGTGCGCACGCTCCCGTTCCGCAACAACCGGGCCGAAGCTCCGGGTTCGCGCTCGGCGGGACTGACCCCGGCCGGTGGTGGGAGCGCTCTCACAGGCGGGGTAAACATAGACGCCCTTTCGGGCTTTCGGCAACCTCGACCCCCGGCTTTCCCCTATCTCCCCGATACGCCGGCCGTTCCGTTCCGTATCGGAACCCGATCGTTCCGAAGTCCTCCCGCCCAAGACGAGGCCGCCCGGCGGGCCGCGTCGGCAGACTAGGATCCGGCCTCGTCCTACTCGAAGTCGTGCTCGAACCAGTCGATCCCGCGGCCGGCTCCGGGCGTGTCGGACTTCTGCTCGATCCGCTGGCGGAGCTTCGTCGAGAACGCCTCGGCCGGGTCGTAGCCGTAGTGCTGGAGCAGGTGGTTCATGGCGATCACCTCGCAGATGACCGTCACGTTCTTGCCCGGCGTGATGGGGAGCTTGACGAGCGGGAGGTCGACGCCGAGGATCGAGTCCGTCTCGGTCACCATGTCGATCCGGGTGTACTCCTCGTCCTCGTCCCACGGGTGGATCTGGACGACGACCTCGATCCGCTTCTGGTACCGGATCGCGCGGACGCCGAACATCGACCGGACGTCGATGATGCCGAGCCCGCGGATCTCCATGAAGTGCTCGGCGAGGTCGGTGCCGGCGCCCATGATCACGCCCGAGCCCGTCCGCGTCGCCATCACGACGTCGTCGGCCACGAGCCGGTGGCCGCGCTCGACCAGGTCGAGGGCCATCTCGGACTTCCCGATCCCGGCCGGGCCTGTCAGGAGGAGGCCGATGCCGTAAACATCGACGAGCGAGCCGTGGACCGTGAGCTGCTCCGCGAAGTGGTCGTCGAGGACGTCACGGAGGAGGCCCATGAACGGGACCGTCGCGACGGGCGTCCGGTAGAGCGGGACGCCGTAGTCGGCGGCGAGGGCTTCGAGGTCGCCGTCGAGCCGGTTGCCGGCCGTGAGGATGACGCACGGCGGGTCGAACGAGAGGAGCCGGTCGAACCCATCCCGAGCCGCCTCAGGCTCGAGCCAGCCGAGGTACCGACACTCCGTGTTGCCGAGGATCTGGACGCGCCGGTGCTCGAAGTGCTCGGTGTAGCCGGCCAGCACGAGGCCCGGCCGGTGGACGTGGCGGACCGTCACCGCGCGGTCCTCGGCGTCGCCGCCCCCGCACGCCTCGATCTCGACGCCGACGCGGTCACGGAGCCGCGTCAGCAGCGCCGGGATCAGGATCTTGTCGCGCCGGAAGGGCTGAGGCTTGCGCATGTCAAGGGGGATGCGGGATGCGGGATCGAGGGATGAGGCCCTCATGGCCCACCCTCGTTCCCGATCCCTCTACGGGACCTCGACCGTGTCGAGGACGCGGCGGACGATCTGGTCGGAGGCGACGTCCTCCGCCTCGGCCTCGTACGTCACAGCCACTCGGTGGCGAAGCACGTCGAGCGCGACGGCACGGACGTCGTCGGGCGTGGCGTAGGCCCGGCCTTCGAGGAAGGCGTGGGCGCGCGCCGCGAGCGCGAGGGCGATGGAAGCGCGCGGGCTGGCGCCGTAGGCCACGAGCCCGCGGAGGTCCCGGAGCCCGTAGCGCTCTGGCTCCCGCGTCGCCAGCACGAGGTCGACGACGTACTCCTCCACGCGTGCGTCGAGGTAGACCTCCCCGACGACCGCGCGGGCCTGGAGGACCTGCTCCGGCGACACGACGGGCGAGACGGACGGCGGCGGCGTCCCGTGCGACATCCGCCGCATGATCTCGATCTCCTCGTCCCGCGTCGGGTAGTCGACGACGACCTTCAGCATGAACCGGTCGACCTGGGCTTCGGGAAGCGGGTAGGTCCCCTCCTGCTCGATCGGGTTCTGGGTGGCGAGGACGAGGAACGGCCGCGGGAGGGGGTACGTCGTCTCGCCGATCGTGACCTGGCGCTCCTGCATGGCCTCCAGGAGCGCGCTCTGAACCTTCGCCGGCGCCCGGTTCACCTCGTCGGCCAGGATCACGTTGGCGAAGATGGGCCCCTTCTTGACGAGGAAGGTGGCGTCGGCCTGGTTGTAGACGAGCGTGCCGAGAAGGTCGGCCGGGAGGAGGTCGGGCGTGAACTGGATCCGCTGGAACCGGGCGTCGACGGCGCGCGCCAGCGTCGAGACCGTCAGCGTCTTGGCCAGCCCGGGGACGCCTTCGAGCAGGACGTGGCCGCCGGTGAGGAGCCCGATGAGGAGCCGCTCGACCATGTGGCTCTGCCCCACGACCACGCTCCCTACGGCGTCGAGGAGGGGGCGGACGAACCGGGACTGCTCGGCGACGCGGGCCGTCAGCGCGTGGAGGTCGGGCCCGGCGTCGGCCGGAGCCGGAGCGGCCGCCTCGGTGGGCGCGG